>CAUQBS010000008.1:0-30337 GCA_963516485.1 uncultured bacterium
TTCCATATCTCTACCATCTACTCCTTGTAGTCCAATACACTCAACTTCTACGCACGGAAAAGGATTGAGACTTTGGCAAGCAGTAAGCATACCACAATCAGAACCTACTGCATAATCTTTAGCTGCAGGATCGAGCCTCATCATATCTCTTGCTCAAATCTGAAAAAGGAAGATATTCTTTCAGATTTCAGCTCTAAGTTCTTTCACAAAATCTCCGAACACATATCTATCTTCGGAATAAAAATAGAAATAAATCTGATCACCTATGGGATTATATCTCGCAGTGATTGGTCTCGAACCTTCAAATCTTGATTTAAATTTCTTCTTAAAACTAGGGAATACCTTATGAGCAATATTTTGCTGTTCTAAGAATTCTCTAGATTCATCCTCAGAAAAAGCCCTCTCAAATTCAACAGTTTTACTTGCTTTGATGGGATATCAAATTACGAGTCAGATAGAACTTTTTTGAACTCACTTTTCTTCATAGATATAGACAATTTTATCTCAATGTCTAAGTTGAGTCTTAATTTCATCAGGGCAATTAAGAACTTTAAAATTCTTGTTCATAAAATAATCTAAGACATAGAGTTCCATTGTATTGGTATAATCAGTAAATATCTATTTAATGGTATTATTCAGTTTTTTCTTTCTTAGTTTTTTTGTTTGTGCTTGATACTTCTTCTGTAACATCTCCATTCATCATTTGGACGAACTCTTCACTAGAAAGATATTCTTTTTCAAGTAATATTTTGCACATTTTTTCTATGAGATCTTTATTTTCAATCAGAATTGTTTTTGCCTTTGTGTAAGCGTTCTCTAGATAATTCTTAATCTTTTGGTCTAGAAGCTCTGCCATTTTTTCACTATAAGGATTTGTAAAAGATTGTTCCTCAGAATCTTTTAGATAATTAATCGGTCCAAAATCCTCATCCATCCCATATCTTAAGATCATATTTTTTACAATACCAGTCGCTCTCTGGAAGTCATTTGATGCACCAGTTGTAATCTCATCTTTCCCAAAGAAAACTTCCTCTGCAGCCCTTCCTCATAGCAAAGTCACAAGTTCATCAAGGAATTTTGCCTTTGAATAAAGGTTTTTATCTTCCTCTGGAGTAGTCCAAGTGACTCATAATGCTTGTCCCCTGCGAACAATTGAAATTTTTTCAACAGGATCAGCGTTCTCAAGCAAATGTCCAGTCACTGCATGTCCTAATTCATGATATGCAACCAGCTTTTTTTCTTTTTCTTTTGTGGTTTTCACTTTTTTCTCAGGTCACATAATTACCTTTTCAAGCGCATACTCAAAATCTTGAATTGTTAATATTTCTCTATTATCTTTTGCTACTTGCAGAGTTGCTTCGTTTACTATATTTTCAATATCGGCTCCAACAAGTCCGCTTGTTCTCCTTGCTAAAGATTCAATACTAACTTTTTGATCAAGCTTTTTATTCTTGAGATAATAGTTGAAAATCTGAATTCTTTCCTCATATGTAGGAGCAGATACAAGGACTTTCCTATCAAATCTTCCGGCTCTTAGCAGTGCTGGATCTAGAGTATCAGGTCTATTGGTCGCAGCAATGACAATAATGTTAGTAGATTGATCAAATCCATCCATTTCAGTTAGGATTTGATTAAGAGTTTGTTCCTGTTCCTGGTGTCCTCAAGTATATCAAGATCCTCTCCTCTTTCCTATTGCGTCGATTTCATCAATAAAGATAATCGCTTTACCCGCAGCTTTTGCTTGCTCAAAGAGTTTTCTCACTTTTGCAGCTCCTAGTCCAACAAGCATTTCCATAAATTCAGATCCAGCTGTTGAGAAGAATGCAACATCAGCTTCTCCAGCTACTGCTCTTGCAAGGAGTGTTTTCCCTCCTCCTGGAGCACCATAGAGCAAGACTCATTTTGGAGGTCTTACCCCTAATTTCTCATATTTTTTTGGATTTTTGAGGTAATCTACAATTTCGATCAGTTCATTTTTTACTTCATCCATCCCAGCAATATCACTGAAAGTCGTTTTACTTTCAGATTTTTTGTTTTCTTTTCAAACTTTTACTCAGAACAGATTATTTCATCCCTTAGGCATGATAAATCTCATTCCAACATAAAGAATGATGATGAAAATAATAATATATCCAACTTGTGCAATCAGCTTAGACAAAAGACTTTCTCACTTATAGGTCACAAGAACTGTATTATCTCCTGTTACGCTAATTCCAAGTTCTGTAAGCGAGGTTGAAACTGGTTTTGTCGTAGTAAGGAGATTATAGTTTTCAATTGTTACCTGATTTCAAAAGAGTAAGTTCTGAGTTCAAGATTCAATAAATGAGAATCCCTTCAATTCCTGATCATTGATAAGTTCTATTTTTGAGAAACTTCAGCTTTGATAATTTGCCATCCATTCACTTAAGGGAAGCTGTTTTGTTTCTTGTATAGCTTCTATCGTCCCTGTTCACGTACTAGAGAGTGTAAGCGAGCTATTTGACTGCAAAAATCTTAATCCTAAAGTTATTATAATAATGAAGAGTAATCCATACTGAAACCATTTCCATCATAGAGATGAGGTTTTTGCTTTTTTTTGTGGTGTTTTTTTCATTTATTATCTAGTGGTCATATGACTAAAGTTTCTTAACTATAAGGAACTAGAAAACAATTTCAACATAAAAAAACCTATTAAAAGCGAGCATTTAACAAAAAAAGAGAGAATACTATCCCCTCTTTTTTACTAGGAATTATAACAAACTAAATTCCTACATATTCATTAACTGTTGCTTTCATTTTTATCTTCATTTTTTAGATAAAAGGTCTAAATACATAGACAATAACAGAGTAAACATTCAAAAACAAAAATCAAGAGATTATGATAAGTTTTCTTTATAAAAAAGAAAAAAAATCTGATCTTGCTTTTTGAATAAATTTCCGCATAATGCATTTAATTTTCACTTTGTCAAAAAAAACTATGACTGAACTTAAAGCACTGCTTAAAACTACTCCTCAATATATTAATCTTCTATCATCTCATGGGATTAAAAACATTAAAGATTTTTTTAATTATTTTCCAAGAACGTATGAAGATAGGGCGACTATTCAACCTCTCAACAATCTCCAAATTAACGAAAAAGGAACAGCAGCTACAAAGGGGAAAATTATAGAGAAAAAGGTCTTTAGAAGAGGTGGTAAAACAATTTATGATATCAAATTTGAGGATGAAAACTGAGCTCTTTGAGCGATTTCGATTTTTAATTCTGGGTATTTAGCGAGTAAAATTGAAGAATGAAAGTGGTATATTATTGTTGGTAAGCCAAATTTTAAATATGGGAAAATCATTTTCTCGCATCCAGATATCGTTCCAAGTTCAGAGAGCTGAGAAGTCAGTCAGCTCTATAATTCAGGAAGAATCTTCCCAGTTTATTCCGAAATGAATTGAATAAAACCATGATGGTTCGCTAAAAAAATTCGAGAAAATCTATATCAAATTCCCTTATGTTTTTCGGAATATCTCCCAGACAAGTTTCTAAAAGAGTTTAATCTCTTAAATGTAATAGATACCATTCAGAATATCCATTATCCCCAGAATCATCAATTAAAAAATCAAGCAATTCATAGAGTATTCTTTGACAGATTGCTAAGAATTCAGATTTTTTCTCTTATGAATAGACATCAATATCAAAGCCAAACCAAACAAATCAGTCAATCACAACAGTGGGAGGTTTTAAAAGAGCTTTTAACTCGTCTCCCCTTTGAACTTACCACCGCACAAAAAAAGGTTGTAAAACAGATTATTGATGATTTTCACTCTTGAAAACCGATGTTAAGACTTCTTCAGGGAGATGTTTGAAGTGGGAAAACGATCGTTGCTACGCTGTGAGCTTATTATATTAAGCAAATTTTTAACGGACAAACAGCATTTTTAGCGCCTCTTGAGGTTTTGGCTCAACAGCACTACAGAACAATTGCGAAGTTTTTGCTGCCACTCTGACTTAGGGTTGAATGTATTACTGGTTCCCTAACGAAAACACAAAAAGAAAAAATAAAATCTGATCTAGAAGCATGAAAAATTGATGTGATCATCTGAACTCATGCTTTATTGCAAGAAGGAATTAAATTTCATAATTTGCAGTATGTTGTAATTGATGAACAACATAAGTTTTGAGTAAAGCAAAGAGCCTTTTTTAAGCAATTCTGATCTCCACATATTTTGCAAATGAGTGCTACTCCTATCCCAAGATCAATGGCGATCGCATTTTTTGGAGAATTTGATGTAAGCATTATTAATGAATTGCCTCAAGGAAGAAAACCTATTGAGACAAAAATTATTAGCAATAATGAATTTCTAAAGCTGAAAGCATGGATTGTTGATAAAGTCCACAAAGGCCAGAAAGTCTTTGTTGTTACGCCACTTATTGAAGAGAGTGAAACATTAGATGAGGTACAGTCTGCTTTATCGAGTTATGAGGAGATGCAAGGGCTCTACCCAGAATTATCTGGGAAAATCTGACTCCTTCATGGGAAAATGAAGCCTAAAGATAAAGATCAAGTAATGTCAGATTTTAAGTCTTGAAAACTAGTAATGCTTGTCTCTACTACAGTTATTGAGGTCTGAGTAGATGTACCAGAGGCAACAGTAATGATTATAAAAAATGCCGAAAGATTCTGACTTGCACAACTTCATCAGTTAAGGGGAAGAATTGGAAGATCGGATCTTCAATCTTATTGTTTTCTAGAAACTCCAAAAAAAAGTTGAGAAAGTTATGAAAGACTAAAAGCTATGGAGGAAACTACAGATGGTTTCAAACTTGCTGAGCTAGATCTTCAAAATCGTTGATCTGGAGAGATTTTAGGAACGATGCAGTCTTGACTCAGTGATATCCCATTTGATGTTTTATCGGATTTAAATTTCTTGGAAAAAGTTCAACAAGGAGCTCATTGGTTGTTAGAGCACTATCCAAATTTTGAATGATTACCTCAGTTACAGAAGTTTTTGGATGAGAAAATTGGAGATATTTTGGCATAAATAAAAAAAACTCTCTAAATATTCTTAGAGAGTATAATCCCTAGTTTCCCGTTTTCATATTCATATCATCGCTTTCCCATCTGGGATCCTAGGGATTTTGTTTGTGAGAAAACAGTTCTACTATCAAGTTTCTTTTTGAGAAGGTAAACACAGATTAATACAAATCCTTCCAATTTTATCAATGGATATATCAAAGGATATCCCAACTTTTTCATTCTTGTTAGGTGAATAGTCACCTTCTGGTTTAGACTCAGATAAAATCTGATTTTTGTCTTTTGGATAAAGCTTTTCATTAAGCTCAATATCACTTATCTTTTCCTTTTTTTGCTTAGTAGAACTTTGGTTTTTTTTAATTTTCATACATTTTTTGTTTTTTTTGAGTCCTCAATATATATAAAAGTTTATTAAAGTCAATACTAAGTATAGCAAAAAAAGATAAAATCAGATTTTTCTCGCTTATATCTACTGATACTGTTGAAAAAATATTTTTTCTGACTATACTTTGATAGATTTTTTACCCGCAAAAAAACTCATGCACATTAAGGAAATTAAAATTTCAAATCTTTTGAGTTTCCCTTACAAGGAAGATTTTGAGAATATGGAAAAAATTTCATTTTTTTCAAATGGATGATATGAGGGACTTAGAATTTTAATTGGAAATAATGCTTCTGGTAAGAGTAATTTCGTAACTATTTTGGAGGAATTCTTTTCTACCCTTATTAAAGATTACCACTATTCGAGAGAATTTTCTCAAAATCCAGAAATTCCAATGAGAAAAGCTATTCAAGCAGAAAAAAATCTCACAAAAAAGCTGCATACAAACTATGCTACACCAAATAAACCTTCGGACTTTGAGATTTTGCTTGAACTTTGAGTAAATGATTATGAAAATATAGGTTTTGTCTGTAAATATACAGGGAAAATTAATGATATTATCAGTAAATATAGTAAATTAAACATTTCTTTTCCGCAATATAAGCTTGAAACGCTTATGGAAAAGTCTTCTAATTTGAGGATTAAGGCCAGTTTCGATGAAAAAGAACAACAATTTATTATTGATGAAAGAGGACTTGAAGAGTATCAGATTTTTATTTTGCAATGTATCCAATATCAAAAACTACTCCAGATCATTATTACAATTTTTAATGAATTTGAAAAGAAACCTGAAGAAAGAAAACGATATTTTCTCAAAAAAACTTTTGCTATTTTAAATACAGAAAGAAGCCAATTTGAATTTAGTAATTTTGTTAATCCTCATGATATTATTAACGATATTAATTATACGAGAAATAGCCTAGTATGATATGCTACTTGTATCTGAAAACTATGGAGTATTGTTGAAAATTTCTCTCAATCCCAACTCCTCTCTCCCAACCAGTCACATTCTGAATTCATACAAGATGAATTAGAAAAGTCTGATTTTTATACAAGTTTAAGCTATATTATAGACAAATATTTATGAAAGAAGCTATATATTGACTATGTAAATTGAATGTTAAACATCCATCTTATAGACAGTCAAGAAAGAATTGTCTACTTTGACGAACTCAGTAGCTGAGAGAGATCTCTACTTACCATCATTTTCGCAATGTATGGTAATGACTTAAAGGAGGGATTCTTAATAATTAATGAGCCAGAATTACATCTTCACCCTCAAATTCAGAAAGAAATTGCTCAGGTATTTGAGCATGTAAGTCAAAACATCAACTCTCAATTTATTTTCTCTACAAATTCTGGGCTCTTTATCAATGAGGGGAATATTACTAATGTATATAGAGTTTATAGAAATGAGCAAAGCGAATCTCAGATTATTTCGCCTAAGATTCAGGTTGATTATGATGACGCCACATTGATTCATATGCTGAAGTTTGAAAATCTTTCAAAAATCTTTTTCGTTAATAAGATCATTCTTGTAGAATGAGATACTGATGCCTATTTCTTTAGCTTTTATCTTAACTATCTAAAGACACTTCCTGAATGGAAATCTAAAATTTCAGATTATGAGGTGATTAATATTAACGGGAAATGATCTTTGCATGCTTGGAGAAAATTTCTCAATAAATTTAATATCAAAAATTATTTTATCTGAGACTGGGATAATACGGTCGATTATTGATTTTTTTCAACTGCAGAACTAAATAAGTTTTATCAACTCGCCAATCAAAATCTCAAACATTCACCAAAAACAAAAGAAAAGAAATATAGTGATTATTACAATAGACTAGTAAAAACTATTCTCTCCTTTAGTCCTAAAAAATATAAAGCCATCATTAAATGAATAGAGAGACTCTATAAAGAAAAAATATTTATTCTCAAGGAAGGAGCAATAGAAAGCTATGTTATTGTTGAGAGAAAGGGGCTTGGGCATATAGCACATTTCTGCAATGAATACTTCCATGATCGATTACATAACCCTCTTTTTGCCTCTCAAAGAAAGGAATTAAAAGAAATTATGAGTCAGATTTTTTGATAATCTTTTTAATATCTTCTCGAGACAATTCTTCTAATCTTTTGCTTAACAACTCCTCTGGGAGAGAGAAAGTTTCTCATTCCTCATTTTTTTGGATGATTTTACTAATCCTCCCAAGGGTTTTTCTGCTATATGGAGCGTATAAGTTTAGGAATTTTTCTAAATCTTTAAAATTGCAGTCTTGATGTTGAGTTTTTTTGATAAACTTTACTAGACAACTCTTAACCTTTGGAGCTGGAGAAAATGCTTTTGGTGGGACCATTTTAAGATATTCAATCGTATATCACCAGTTTAATAATCGCCAAAGGTATGATTTTTTCGCAGCTGAAGAAACAATTTTTAATCCAACTTCATCCTGAATCATAAAAATTCCTCATAAAAAACCTTTTTCATGATTGGTAAAAAGCAGCCTAAAAATCGGAGAGGTAATATAATACGGAAGATTTCCAACAACTAGTGTGGAATTCTGATTTTTATTAATCTTAGAAAGGATTGTCTGGAAATCAACTTGAAGAATATCTTGAAAGATAATTTGATCATGATTTAATCCTACTCATAGAAGATGCTCCTCCATTGTTAAGTCCTTTTCAATAACAAAAAAATTCTCAGAAATATCTTTTATTTTCTTTGTTATCGCTCATTTTCATGGACCAATTTCAATAAGTGCTTCTGCGTTTGCAACCTTATAAAATTTTGCAATATTTTCTCAGATATAACTTCTAATAGCACTATCTTTTAAAAAATTTTGTCAAAGGTATGTAGACATAAGTAGACATTTATTGTAAAATTATCCTAAAACAGTATACCATCGACTATTTTCCTCTGAAATATTAGCCGCTTGAAACTTTTTTAGGTTGATCCATTTTTGAGCAAGAGTACTATCTCAAACACTTGTAAAATGATCAATAATAGTATTTATAAAAGGCTCTAAAAGTCAGATTTCTTTTATCTTTTTTAGAATATCAATTTGCTTAAGATGTGAGTTTTTCTCTGTAATTACTTTAAATCCCTGCATTAGTGTCTGCTCAATTTCACTATCCTGATTGATCTTCTTCATGATTTCCAATGCAATTCAAGGTTTTCCTCAGCTCATGTGTAAGACAATTTCAAGTTTCTCATCTGAAATAGTTGCATCTTGACCTTTCAAAAAAGCCCTCATAGCTTGTTCATCAAGGAGATTGAAATGTACAAGCAAAGCCCTAGAAACAATTGTTGGCAATACTCCGCTTTCAGAGCTAATTGTAGCGAAAATAAATCTTTGAGAAAGTGGTTCTTCACAGGTTTTTAGAAAAGCATTCATTGCTGATGCCGTCATCCTTTCTAAGTTTTCTATAAATAATATCTTCTTTCCGCTAATCGCCGACTGTTGTAATCGCGAATTAATTTCCCTGACTCCTCTATTTTCATATATTTCTCAATTAGCTAGTTGAATTGTTTTTTGTGTTGTTGGTGTTTCAATTTGAATAGTATGAGTTTTTTCTAGTTCCTCAGAACAATCTCTAATATATAAAAAATCACTTCTCTTGTATACTCCTAGGATTCCCTCAGAAAAGGACTCAATAAAACTAGTTTTTCAAAGCCCTTTTTGTCCTATCAAAAGTATAAAAAGCGGATTTTTTGAAGAAAGATTACGGTCAAAAAACTGCCTGATATATGTTCTTTGTGCTTCATTTCAGAAGATCATTTGAATAAGATATGATACAAAAACAATCAGTAGTATAGTGTTTGGAAAATGAAAATCAATTGTTTTAAAATACCAGATAAAATAACTGTCAAGTATGAGATCATAGAACAAAAAAATAGCAACCTGAAAAAGGTACTAAAATCAGATTTTGTCTTTATTTTTGCTCTAATTATCGTATATATTTTATATTCGTTTTTTACCATATCAAGATCCTATGTTCTCAAAAAAAATACTCTCAATTGCTATTCTTTTTTGTTATGTAGTTTCACAGGTCTTATCATATTTGGGATATATCCAACGAGGAAGTGTATATGCAAGTGGAGAATCTAAAAATACTTATTCAAATCTAGTAGCAGTACTTGTTGATGAGCATGTTTATCCTAAAATTGAAAATGAGCTTAAGTGGTATACTACAGAGTATATTCAAAAGAAATATGATCAAAGTAAAGCATTAGTCCTTAAGATTAACACTCAAGAGTATTCAGCTCCTGAGATTACAAAACTCTTGGAAAACCTCTACTTTGAATGAGAAAAAGAGAAAAGCTCCCAGCTTATTGGACTCGTAATGATCTGAGAAATACCTTTTCCTGTGGTAAAATATTCCGATTATGTTTTCCCATCAATTTATCCTTATGTAGATTTTCTAGATCAAAAGTATCTTTGGAATGAATGAGAATGATATTTTACTCAAGCCAAACAAAATGGACAAGCAGAGATATGGCATTGAGTAATTAATTTCAAATCTGACGCTGATGCTTATAAACGCTTCTTTCAAAAATTAAAAAACTATGATGCAGATCCAAGTAAATTTGCAGATAAAAAAGTTCGATATGATGATTTTGTCGCACTGCAGAGTAACTTTTTGGAAGAGAATTATCAGTTATACAAAAATAGATTAGCCTTTGCTGAAGATTTGATGTACAATCGTTACACCAATCTGCTTTTTGATTTTTTTCAAAAGAATGATAGTCAGAAAGTTAAGGAGATGGTAAATGATTTAGGGAATGCTTTGAAAGATCTAGGAGATAGCGGTACGATTTCTGGTTCTTTTTCTAATAGTTCTGAAGCGAAAACACCAACTAAGATGCTGAAGAAAAAAATTGATGGACACCTTCAAGAATATTCCTCAAGTTTGAGTGTCCCATTGCAGAGAGCAATTGCTGATAACATAGAAGCTTCAAACAGATGGACATGAGGTGCTGATACCCATCAAAATAAAATCCAACTCAAAGACCAACTCACTCTCTGAACAAACGAAATGAATGGGATCATTAGGGGGATCAATGATAAGCTAGAGAATATGGTTGATAACAAGATTTTGACTGAAAAATATGAGATGAAGTCTGTTATCCCGACTTTGTATAAAAGAGAACAATATGAAAAAAAATACATATGACCTAGATTATTTCGCATTGGATATCGAATCCCTAAGTTTATAGATACCTTTAGATTTTATTATTTTGGACAAGATGCCTCATCTCTTATCTCTTCAGAACAAAGTTCTATCTATAGAGGAACATTCAGAAACTTAAAAAAAGTCTGAAATTATTCAGAAGTTATTAATAACTCAGATAATCCAGCAAAATCAAATCTTGATCAAACAAATCTACAATCAAAAAGCTTCTGAGCCTCCTATGATATATTTTCTACTCAAACTGAGGCTAATAGGGGCTTTAACATGATGAATACAAAAGCTGAATATGAATTGTATAGTAAAGAAAAGACTTACGCAAGTTTTTGAGAAAAATGTGTTAAAAGATGGTTCTGACTTCGCCGAACATTTATCCCATGCCAAAGAATTGGATGGGAAGGAATTGGAACCTGCGATCCATGATCTAATAATCCTAGGGACCGAGCTGGCTGTGAGAGCTTCCAACAATTTTGAAAGAGAGTTCGATGATGAGCGACCCCTCTCAATGTTGATTCAGAAAAAATGACACAGTGAATATATAGATTCGCTAATGGTTTTGATTATAAATCAGCATGGCAGCCAATTTTTGATATTGCTGGAAGTGCTGAATTAACTCAAAAGCAAACACCAGCCTATACTTATGAATGACTAAAGGAATATAGCTCTCCAACCCAAATTTCATACAGAGAATGAAATTATAGAGAGCCAACACGCCATGGAATATCCTATGACCAAGTAGATTACTTTAATCAGGAGCTTAGCGATAAACATTTTAATAAAATCTGATCGAATTCATTCTCTTTATTAAAGGCGAAAAGATCAAGAGACGACGAAGAACGTTTCTATCAATATAAAACAGTCTCATCTGAGATCAAGCATAAAGCAACAACCTCAGATCAAATAGAAACCATAAAAAAGCAAAAATATAATGATAACAGTAGAGAAAAATTCTATCAAGAACAGATCCTTCAGGCTCTCGATATGAAAGTTTTTCACACTCCGTCACAAGTTTCAAATGTAATGGGCTTGAGGATTGATGAAGTCTCTTCTCGTCTGACAACATTATTCAGTGGGCTACAATCAATACACAATCAGGAGCAGAGTAATCAAAATATAGTCACTGAAAGAGATCAGAAGCTTCAAGAGAGATTAAATCTTCTAGACCAAGCGAGAAACCATCTAAAAGACAGATGAAGTAATGTAGCTGTAAATGTGGAATTATTACAAAATAGACTCAATGCGCTGAAAACAGTATCAGATAAAATCTGAGAACTACACGGATTAGTGTATAAAGCACCTCTTGATAACTCTTCGTTAGCAGGAGTTGTTGCATTAGGTAAAAAAACGCTTGATATAATGCGAAACCAAAACCTTGGAGTAAATAACTCTTATGACGACTCCGGCGTAAAAACAGGTTTTAATATGATACTTTCTCAATTTTTAACAGGAGAAATGGAGCTTGAAACACAGGGACAAAGGTTTACTGCGACTGGCTATCCAATCTCTAGAGCACTAACAGTAGCTGCAAATTCTGCTGGCCCAATATGAGCAATCTTAAATAGAATTATAGATGTTAACAATTCTCTCTCTGGACATGAAACCAGAATTATCAATAGTGAAAAGAATATTGAAATAGAAAAAAATAGAATTTGGAATCAACTCTTTTCTACATCTATTCTTAATAATAATGCAACAGGATCCCTTGCATACTTTTTTAGTGGAGAAAATCAAATAAGCATCCTTGAAGCAATTAGAGGACAAAAAAACAACTTATTGTCAGGTTTCAACTTCTTAGTAACAGAAAGAGATAATTGATTGAATACCTGAGGATCTGTATGAAACGAAGTCATTATATTAAATCAAAAATATAACGACAAAAACCTAAAGATAGAAGAAAGAGTTTCTCTTGCAAAAACGCTACAAGACCAAATCGCGCAAAACACAAACTGAACAACACAGAACAACGCCCAAATTCAGCAGAAAAATGCTGAATTAGAATATCTCTATGCTAATACACTGTTACTACAGAATAAAAATTATATAGATGAATGAAAAGCTATAACTATAAGGGGGAATAACACTCTTAAGGATCTTCGAGGAGATGTCTTTTCTACTGGAGGCACTTGATATAGCTTCTGATGAATACTTCAGGATAGGAATAAGAAGAATAACTACTTTCTAACAAGCAAAAAAATAAAATGTCTTGAGAATCCTTTTTCATGAAGTTTTATCCTCCCTGTCCGCTTAACTTGATATTGGTACTGAAAAATATGGACAGGAAATGATATTACTCGATTACCAACAAGCGATCGTTGAAATCCGCCCCCAAGCCGATCTGAGGATTGAAATGCGGAATGCTTTTGAAAACAATTCCTTACATTTCGCAATCTAGATAATGATTTTTCTAATATTCAACAAAACATCAATCTAATTCGTAGCGGACAAAGAACGCTATTGAACAGCTGAGTATATAGTCAGAATTCTATCACTGGGAATATCAAAATTCTCAAAGAAATGACTGATCCTATCAGGCAAAAGGAAAATACTTACAACCTAGGGAAAGAAGAGGTGGAAAGGAAAAGAGTTAACTTATTTAATACCCTGCGAAGAAATTCGCAAAATCCAACTCAGACTTCAATATTATATGAAAAAACGGACTATTTTGTTTTATTAAGTGAATTAGACCTTTTAAGTGAGGAAATTGAGATATCTTTAGAAAGGCAGTATCTTTCTCCACTAAAAGAAGCACTCCAACTTGTTCGTCTCTCAGAGTTAAATACAGATATTCCTCTCGGTATGTATAAACCTCGATATAATGAAGTTATCAATAAGTTTGCTAGTTATAAAGACAGATTAACAAACCGAATAAATCTTTCGAAAGAAACACTAATAAAGCTCATAAGACTTGAAGCTCAGTTGCAATGATATAAGACGTTATTAGAAACTTGGAAAAATTCTAATAATTTTTCTGGGAACCTCTGAGCAAGTTTAGGGAATGAAATGCTGACGAAAGTGAATCTTATGATAGAAAAGATTCATAGGGTAACCATCGATAATGAATGAAATCGTATTGAAGGCTTTCGTGGGCTTAAGTGTGTTGGGGGAGTTACTGGAGTAGCAAACTGTGGAGAAAGTGATTATAGGATTGATAATCTACTCTGAGAGCTAGACGATCACAAATCAGAATTTCAAAATATCTTTAAAAGCGATAGTGAAAATCCAGAAATCACTATCAAGTGAATGTCTGATTTAACTCCTGATAGACCAATTGACTCTCCAAGATATACGACTTTCCAATGAATTTGATGAAGCAAAATCAAACTTATCTACCCGAATATCTTCAAGTCGGAAGTCTACAATCAATCTTGAACATTTCTACAACTAAAATCTCCTGCGGAATTTAAAGCATCTCTTGAGAAGTATCTCAAAAATAAAGTAAGTGAATATAATACAATTCTTACTGAAGAAAAGAATAAAGCTAATGCCAACTATCTGAGTAAAAAAGGACATTATGATCAACTTCGTAGTGTAGATTTTTTGGCGACTCCACTCTTGGATAACAATATTCGTAGGTATGAACTTTTTACCTATGATGAGGTTTTGAAATCAATTGGAGGAGAAAAAATGCTCAATACTCTAGCAGAACTCCTCTATTATCAGAATGTTGCGATCAAATCTAGGGCAATAAGTGATGATATAACAAAAGATATTAATTTTGCAGATTTAAGTTTTGATATTAATAATAAGGTCGAATATGTTGTAGATAACTATCTTTCTCAGCATAAAGATCAGATTTTATCTTCTCAGTGAATATATCCACAGTTAGCGCTTCCTACTTATGCTTCTAAAGGATATGAAGTCTGATTTATTAATTCTAATGATAGTGATACTATCAATTATGAAGGAAATGTAAAAAATTCTGATGAGGAACCTATTTTAGATGAGATAGCTACTGCTTCAAATAAGCTCTCAGAAGTAGATTCAAAACAATGAAATCTAGATAATGAACAAAAAGAATGCTGATTTTATTATAATGACACTCTTCTTCTCTATGATATAAAAGAAGCAAACTCTCCTTGGCTTAGAGGATTGGGATGCTGGTTCGAGGAAGTGAAAAAAAAGCCATGAAAAATATCACTCACTCTACCTCATTGGGTGGGTTCTCTAAATGCCATAAAAGAAGCCATTAATCCATTCCCGGATATTAAAGATTCTTTTGATGATAAAAATGCACATTTGGAAGAGAAAAAGCAGGCTATTAGTGTAATTGATAATCCAGATAAAATTGCCAATACTGTACTTGAAAAGATGGAGATTTCAACAACGAAAAAGAGCTTTACACTTGATGGCTGAGAGGAAAGGCTTATCATTCAAGCTAGAGATCCAAAGTTACTTAACAAAAATTTCAAGGTCAAGTTTTTGACTGTCGGTGAAAATTGCCTAAAAATTGAGAATCAAGAAAGCTGTAAAGCCCCTGTAGAAAAGGAGTTCAAGGCTAGTAGTAGCGGATATAATGTGGCAATTAGTTTAGGAGAATATAAAGCATGAACTTTTGCTACAACTATTGAGATCTGCCCTACTGATGATAAAGAACAATGCTGACATAAGACATTGACTTTCAGTGCTCGTGCAGGAAGTATTGATACCTTTACAATCAATATACCTAGTAAGGTCTGAGCTGGTATTTATACTTTGGTACCTCTGAATGTTGTAGATAGGTATAAAAATCAGATTTCTAGAAGTTTGTATCCATATATTTTAACAGCTGAGAAGTGAGGATTCCTTGCATGAAGTGGACTTGTAAAAAGTATAGAAGTTTCAGATTTTGCGAATTCTACTATTATTTATAGATCATCGCCTCAAGATACTGGAACAGAAACACTCTCACTTAGGGATTCAAAAACTAATAAGCTCGTTACTCAACAGAGTTTTCAAATTATTCCAGCAAAGCTTCAGGTTCATTACAATGATAAACCATTGTCTACACCTCTAAAATATCAACTAACAAAAGATAGTCTTTTTACTTGATCTGGAGCGCAGAGGAAACTAGATAAAAATAAAGTTATTACATTGGAACTAGGACTCTATTGATTAGATAATAAACGTATCGAACTGGATACTCAAGCAAGTCTTAATATAGAAAAATGAGGCTTTAAGGCATATATGCTAGATAAGAAAGCAGGCTTGAAAGAGGTAAAAACCATTATTTTTGAAAAAGGAGCAGCAAAAGTTTTTCTGATTCCAACTTACAAAGCATGAACTGAAACAGTTAGCTTCGTAATTCCATGATTGCAGCCTCAAAGTTATCAAATAGAGATTCTCCCTGGGGAAATCACTAAGCTGAAACTGAATGTAGAGAAGAAAATGGCAGTTGTTGGTGAGAAGATCAATGGTCAGATTTCTTTGTCTGATGCATGGTGAAATGCAATTACTCAGCCGACTGATATTCTTTTAACAAGTAGCGATAACCAAAAAACTGTAAGTAATACTCTGAAGGTTAGCAATTGAAAAATCAATATTTCTCATACCTTTAGGGAGAATGAGACAAGTACCCTCTTGCAAGCGAGAGTATTGTGAAGCAAGAAGACGCTCCAGGATCAGGTAAGACTATCAGTTCAGAAGAAGTTTTTGGAACAGGCGGTGAATTCAGGTTTAAATGTAATGTATTTAAATCTCTTTGGTACTGACTGGGGAAACCAGCGATGATATCTATCAGAGAAGAATGCTTATAGTGAAAAAATTATTAAAAATTCAGATAAAACACTTGCTGTAACTACTCAGCTTGTTGATCTCAAAAAGGTGAAGAAAGCAAGCGTACTCTTAAAATCAAATGGGCAACTTGAGAATATTGATCAGCTAGTAATTAGTGCACAGCTTCATGGGAATAATCTTCTGCTTTCAGTTTGATGAATTGGACAGATAAAAATCCAAGATCAAATTAAGAATATCAAGATACTTAGCAATGGAGCTAAGATTTCAGAGGTTATAAACACTGCTAAAAGTCCAAGTTTGATTGTTTCAGATATAGCTGATGGATATGTTTATACTCAGGGAATTCTCTATGATAGCGAAAAAAGGCAACTTTGAACATTAAATAAAGAACTATCACTTCATCTTACTCGTGAAAAAGAAGGCAATTATCCAGTTTGGGAGATGGTTTGGAATGGGAATAGTGTTGCAAAGGTTATTATCCCGCATCTTGATTACGCGAAGAGTACTCCTCTTTCTAATGACGGAAAACTAGAAGACTCAAGATGGATATTTAGCGAGACTTATCAATGAGGATCAACAAATCGCCTCGCAAAAGGAATCTTTGAAGTTGGGAATACTCTAGATACAAATTATCAAGGATACGACTCTATTCAGAATAGTAATGACTTTAGAAAATATATTGGATTTAGAGCTGACTTTAAAAATATTACACTATTTGCTGGAGGTAAGAGTGTTTGAGAATCGACTATCCCATTTGGATCAGAGTTTTTGATTAATATTTGAGATCCACTTCTCAAAAGAATCCAGAAAAATACCAATCTAGAAAATACTGATTATAACTGAGGTATTGAAAAGACGATTTATTCGGATACTACAAATAGTATCTGGAAGGTTTTGGATATTGATTATAATAGAGACGGATTGAAGGATATTCTCGTTATTTATCAGGATTGAACTATCAAACTGCAGAAGCAATATGCTGATAAGCAGTTTCAAGATATGGGAATGCTGATGATGACTACTGAACAGATGGAAGATGTATATGTTGGCGATATTGATGGGAATGGTTATGAGGATATTTTGATAAGGAATAGCAAGCAACAATTCAGAGCTTATCTGAATGATGAGGGGATCTTTGATGTTGATGGAAGAATTGCTTGTCTGAACACCAATGTAAAGAACTGAGAAATTTCAGAGAATCCAAGTGTACTTTCTGGAGTTCATCAGGTTTTTGTAAGAGATATGGATCTTGATAAAAAACTTGATATCGTAACTTATGATCGTATGTGAGATATCAAAGTCTTTTATGGAAATGGAGACAAGAATAATCACAGCTACTTGAGTACTAACGAGTATTCATGCGATGATAACTGGCGAAAAAGACAGCAAAATTCAGTAAAAACTATTCACAACTTATGAATCGAGATTGCTAATCATGCAGTGAGAGATGAGAGTCTTGTTCGCTGGTGAGGACTAAAGATTCCAAGCAATGAGGAACTTACTACTCAAGCATCTGAGGGAGCAACTCAAAACATTACAGATCAGATTCCAGGGAATGTTCAGGCGATGCTTAATGGGCAACAAACAGTTAACCCAGACGCTATTACAAACAGCATCACTAAAACGGATATGACTAGTGCAGTAGCAAGCACAATTGGTACCTATACTAAGTATCTTCAGAATCCAGTCAAAGAACAGCTAGCACTAAATGATGGACTATCAGCGAAAGATCAGGCTTTTTTTACTATTAATACTCTAGATAGTAAGGATAAGGTTGATGTTACCAAGGAATATCGTGATATAAACTGAGGAAATCTACTAGATAATGATATTGTTGAGGTAAGGGTTAGAATTAAGGCAAATGCTAGTATTAGTAGTTGAGCATTCCTTGATAAGCCATATCTTCCTGCAAAGATCAAATATAATGGTAAAGATTCCAAAAATTTGAAACCTGAAAGTTTAGTCTTTGAAGTAAATAGGGCGAATGTTCATTGACCAGTTTGAGAATATGCATATGCGATCTCTGATATTCATTTAATGACAGGAGAGCAACTGGTATATCGTTATCAGTTTCAGTATGATGATCAGATTTCTCCTTATTCATTAAAGCTAGAAGATGTAAATATCAAAGATTATGAGTATAATACTATCACAAAATCTGAACCTCGTGATGGTTATCTAAAAGATCAGTATCCTGATATTGTTCTTTGAGTTCAGAATTGATGTATTAAGCAAAAGTGAGTTCTCTTTAATCAAGGAAGATGAAATACAAGGTCTTATGTACAAAAGAGCATCAATCTACAAGAACTTGTTGCTGAGTATGAGAAAGATGTTAGAGCAAAGCAAAAACAAGCAATTGATGAGCAGATGAAAAAGCTCCAAGATCAGAAAAATATCACTGAGAATGGATTATCAAGTGCTCTAAATGATCCAAATCAAGAAAAAGGTAAAAAAAGCAATCCTCTTCAGGATCTTATAGCTATTCTCAAAGCTTGAGAGGAAATACAGCAGAAAGCGCCAACCGTTTGGAAAAAACTATGGGATAGTAATGAAACAGTTCGTCAAGAGGCCTTTAAGTTCATTTTTTCTGGTGATGGTAGTTGGCAGTCTGCAGGGGCATACTTTATGGATGCTCTTAGAGAATGAAAATTTGAATCCTTTGGAACTGATAATGTTTGATGAGTTATTGATGGATTAGTTGGTGCTGTACTTCACAAAGATATTGATAAGCTCAGTAAGGATATCAATAAATGACTTGATATGCTCTGTCAGGGCGTAAGTTTTGGTGCAAAAGGGAGAAAGGCTTGTAAGGGACTACCTGTCCCATTTAATCAGGCTTTTCTAGCTCCTTGAGATTATCATGTGATGTGATGTGTTCCGATTCCTCCACTTACCAGAACACTTTGAAAAGGACTTCCAGTATTTCATTTTCCAGGAACATTACCTACTCCTGTTTGAAACATTCCATTCCCGCGAGGACAAAAGGGTCCGTGAGATGAATTCCTTCGGGTATGATGATGAATCTACCCTTCATTGATTAGAATCTATGCGGCACCCACTACTACAGCACAATTAGGACTTGCAATCTGTGGTGGGACTCAAAAGGCTGCATTAGCGATGGAATCACCATATGCAGATCTAGGCGGGAACTGTGTTGTGACTTCTTTTGAGCTTCCATGTTGAAGTGATAGACATAACAACGAGGATGACTCTTGAGAAAAGTATGATAATTGGTTTGAAGACTATGGTAATACTCCATCATGTAATGATTGAAAGAGTTGAGAAAGTCCTCTTCGTAATGTTGGATTTAATGGGATAAGCAAAAATACTGAAGTAAAGCTTCCTAGCAGTGCAGCTGGTTCGTTCAAAGTCTTTTGAAGTGATATTGAGATGAGAATGGCTTCAGATTTTGAACCTTCTAACTTTGGGAATAATAATGTTAGTGTTGGTAAAAATAGTATTGGGATTTGATTTACGAGAGTTGATGGGGTAACAGATACTAAAAATAAAATTCTCAATCCTAATGTAAAATGAATTCCTGCAATATTAATGTGATTTTTGGAGAATCAGATCGAATATATTAGGAATAATCTGCTTCGCTGGAACTTAACACTCTATCTCCCAGATGTAAAGATGCTTTCTAATCAGATTTCTAGTATCTTTTCATCAACAGAGTCTAGATTTCCAGGAAATAATCTAAAACAAGATAATAAAAAACAGGATAGCTCTGATAAGAATTTAGAGGCTTTACCTTCTAATATTAAGGAAAGACTGTTGTCTAAACAGGAGGATGCAAGTCGAAATCTTATGGACTGAGTCAATCCATTTGAGGAAATGGCACAGCTCTTTAATAGTAGTGATCTTGTAAAGATATCTACCAAAAATATTTCAGTTAAAATCCCATGGATCTATTCTGAAGATATTGAATCCTATATTTCATATCTTAAGACCTGGCTATCTACACAAAATAGTATTTTGAAAAGTTGGAAAGATAAAGTTGCTGCAACTATTTTAACCTGTCCTTCAGAAATTGATAACTTATTCAAGAAAAAAGGTAAGGATGATCCAGAATTAAAAGAGAAAATTGAGGAATGTAAACTTGCGAATGGAGCTAATGAAAAGCTGATGAGAATCCAAGTACAACTCGATCAACTCAGTAGTAAAATCTTTCAAAATATTGAGATTTTAGAGCAATATAAGAAACTTCCTTTTGAAATCTATGAATGGTTGCATGTTGTAGATAAATACACGATGGAAATCTCAAGTGCAATCACAAACTTCTTTGGATATATCAACTACTGGATGGAGATCAATGCAAACAGATTCTCTCAATATGTTGATGCAATTACAACTATTCTTGCTATAGTAAAGACGTACCAAGTAATGCTTGATTTCTCAGCGAACTGGACTGCTAAATGTGGAACTTGTACCCATGATGCGTATGATCAATATGCATGTAAATTGAGTTTCCTTTGCTGAGGATTAAAAGTAGATCCGCTTCCAATTCCAAAGATGAAGCTTCCAAACTTGATTATTGATCTCTCTAATATCAATCTTGGAATGGAGATTACACTACCAAAGTTTAACTTTGTTCCAGAAAGTATTGAGTTGCCTAGGATTCCAAATTTACCAACGCCTCCGTCAATTGGACTCAAATTGGATCTTGACTTTGAACTTCCGGATATTCCATTGTTACCTGAGCCACCAAATCTTCCTGAATTGCCTAGTCTTCTACCTCAAATTAATCTAGAACTTCCTATTTTGCCTCCTGCACCAAAATTACCGCAGCTTCCAGAAAGAATTTCAAAAATTCTGAATCTTGCGAATAAGATTGGTCAGATCATCTGTAGAGTGAAGAGTAAGAATGGTCTTGTTGCAGAAAGTTCTGTAAAAGCGAAAATTGAACAAATGACTCAGAGGACTTATGAGGTACCATTTGTAGATAAGTTAGACTTTACAGCGAAGCTTTGGCAAGCTCCTCTACAAGGGCTTGATTATCAGGTAGATGCCTTAGTTAATCTTGAATATAGTTTTGATGGATTCTATAGTTTACTAAAATCGATTACAGATGGTATTAACAATCAAACAAATATGATCGCAAGCTATGGAAACGATCAAATGACTCAGGTTATGGATTATTTAGATAAGCAAGCAGAGACTGCGGATGAATTTGTCAAGCAATGAAATGTTAATATTAAAGCTAATCTTAGTCCAAAAATCTGATTTCATTCAGAACAAGAAACTCCTAATGAATATCAGAGCACAAAAACTCAACTAAAGAAAGAACTCCAGCGTGTAATTGACCATTTGAGTAATGAAGAAGAGAAGCATAAGATCAGATCTTTAATCGCTCTAACAGACACGGATACTCAGGTAGAATCTAGCAAACAAAATTTTAAAAACATTGAAAATCAGGTTTCTTCTGTGATTAAAGAGCATCATACTACCACAAATCACTTAGCAAATCTAGTGAGAAACGACTATGATACTTTCCTCTCAAAGCTTGATCAGCATAATGAGAGTCAGAAGATTTATCAACTCACCTATGCTACTCCACTCTTAGAGAAAAATATTAGAGCTGAAGCGATACTTCAGAATAATGAAAGCATAATGGATACCTATGTTGCTACCGAAGCTAAACAAGTTGATGGATATCTGGACGCATTAGAAAAGAACAGTGCAAGCACTCTGAATATGTCTGCTGCTACCCATCAAAAAGCTAAACTCTATCTCGAATCCATCAAAGATCAGGTTAATCAATACTATGCGATCAAAACGACTGATTATGCGGGGAAAACAAGTTTAGTCGCTAAAGATGGACAAAAAACAGAAAAAGCCCTCTATGCACAGGTACAGTCAAGTATTCCAGAGTTGAGTACTCAGGCCTCTGCTGATTATTCTAGCTATATCAAGGGAATCCTTGTAAAAAGTAAGGATAATAAAAATGTAGTAAATGTCGTTCATTCAAAGTATAATGCTGAAAAGTACGAGAGTTATTATCAGCAGGATCTGAATAATGATAAGGTTGAAGATTTGATTGCTTGGGATGAGCATACTATCTATGTGAAATATGCTAATGATGCTGAGCAGAAAGCACAAAACACTTCATCAACCTACTATCTCCTCTCCCCTAGTCTAAAAAATAACTCAAAAAAATACGAAAAGGCTGCAGGATCAGAATTTAAGCTTTATGATACTGTTGCTGAGGTGAAAAATTTCGTATTAAAGGGGCAGAGCTTTGATGAGATCAGCTTTTCATGGAATAATGACCAGTTTACGCAGAATGATGGATATTTGGTTAGAATTACAGATCGTGTTGATAGCTTGAAGGAGAAGTTTGGGCAATCTCAGTATAAATATGCACTCTTTTTGCCAAAGGGAGCCAGCGCTACTGGATACAAAGTAGAAATTGATGGAAAGGAAACAAGTATTGAGCAGTTGACTAAAGTTTGAAAGTTGTATGCTCTCGATTGGTACAATCCTAGCAATGAGACCATTAACTTTGGACTAGGAGATATTCCAAGAAATTGGCTCTATCTTCAGGTGAGTAGTCTCAAACTAAAAGATAAAGTCTATGCTCAACAATCTCCTTGGTCAAATCAAGTTGTCGGTGGAAGACAGGTGATCTGAGATGCTGAGCCTCCTGTAGCGGAGATTCAGCTGGTTAGAAGCAAAAAGTCAGAGATCGCTTGATATGGAAATAATCTGGAAGGATTCGTAGGTACCTACTATGATCTCAAGATTAATCGAGAAGATGCGACAAAAATTGAGAAAGTCCAGATCAAGGAAGGCGATAAAATTCTGGTTTCTAAATCTCTTTGAACTACTGGAGGAAGCATTAGTCTAGAAAATCTCTTCTTTACAGGGATACAGACTAAGCTTTATACAGCGACTGCTGTTGATAGTCAGGGCAATGAGGCTATTGAAAACATCTCACTAGAGATCAAAACACCAAACATTACGATTGAGAATGTTGAAAGATACTCTGGATATAGAGAAGGAATTAAGGATCCAGTAATTATTCATTCAGTACTTGAAACAGATATTGATGAGTGAGATGTAGGATTCCAAAGAAAGAGAAATCAGATTCAGAGTGATATTTCTGCAAAGCTCGGTGGAAATCAAGTCAAGAGCTTCCCTGTTAAAACTGATCAGACTCATATCACTGGTGCATTCTATGATTTTGGAGATTTGATAGGACTGTATGGTACAAAGGGAAATCTCTTTGGTAAGGTGAATGCTCAGAATGGAGAAATCACTTTTGAACCATGATATCAAAATAAGCTCCAACTTGAGGTAGTATTTGAAAAATGATACCCTACTCTCAAGGTAAAAGAAAACGGAATCAGTATTTTTGATATCTTGCTCACAGCAAAAGAGCTGAAGAGTATTCAAGTTTTGAGATGAGAACTCCTCTCTCTGAAATGAGCACAATATGGAAAATTTGATGGAGGTCAGGTCCTCGTTATCAATAAAAATCCTCTGCTCTATATCTCAAAAGATGGATTAGTTGCTGGAAATACTGAACTGTATTGAAACTATAGCTTTGATAAAGCAAAAGAAACTGTGATCTATACTATCAAGGAGAATAGATTTGGCTCAGAGATTGCAAAGGTTGAGATCAAGACGCTCCCTTTGTAGTCTCTGGGGAATCTCCCTGAAAATTTGCAAAAAATAAAAAATCAGCTATACTTTAACTGTTTATCAGATATTCTCATATGAAGAAAGGTTTATTGGCATTGATAATTGGAGTGATTGGCATAGGGATATGAGGTATAAGTACTGCTCATGACTGTAATCTTTTTAATGAAGTATCAGTGCTTGCCTGGAAAGCTACTCCCTATCCTGCAATCTTAAAAGATGATCCAATTCTTAATGTTGTGCCAGAAGATGCACTCCATAGAGCACTCTTGAATCTACAAGCACACTGCTGTGCTACCAATAAGAGTAATAAAGCTGGGAAAGGGTGCCAATCCTCTAGCTCCGACTGGAAAAATAGGACCAACTATCCTCAATCAGCTTTCTTGTTTGATCATATTGTTGATGTGCTGATGAGAAGGCTCGCAAATGATAGAAGTTATCCTGGACTTCCTGTAGACAAAAAGGCAAATGAATGGCATAGCAAAGTTGATGGGCTAGTTAGTTCGGTTGATGGAGTTTTACCGCTGCAATTTCAGACGGAATATGATAAGTATTGGCAACTTCAGAGTAGTTATCTTCTGCCTGAATATGAATATTCAAGCTCAGTAAAATATCCTGACCTGATGAGGCAACTTGAAAATATCAATAAACTTAATCAGTACAATCAATGGACAATTAGAACAAGCTATTTTAATGTATGTTCGGTTGCTGTGTATCTGAATATGATCCTAGCACCCAACAATGCAAATACGCCGCTCCAAACTGCACGAAGAGAATGTAAAAAGCTGACCTCAGCTATGCTATCTAAAGAAAATCAATATCTCAAATCTATGATCGTATATAAATCTGATCAGTTGGTCAATGATAGTCTTCAGCTGTATTCTAATCTCTACAATGGAGAAAGAATGAATCGCTTCAAGATGACGCTTCATAAGCTTTCAACTGAATGGCTTGGAGTAGCAAGGCAGGTGCCAATGCTTGTTCCAATGTGTAGTTATTAAACTCTTTTATATCTCAAATAGTAATATGAAAAAAGTACTTGGATTACTCTTGGTGGGGATCAGTTTTTTATGACTGTATAGTTTTGCTGATCTCGATAGAACTCAGAATAATCTCCATATTATTCCACAGACGAGTTATACTAAGCAAGACACGAGTAATATTATCAAGAATATTTGAGATATTGAGTCAGCTGGGACAGTACTTGAGAGATATAGTGGTGCTGCTGCGGAACTTGAACAGAAATGAGATCTTGGAGCCGCATTTGAGACTGGGGTCTTTAGCTGGAATATTGTGATTTCCTATTTAGTATATTTGCTGAGATTTATCTCACAGCTTGGACTATTGATCTGAGCAGTGATGATTCTCTATGCTGGGTATCAATATGCAACATTTATCTTTGGATTTTGAGATCCAAGTAAAGCAAAAACAACCATCAATCGTGCTATTCAGTGAGTACTGATCTTGGTATTTTCATTTGCAATATGGAGAGGATTGACTGCGATGTTTTTGTAAAAAGAAAACGATAAAAAGCCTGAATGAGATTCAGGTTTTTTTGTTATTGTTTGTAGGAATGTATATTGTTCTGGATTGCTTCACTCCGTTCGCAATGACGATTTGAATACTACAGCCCCTCAGTCTCGCCATGCTCGACAGCTCCCCTAGCAGGGAGCAGAAATTCTCTCTTTATTCACAATGACGGAGTTGATTTCAAGTTGCTTTCAGAATGAAAATGCGTAAGCTATAGCGAATTGCTTTTATCGCTGAATTTTATTCTGAGAGAACTCTATGTCTTCACCGCTTTCTACCTATCTTCAACTAACTCCAGCACAAATTGAAGAAAAAAAACTGAATCAAAATCCAGCTTTTTTGGATCATCTTTTAGGGAAATTACATGAACATATTGCTAAAAAGGGGAAGATTCTCCTTATCACCTTGACCAAGAAATCATCTGAGGAAGTAACAAGTTTTCTGATTGCTCAAGGTTTTAAGGCTTTTTATCTTCATAGTGAGATTGCGACTATTGATCGCTGGGAAATTATCAAGAAGCTTAGAACCTGAGAAATCGATATTATTGTCTGAGTAAATCTCCTCAGAGAGGGAATCGATCTCCCAGAGGTAACGCTGATTGGGGTTTTGGATGCGGATAAAGAGGGGTTCTTAAGATCAACAACGTCTTTGATTCAGATCATCGGTCGTGCTGCGAGAAATCCAAATAGTGAAGTAGTTCTCTATGCTGATGCGTTCACTGAATCGATGCTTAAGTCACTACGAGAAACCTATCGTCGTCGTGAGATTCAACAAAATTTCAATCAAAAAAACTGAATTACTCCGCATATCGCCTTGTCTAATGTAAAAGAACTAGAAACGGTAAAAACAGATCTGAGTTTAGATCAGGATTTTTGATCTCTTACAAGAGGTAAAGTAAAGAAACTCAAGAGAGCTACTAAGGCTGAAAAAGAAATTATTCTCAAGGATCTCAAAATCCAGCTTGATGAAGCGATCAAGGCATGGGAATTTGAAAAAGCGGCTCAGATTCGTGATCAGATCAAGGAAATTTCTGGCGATTAAATTGTCCTGGATTGAAAGCCCCTCAGTCTGGCTAACGCTCGACAGCTCCCCTAGCAGGGAGCGAAAGCTTTGTCTTCGCGAGTGAGTGAAACGAACGTGGCGATCCAGATAGATGTTAAGAAAGGAATTTATATTCTCCTGGATTGCTTCGTTAACGCTCGCAATGACACATAGCCTGTCTTCGCGAGGCGAAGCCGTGGCGATCCAGTAGTAATCAAAAAAAGGAATGCATATCGTCCTGGATTGCTTCGCTATCGCTCGCAATGACGGGTTAAGTATAAAGCTTTGTCTTCATTTGCAATGAGAGATTATCCATAGGCAAGCTCAAGATCAGCCTCAATATCTGCGGTGGAATGTTCTGACTGGCTGGATTTTTGGGCTTCATAGTTATTACGGAAGTCCTGAGAAAAAGATGAAAGCTGACCATTTTGATCAAGAGGAAGTCCGCTTGAGAGGTGGTGGAGCGTCGCTGAGAGGTCGCTTATATTCAGCTTAAAGTCTGAGCTCGTAGGATCAAGTGATGGAGAGCGGAGGTTTTGTCTTGTAAAAAGATTGAAAAAAGTCGTGAGCACAGCAAAAAAATCACTGGACTCAGTTTTCTTCTCTATGATAAAGTTATGAAGTTTTATAAGAGAGCCTCTGAGTATTGGATCAGCAATCTTCTGAAGTGCATCACGATCTTTTATAAGAGTATTAAATTTTTGTAGTCAAGATCTAAACTTTTGCAACTGAGTAGAAGTAGCACTCTCAAAAGTTGCTGAACAGAGCATAAAAAAATTTTTAAGTTCTGGATTTTGATTTATATTCATCTCAAATCTTGTTCTTTCATTACTACTTCAAGGAAAGAGTGTTGAAATGAATGTCTCTTTTGTCTGATTCTTCTCAGCCATTCTTGTAAGACGATACTTTTCTTGTTCTTCACTTGCATTCAAAAAGCCTCTGACAATATTCTGAATATATTCTACAAACTTTTTCCTAAATTCTGCGGGAGATGAAGAATTTTTAAGAATTCATGAGATTATTTCTGGATTTAGTTCTTTGTTCATTTCCGCATAGACTACTGAGATAACTGGAGCCTCTCTATTTAGGTCAACCTTTTGTCAAAAAACAACTCTATTCAGATTCCTATTATAATACATCGTATCGGTTGCTTGAAGAGTTTGGTTTGGAGTATCCATAGGATAAAAAATGTCTATTGCTGCATCATTCATTTTTCAACTCATCTTCATTACTCTTTCTTCCGTACTATTTCCGTGTTCAACATCAAGTATCTTTCTTGTTCTCCCATTTGGACTAAGCTGATCATCAAGTGTCTCTCAGTTTAGAGTTGGTTCGTCAAAAAAGTTCATCAGTATCGTATAAGGAAAATTTGTCGCAGTATCTTTTTGAATTTGCAATAAATTTTCAGACAATCCTGCTTTGATCTCTTTAACTTTAGAATCAAATATCTGCTTCTTCTGTTTCTGTTCTGACGTCCAAGAATCTATAGGCAAATTTTGAAAATATCAAACTTCTTCAGTAAGTTTTTTGAGATTATCATTTCAAAAGAACATTGTTAGTTTACTATCAATAAGCCACTCTCAATCCGAAAGTAGTTTTGAATGTTCAGGATTTTCAAATGCTTTATTTTTTGAATCTCTTGCATACTCTTTGATATCGGGATTCTCTTCAAGGAAAGAGGCTTCTGGAGTCTCAGATTTTGGGAGCCCGTGAGCAGTATACTCAATGATACCACATTCTTTATTAAAGCTTTCAAGAGCATGTTTAAATTCCTTGGCTTCAGGAGAAGTAGTGCCTTTGAGGGCATCCTTTGCGAGAAGCATACTAGCATATTCCTCGAGCTTCATCCCTCTAGATTGCACAGCCTGACGCGTCTCAGGCATGAGGGATCCTATCTTTTGCTTAACTTGTTCGGTGTCGTGGTTTTTGAACTGAGGGGGGAGATTATTGTAGGCTTTTTTTAATGCTTCGTAAGATTCGTTTTTCTTTTCTATTTCTGCTGTTTTTCCTTCGGAAATCTTACCTCTACTGATTAAAGACATTTTAGCCTCCTCTATTTTTTTGATTTCTTTATCATTTTTTTTGATTTTTCTTGCTCATCCTTTATTAATTTTATAGTAATTCTTTTTTTAGATTGTATGTCTTTTTTTTCTATAAACTTCTTAATATGTTCTTTAGTGAAATCTTCAAGATCTTGAGCTGGATTTTTTCTATTCTTTAGCTGAGCAAGGAGCTTTAGGAGATTTTCAGGATTAAATTTATAGTTAATTAGTTCCTGAACAAGAGTCGATAGCTTTTGCTTTTCAGTGGCAGGACGAGTAGGAAAAAAGTGTTCAACAGTTTGCTTGCTATTAAACTTTTGCTGAGAAGATATCTTCTCTTTAGTATTACTTTGTATTTCCTTATTTTTTGGTCCTCCTGCCATTATGTTTTAAGTTAAGAAATTATTTATTTGAGGCCTTCTGACCATTTACGACTTTCTTTAATTCTAGAGCTCTAGGTATTGGAGTTCTTCCGAATAGTTTACATGTACTAAAATATAGTTCTAGATTTTCTGTTAGATCTCCCTTGGCTAATAGTTGTTCATCTGAAAAATACAGAAAATATCATTCCATCTCTTTTAGTGCAGCTTCAGCTCTAGCCTTCTTTTTCTCATAATTACCCTGTTCTTCAGATAGTCCTTTAATGGCTTCTGCTAATCTTTTACTGGACTCTATGTTTTTTCTTTTTGCTTTTTCGTATTCTTCTCTTAGTTTTTCTTGTTCTTCTATTTCTCTTAGTTCATCTCCCATTCCAGCACCTTCCATCAACTTTTCATAGTTGAGTGGGGCTTCCTCTTCTTCTGCTGTTTCCTTGGTTTGAGATGATTCTTGAACGTCTGTGAAAGCCACAGTTTTTTCATCAGTTAAAGTATCTTTTCCCTCTGCCTTTACCTCTACATTTTCAGCCTTTGCTTCTTGGTCTATATTTTTTTCATGAGAACATGATGTGCAAGATGGGTTTCCGACCATCAAAGTCCCTGCTAGAGCTACTCCTGTCGTGAGTTTCCTCAGCTTGTCCTTGAATGATGAGCTGTTTTGTGCGTTTGATGAGTTTGTGAAATTTCTTGTGCTATTATTCATAACTATTCTTGGTAAGAATATAAAGATACCTATATTATAATCAAATTATTATATTTGTCAAGCTTTGGTGTGATTTCTATCTTAATAAAAAAATACCGTTCTTCACTAGGGGAAACGGTATTTATATATTATATAGCACAAGAGTTTTTTAAATAACTATTTTTTTAGACTAGCTAAATATTTTGCATGTGGAATTGGCTCATATCAGTTTTCTTTTGCCCACTGGAAATATTCATTTAAAGCATCTTGCACTTCCTTAGAAGATTTGAACACCTCCTCATCAACACTTGCCCATAGGACCTCCATCTCTGCTCTCGCATTTTTTCTATTCTTAGCGATTCTTCTCGTATTTTCTGCGATTTTCTCACTATTTTCTGAGATTCTTTTAGTATCTTCTGAGATTTTCTTGCTATTTTCTACTGCTTTAAGAGAGTCTTTTATAATTTGTTGATTTTCTAGTTCTAGATTAATCTCCAAAATTGCCTTTTCATATTCTAAGTCATCATTTTCTTTATTAGCTTCCTGAATATCTGTGAAAGCTACAGTGTTTTCATCAGTTAAGATATCTTTTCCATCAGCCTTTATCTCCACATTTTCAATCTTGTCCTTTTGCTGATCTGCTGTAGTGTTGCTTTTATTTTCACATGCTGTTCCCATCAACAAAGTCCCTGCTAGAGCTACTCCTGTCGTGAGTTTCCTCAGCTTGTCCTTGAAT
>CAUQBS010000009.1:0-29081 GCA_963516485.1 uncultured bacterium
GCGCTCTTTGTGCTGTTTGGGATAGAGTGATTTATCTCATTTATGGGGAATCATAGTTATTACGGTGAAATGGTATTCTCTGGAAAACATTTTACGATGATTTTGAGCATGCTTTTGTGTGCTTATTTCCCTATTTACTATCTACAAAAAGCAAAAACACCTTCGTTCTTCGAACTTGGATTGAGACTTTGAGGAGGACTTGTTGGATTTAGCTTTTTGCATGCATGGATCAATGGAACCTTACTAGGTTTCTGAGCTTTGCTCCTCCAAAGTTTCAACGTTGCATTACTGTATACCTTAGGAGTAAGTCTGATTTTTCTTCTTTTTGTACTCTGAAATTTTATCGTTAGAAAACTTCGCCTCTTTAAAACTATTAGATGGCAAGAAACATTACTCACATTTGGGATTGGACTCGTAGTATTTCTTGTTTTGATGCAAATATTGATGGGGGTGGGAATCTTTAGTTCTCGATTGCTTTGGATAATCGCTGCTGGACTTGCGGTACTTAGCTATTGGGAGATAAAACACTTGAAACCACATACTCAAGCATTAAGTCAGGTTTTTATTGATTTTCAAGCCTTGACAAAAAACCCAAAAATCTGATGGATTATTGTACTCCTTGCTTTATGCTCTGTTGGGTATTTCTATTTTGGATTTGATCACTCTTACATTCCTTATCCAACAGCCCGAGATGCGAATCACGAATACATGTATACACCGAAGGTAATCGCTGAACATGGTGGGATTCTCCGAGGGAATGCCTGAGCAGCGAGTGCAATGCCGTATCTTTGGCATGGATTTATCGCATTTGCTTTCTCTTTTTTCGCTCCACTAACTAAATTTCTTAATATTGCAAAGGACTCTTTTGCAGTAATCATGAACTTCTGGAGCTGAATGTTTGTTTTACTACTAGGGATCGGTCTCCTAAAAGAAATCTTAACCTTCTTTAAAAAGCCACAAAAAGATCAAGAAAAACCTGAATCAGTATCTCAGACTTCTTTTATGATCTGATGGGGACTTCTTATTTTGTGGCTTACGAGCGGGATGGGGGCATTCCTTCTCTTTGTAGACAATAAAACTGATATGGGAGTGCTGGCTTTAACAGTGTTTGCGATTTTAGCCGGGATTACTGCACTTAATCATTTTCGAGAAAAAACAGCAAATGCATCAAGAAACGATACTCCAAAATATTTGATTATTTCTGCGGTGTTCTTTGCTTTTGCCACAATGGCGAAACCAACAGCATTTATTGATATTGTGATTTTTTGACTTCTTTTGCTTGGGATTTTGACAAATGCTTTGGCTAGTTTCTGAGCCGGGATTTTGGTGCTATGAGCAATGGGAATCTTGCAGCCACTCTTCACTGCTGCGTTTATCTCTCCAGCATTAGGAAAAATTCTGATCATTATTGGAGGAATACTCTTCCTTATTGGTATTGTGAGAGGATTTATAAAAAAGCAAGCACACTTTGGGCTTCAACTAAAAAATATCTTTCTGTGGGGAATTTGTATGCTCGTGAGTATGCTAATCTTCAAGTGACCATGGGTACTCATCAGACAAGTCGTTGAACAAAATCAAATTAAACCAGCAGAACTTATTCAATCAATAATCTTGGGACAGGCTTCTTCTAATCTTTCAAATCAGAAAGACGAAAACTCTAGCCTTAAGGAGATAAAGCCTCTGCTTGCACAGCAGACCGGAGGACTTGAAAGCCTGGAAACTCAAAGAGTTATCGATACCAACTATCTCAATCAAGCAACTTCAGACCTTAACTATCATCAATGTAAGGCAGAAAAATTTGATGAAGCAGACCTCACGGCTAATCTCCAAAAAGCTCCAGGAAGTGCATCGAATGAGGACCTTGGAAGATATGTCGGATTTGGTAGAAGAGCTTTCCCAAAGACTGGCGTTTCTGGGCTTATTCTTAAACTCTTCTTTTGGAAAGATAATGCTTGCTATGGACTTAATGCTGACGCGGTTCTCCTGTGTGAAAACACTACTCTCCTTGAAAAGCTCGCTGCAAGTGCACAAACAGAAAGTTCAAAAAATCAGATTTCAACCTCTTTATCTGAGCTCAAATCAAAACTTAGAACTCAAGATGGAAAGGTCGCAACACTTATTCAAAATACTATTGATGCGATTAGCAGTGGAACTCATGCACAAATTGATACTGCATTTGATGCATTGCAAACTTACGGTAAAGAACATAGTATCTCAACTGATAATGGGAATGTTAATATTCCATATAGGTATATCGTTCCACTTAATGCAATTTATAACTGGTCTTTGCAAAATCTAAGTAGTTATTATACTGATATTGGTTTGATTTGGATATTTGTATTGATCTTGCTTGTTGCTGCGGCTATTTATGCATTATTTACTCGCTTAAGAGTGCTTTTGATCCTTTCACTTTCAATTATTAGTGGTTGGGCGATTTGGTGGGCTATTGCTGCAGGTATTCTTTGGTATGGACTTGGACTTATTATCTGGTCAATCCTCGCAGTCATGATTTTCATTGAAGAAATGGAGCATAGAGATACTGCAAAAAGCCAGATGGCGTTCTCGACTTTAATCTGAATTCTCACCTGTTTTATCCTCGTTCAATCATATCTCAACTGGTCAAGGATTTCTTCTCAAGCTGGAAGTTGAGCATTTGGATGGTATAAGTCAAACGTTTGAACTGAGCAAATCTTGAGTGAAAACCTTGAAGTCTTAAACCAAAAAACCTACAAATTTACAGCAGATAAGCTTTTTGAATTACAGTTTGGAGCATATCTTCCATTTATGAAGGCAGTAGAAAACAGAGCAGATGAAGATGGAGTATTAGTCGCTGGAACCTATATTCAATACTTCCTTAAAAATCAGAGGAATATGCGATCTGATTGACTTTTGACTATGCTTTGGGAACAGTTTTCAGACTTTAATAGCTGTAAATCATACAATAGACTCAAGAATAAACATATCAAATATCTTATCATTGATCCAAATATTGGAACAGTAGGTAGAGTCGGTCAAGGTAATGAGAGTCTCTTCCATAGATTCTTTGCAAAGCTTAATAGTAATGAAACTGAAATTCTCGCTCCTGGAGCAATCAGTATGCTTGCAAAATTTAGTCAAGAAGGCTACCTAAAGCTCCTCTTTACTAATAATATCGGTGCAAAATACTGATTTGAACTTAGTGATGCAGAACTTCGTAAAGAATTCTGAAATCTTACTGATGATCAACTCTTACTCATCAGAGCAAAGATGATAGTAGCAAAATTCTTTGTTACTCAAGAGGATATGAGTCTCTTAACCCATATTTTCAATCTCTTCCTCTCAAGATATCAATCTGCAGCTGGAATTGATGATATGGCTAATCTTGTAAATAAGCAAGTTGATAGTGAAAAACTCTTCTCTATCGCTGCTGGATATATTTCTAATGGGAACTTAGATGCAAAAAATCTGACTCAAGATGAAAGGTTCGTTTTGGTTCAGTATTTAAGTCTTCTAAAAACACTTTCTAAGGCTGATAAGTCTGAGTTTGAAAATATACTCTTCTCTGCTTTGCAAAGTAGCATCTTTGGAAGCAGTCAGATTATCAGTCTTGAACTTCAATAATAGTTTAAATCTTATTTTAAAAGCTAGGGAATCCCTAGCTTTTTTATTTTTTTAAAGATAGGAGAAAAAATCTGATTTTTATTAATTTTGTCTTGACATACTGATTGAAAATCATAATCTAAAATTAGATTTAGTTTTTTCTTTTAAGAATGAGACAGCTTACTACCACGAGAACTACTACAACCGACTAATCGGCAAGGTTTTCTTGGTAATAAAACTCGAAAACTCTTGCCTCTCTGCAGGAGTTTTTTGTTAGAAAGAAAGGACTCTTTTATCCTATTATACTTAGGCAATGGAACAATGATTATTTAGAAAGAGGCACTCGCTTTCGCATATTCTTGCGCAAGCGGTCCAAAGAGAACAGCAACGAGATGTTGAAGTAGCAATCGGCCCAGCTATTGAGGATGGATTTTACTATGACTTTCTCTTTAGTCCAGAATATCAGCTTAAAGAAGAGGACTTGAAAAAAATCCAAACTCAAATGGAGAAAATCATCAAGGAAAATCAGGATTTTATTCTATTTGCCTTGCCTGATGCTGAATCTCAAAACCTTGTTGTAAACTTGATGAAACAACAATACAAAGAAGAGATGAGAGCTGAGTTTTCTGCTGCTGGTGAAGAAATCACCTTTTATGCTAATAGCATTCCTGAAACTGCAAAAGCTGCTCTACTCAAGGGACTTTCTAATGAGTATATTTCATATTATGAGGCAGTAACCAGTTATCTTCAAGAAAGATTCCCTGAAAAGTTTAGCGGAAGATTCGTAACTTTCTTGGATATGTGTGAAGGTCCGCATGTGGAATCAACTAAGGAAATTGATCCCAAAGCCTTTAAACTTGAGAAACTAGCTGGTGCCTACTGGAGAGGGAATTCAGATAATGTAATGATGACAAGAGTTTATGGACTCGCCTTTGATACTAAAGAGGAATTGCAAGCTCATCTCACAATGCTTGAGGAAGCTAGGAAAAGAGATCACAGAATATTAGGTCAAAAACTGAAATTATTCACTATTTCTCCTTTAGTCGGTTCTGGATTGCCGCTGCTCCAGCCTCACGGAATGATCATCAGAAAAGAGGTTGAAGACTATCTCTGGGAACTTCATAAAGATAAAGGATACCAGAGAGTTTGGACTCCACATCTAGCAAAGGAAGACCTCTATAAAACATCAGGTCATGCTGAGAAATTTTGAGATGAACTCTTTAGAGTAAGAGGGAAGGACGAAAATTTCTTTATGAAGCCGATGAATTGTCCTCATCATATGCAGATTTTCGCTGATAATCAGTTTAGTTATCGTGATATGCCAGTAAGATATTTTGAACCTGCGACTGTATATAGAGATGAAAAAACAGGTCAGCTTTCTGGTTTGACTCGTGTAAGATCAATTACACAAGATGATGGACATCTTTTCTGTCGTGTAAGTCAGATCACTGAAGAGGTAGGAACAATTGTAAATATTATCAAAACTTTCTATACAACCCTTGGTATGATCAATGATTATTGGGTAAGGCTCTCTGTTAGAGGACCTGAGGGGAAATACCTCGGTTCAGATGAAGTATGGGAAAAGGCTGAATGAGCATTAAAATACGCTTGTGATACTTTTGAACTACCATATCAGATTGGAATTGATGAAGCAGCATTCTATGGTCCAAAGCTTGACTTTATGTTTAAGGATGCGATCTGAAGGGAATGGCAGTTAGCAACAATCCAATGTGATTTCAACTTGCCAGAAAGATTTGATCTTTCATTTGTTAATGAACAAGGTGAAAAAGAAAGACCTGTAGTAATTCACAGAGCAATTTCTGGTTCACTTGAAAGATTTATGGGAGTGATGATTGAGCATTTTGGTGGAGCTTTCCCACTTTGGTTAGCGCCAGTTCAAATGCAGATTGTTCCAGTTGCAGAAAAGTTTAATGATTATGCTTTTGATCTTAAGAAGCGCTTTTCACAGCAGGATCTTAGGGCAAGTGTTGATGATAGTAGTGATAGTTTTTCTAAGAAGATTAGAAATGCAGAAATGATGAAGGTTCCTTATATCTTGATCGTCGGAGAGAAAGAGGAAGCAGCTTCTAGTGTTTCTGTCAGAGAGTTTAGAAGTAAAAAACAGTATGAAAAATCTGTCTCAGACTTCATTTCTCAAGTTACTTCAGAAAGGAAAGAAAGAAAACTTGCAGCTGAATAGCTGTAAAAATAGATAAGAAAACAATAAGAAAGACTGAATATCCTTTGAGTTATTCAGTTTTTTATTTTTTTGAAAATAAGTATAGACAAACTTGGATTTCTTGGCTAAAAATTTGCAAAAAACTGAAATCTGGCTATAATTATCCTGATTTATATCGGTAAACAAAAGAACAAAATGGCAGGTAACGAAAATTTCCTCCAGAATTCATCTCAGACAGCAGGTGTAAACCCGCTTAATGAAGAACAGAAAATCCAAGAGATCTTGCAAGAGCAACAAAAACTGCAGGCATTGTATAATCAAGTCGTGGTCTATATTCAGGGGCACCCAAATATGACCTCAGATGAAATGCTCAAATATCAAGCTCAGCTCAAGCAACTGAGTGAATACTATCAAAAAAATCAGGAAAAACTGAAGCTTTTGGGATATTCAAATCTTCAAGTAAATAAAGATGTCGTTATCAAAAGCTGAGCCACAAGAAATATCTCAGTAAAGTCAATCTTTATCTGATGTGGAGCAATTATTTTCTTTTTGGTTATAGGACTGCTCTTTTTGTTTTACTACTTGGTACAAAATCCAGCTCAGCTCAGCGGACTTGGTTCACTTGGAATTAGTCCATCAACAGCAAAATCACTCCTCTCTGGGCTTTCGCTTACGGTGATGATCGTCATTATGCTCGTTGGGATCATTGTGATTATTATGAATGTGTACAAGAGCTTTACTGTAAAAAATAAACCAAAAGCCTGGTACTATGGGGGAATTTTTATCGGGGTATTTGTATTGGGACTCGCACTTGGAGCTGGGACAAAACTTCTATGAGAAATCTGAAAAATCCAAGTAGATGCACTTGCAAATCCTGATGAAGTACTCCTCTCTTATGTACATCAACCAATAAAAGACAACTCTACTCAACTTACACAAATCAATAGAAATTCGCTTTTGATCGCACCGGTAAATGTACCATTTAAACTACTCACTCAGAATTTTAAAACCTATATTGCTCTTCAGATCGGGAATTATACCCCACAAACAGTACAACTTGATTGTGGGAATGGGCAAATTCTCAATTATGGAGGGAATGATATGTTTAATGGAGCTTGTTTTTATACAAAGAAGGGAAATTATACAGCGTCTCTGATTGTAGGCTATACAGATTCTCAAAATATTCAACAAACCTGAACGTATCCAATCAAGACAATTACTATCGCTTCAGAATTAAGCTTTTCTGTTCCAGAAGATAAGAAGCTTGAGATGCAGAATAATGAGGTAATTGTCTGACCACTTCCTGTCTGACTCACTATAAATGCTGATCAGGTTTTTAGAGACTTAGGGCTAAAAAATTATCGTATTAGCTGGGATGGTGATGGTGATGGAAATGAAGACAAAGCAGATGATACGAGCTTTATATTCAACTATGAAAAAGCTGAAGTCTATTATCCAAGCTTTATACTTCCAGACCTCGGGAAATCAGCGTTATTTTCTTTTCCTCTGAGAGTTGAAAAATCTCTTACACCAGTATGTAAGTTTAGTTTTGATCAGAGAAAAGTCAATGACTATGTTGTAAATGTTGAATTTTTGGATGGTGGAGAAAGGAATATCTCAGATTATTCATATTTGGTAATGGATCATGCGACTAACCAAGTACTTGATGAGTTGCAGGGTAAGACCTATGGAATGAGTTTTAACTATAAATTCCAAGGCCAAGGTTCCTATCTTTTTAAGATGAACTTTATTACTAATGAAGGGAAAAGAGGTTCTTGTGAAGATATTGTGAGACTAACAGATAAAGCATCGTATACTGTCAACTATGAATTATCTTCCTCTACTCCTAGGGTTTCAAGTTTCCAAAAGCTAAATACTAGCCAAATTCAGGAAACAAAAACTATAACACTGAGCGAGGTTCCGACAAAATTAAAATTTAAAATTCAATCTATTGAACCTAAAACCTATGATAGCGTAGTTCGTATGCTCTATGATGGTAGACCTGTTGTGGAGAGCAATACTGATGAATATCTTTTTGATGTAAGAGACTCAAAGGAACATACTATTACCCTACAGATTGAAGATAAGGTTCGTGGACTCCAGTATCAAGAAACCCTTACGACAAAAATCTGACTTGATGATATTGTGGGAGATATTAAAGTAATTGGTGAAAAATCTGGTTTTTCTCCTTTTACAACTACACTAGATGCCTCAGCAACGAAACTTAATGATCCAGATGATGAAATAGCCTATTTTTCATGGGATTTTTGAGATGGGAAAACCCAAAACAATCTCTCCAATGCGGTAATCAAGCACACTTATTATTATAATGTAGAGAAGAACCAGTGAACCTTCAAACCAAAAGTATCAGTTTTCACCAAGAAAGGTCGTTCGCTCACATTCGGACTTGAGGATCCAATCATTGTAAATAAACAACTGATTAAACTTGATATTAGCTCTACCTCTCATCCAACACAAGAAGCGAGGCTTGGAGAACCTGTTGTCTTTAGTCTGGATTTTAATGGATTGCCAGAAAAAATTTATTGGTCATTTGGAGATGAGAGTCAGCCGCTTTCATGTAATGGTAGAGAATGTATTGAGATGACGAAGACTTTTGATAAAAAATGAACCTATACTATCAAGGTAACGATGGAATTTGAAGATGAGCAAACAGTTGAACAATCAATGACCTTTAGAGTGAGATAATTAGAATATATAAAAAGACCAGAGAAAAATCTGGTTTTTTTTGTTTTGGGTGATGTTTCCCGTGCTTAATTTGTCATTATGGGTGACTCTTTAAAGGTTGTAAATCCTTCTTATGTCTTCCCTGATGAAGAAGGGGGGACTGATTTATTTCTATCTGGCTTACCGTATTCGTTTCACTCACTCGTGATGAGAAATCATCAGTCCGAGCAGTCCCGAAGAAATTCAGACTAAAGTCAATCCTATTTTTTCTTAATCTGGATCCCACAACTCACAAAGTGATCCTCGCGATGACAGAGTGAAAAAGAAAAAAACCTCTCCAAGAGCGGCTTTTTATCTATCATCTGAGGATAACTATCTAACAAGTATATACCTAAGGTCATCAAAACTTTGTACTGTACATCTACCAGTAGGATCAGGCTTAGTAGATGTGTCATTCCCCTTATCAACAGTTTTACATAGAGCACTTCCACTGAATTGATCAGCTTTTGTACTACTATTCACTGTCTCCAACATTTTACTTGTACTATTCGCCTTATCTAGAGTTTCAACTTTCGCAGCAAGGATATATGCTCAACTTATTACTCCTCATGCAGATTGTATCAACTTGTATGTAAATTGCCCTTTTACTCACTCGCTAGTTCCCACTTTTACAGCAGTTGTCGCTTTAGAAGGGTCTGAAGGAAGATTTTTAAGATATCCTCTGTCAATTAAGGCTGTAAGTTTTGAAGCATCTCCATTAGCTGGTTCTGCAGGATATTCCCCCTTGTTTGCTTGATATGACTCAAGTCCATTAGAAATGTCTACGATTCCCTTTTCTCTCGCTAGATCTCTAGCAGCTGCCTGAGCTCCTGTTAGTCTAGGCAAAATAGCAGCAGCAAGGATACCGATGATCACTACTACGATCAGCATTTCCACCAAGGTAAAACCTTTCTTGAAGTTTTTCATTGTGATTTTTTATAAAAGGATAAAAATTATTACAGCGGTATTCTTATTTTTATTCTCTCTATTTGCAAGTCAAAATAGGCTTTAGACCTTTATTTTTAATTGACGAGAAAATAGAATCTCATCAAACTACTAGACAAAAAAAGAAAAAGTCTGTTTTCTGTTTTTTATTTTCTGGAAATGGGATATTGTAGTTTTTACTCATCAAGAATCATTTTTTCCTTCCAGTCTTGATAGAGGATTTCAAGCTCTTCCTCACCATCATACTTTGGGAACAGAGAAGTTCCCATCTCGATTTGAAAGTCAACACGGTCTGCGATACTACCAGTATTTTGTATTCGTTCTTCGACCTGCTGAGGAGCATATCCATTCTTGAGAGCAATAGAGCGGATCTCCTCCTCAGTCATAAGATGATTTTCAGTAGTCGGCACCCTGTGATTTGGATCAAAGAGCTTCAAGTTATCCTTGATCGCCATAGCGAGTTCTTGATTTATTTTGTCTGTTGGCCTTGGGTAAGCATAGATATTACTGATAATACAAGGAGTTTGCGTCAATTCTGCAAGTTCAAGGATTGTTTTATTGATCTTTGCAATATCAGGATGTTCTTGCTCATCCTGAGCAATTATTTCGAGATAGAAATTTTCTGCTCATAAGGTATTTTTGAGCATACCAATGATTTCTTGGATTTTAGAAAGGGGTTCTCAGTTGAGAATCATCTTCGAAATTCGTGACTCAACACCTCAAGAGAAAGCCAAAATTCAGATTTTATTTTCTGTCAATGCTTTCATATCAACCTTTGGTCTAAACTCAATTCAAGCCTGAGAAGCATAAGTCACAAGCTGAAGAAGATTATGATATCATTCCGTACTCATCGCAAGGAGTGTTATTGAGCCAACAGACTTCAGATTTGCAACATTATTAGCATCTAATACGAATCCAATTTCAACTCCAACAATTGGCTTTATCCCTTCATCCTTCCCAGCCATATAATGCTGAAATGCTCCATAGACAACATTCAAATCTGTTAGTCAGATGGCAGTATATCATAGTGATTTCGCGTTTTTAATAATATCTTTTGGCTTACCAATAGCTTCAAGGAATGAATAGGTACTATATCCATGCAGATGAACGAACATTTTCTGCGTTTAAAAAAGGTAAAAAGTCTGATTTTATGATAGGTTTTTCTCTCTCGGATGCAATGCTTTTTTCTTTCCTTTATTATCAATAAAAGAACATAGGGAGAGTCAACACGTTCCTATTCCTATAAACTTAACCAACTATTGCATATTGAAAAAAGAAAGGAAACTCCTATACTTAAGCTAAGCTTATTTTTTATTTTTATCGGAAATTTATGAAAAAATATATAATTTATACGACCTGTTTACTATGACTATTACTTCTCACTGGTTGCGGAAAATCAGTCCCAGTAGAAGAAAAGCCTGAACTTTCTCCCCTCTGTCCTGAGGGCTTCTTGCGAATTGATTCAACAAAAAGCTGTGAATCAATCCCGAATATATAATCAGCATTTTAATTTCTAACAATAAAGAAAAAGACTGACCAGAGAAATCTGATTTCAGTCTTTTTTCCTTTTATGAAAGAGAATTGTAAATGATTATTCTTCACTCATATATTTCTCAAAGTCGTCAAATCTGAAAAGTTTTGATCTAATAGTATATGTTGCACCTTTACGGATAGTTGCAGTACCTGGAAGACTAGAATCAACTCCGTAGTCTGCATTAACTTCGATAAAAGCGTCGTCATAAAGTTTGAAAGGACACTTCTCTCCTGCTTTAAACTCCCCTCCCTCTGGACAGTCAAAAGTTGATACAATACTATTCGCAGCAGATTCACTCATATTTTTAGTATAGATCTGTTTGTAATATACATATACTGATTGAGTAGGATTAAGAAGAGCATATTTTCCTCCAAGGAAATCATCTGTTGATGTTTCTCCCTTACCTTTTTCAAACTTAACTGTTTCTCCGCTGTATACTAAAGTATGTTCTCCTCTTGCTAGTTTAACATTCTGAGAAGAATTTGGCTGAAGAGTGTACTCTTTACCATCAAGAGTAAAAGTAATAGCTTGATCAGTTGGATTGTCGATAGTTGTTTTACCAGCATTGAACCAGTTCCATCCAGCCCATGCTCCTACGATCACAGCGATAATTAGAATTCGCATTAAGGCTTTTCCAAGATATTCCTTAACCATTGCAATAAGATCTCACATCTGTATATGAAATAAGAAGATAAAAAACAGAGCAAAAATAACTCTATTGAGTTTTAGAATATAATTTTATTGAATAAAGTCAAGGGATTTTTCACTATTTGATCAAGCAATCTCTTTTTATACGCCGTATATTTATCGATATAGGTAGTAAAAACAGCTTTATATCTCTTTTTAAGTAGTATTATTTTCTTATAGTTTGCCTTGCTATGACTTGCAATCAGAAAACTCATTTAGTTAACAAAAACTCTCTCCAATAGGAGAGAGTTAGCAGAAAAGATTAGTTCTGTTTTCTCAATAGATACTCACTTCTCATCAATTCCATCTCAATACTATCATGATATTCTCCTTTTGAATACCAATGCTCTTTTCTCCTACCAACCTCCTGAAACCCAAGTTTTTTATAACAAGCTGCTCATCTCTCATTATAAACAACATAGCTCAAATTTACCTTATGGAGTCCAAGGATCTCAAAAGCATATTTCAAAAGCAATGATAATGCCTCCGTTCCATAACCTTTTGATCGATAGTTTTTATCAAAAATTGAAATTCAAACGACTGCATTTCTATTCATTTGGTGAATCTTCATGAGAGATACATTTCAGATATTTTTTTGATCCTGATTTGCATAGATCGTAAAGACTCTCTGGGAACTATCTTTTGCAATAAAGGAGAAAAATTCTTCCTCTGCTGCTAGTGAAGTAATCCTAGCCAAAGATCAAAGATACAGCTGAGTCTCTATATCATTTATCCCCTGATACCAGAGCTGAATATCCTCCTTTTCTGGCACAACAAGAGAAACTAGTTCTCCTTCTAAAATTTTTACTCTATTTGTCATGAGTAGTTTTCAGGTTACCAAATAAATGAAATCAGAATTTTATTTTTCTTCAACAACAATCTTAAGTCCTAGTTCGTTGAGCAGTGAATCATCAATATCACTTGGTGCATTAAGCATAAGATCACGATATTTTTGATTTTTTGGGAAAATAATTACCTCACGAATACTACTTCTATTTTGCAGGAGCATCACTACTCTATCTAGTCAGAATGCACATCCTCCATGTGGTGGAACCCCGTATTGAAAACATTTAAGCAGATGTCAAAATCTGACTTCAATCTGTTGTTCTGTCAGTCCAAGAAGGGTAAAAATTGCATGCTGAAGTTCAGCATCATGAATTCTAATGCTTCCTCCTCAAAGTTCATATCCATTCAGGACAATATCATAGGTATCAGACTTAATTTCAAGAAGCTGTGCTCTCTCCTCAGATGATAGTTCTTCACCTCTAGCAATCTTCTCAGCTAGCTGCTTTACAAATGAGACATCTTCATCCCTTGGTTTTGTAAATGGATGATGAGTAGCACCAAGTCCTCCATCATCTCACTCTTCAAATAGCGGCATATCAACTACAAAGCAGAATGCCAACTCCTCTTCTTTCCCCTTGAGCAGTTCAAGTTCTTTAATCGCTTCATTTCTGAGCATTCCCATATACTCACTCGCCTTAAGCCAGGTATCAGCTTGGAAAATCACTGTATTCCCCTCAGTTACTCAAGTAAGATTTTTAAGCTCTTGGATTGCTTCTTCTGAGAAAAATTTTGCAATACTTCACTTTACTCATTCAGACTCAGTTAATGCAAGCCAAGGCATTCCTTTAGAGCCTTTCGATTTGATAAAGGATTCATATTTTTTCTCAACTTCAGATCTTCCCATCTCTTTTGGCAGAACGAGTGCCTTAATACAAGGTGCAGATTGAAAAACAGCGAAATCTGATTTTTTTGCCCAAGTAGTCACATCTTTCATCTCAAAGTTGAGAACTCTGAGTTCAGGTTTATCTATTCCATATTTATCCATTGCTTCTTTCCAGCTCAAAACTGGGAAAGGAGAGTGCTGTATTTGCTTTTGAGGATAGTATTTTCATACAATATGCATAAAATATTCCTCAATAAGTGCCAAAATATCTTTTTGCTCAACGAAAGAAAGTTCAAAGTCTATCTGCGTAAACTCAGGCTGACGATCTCCTCTAGGATCCTCATCACGATAGCACCTAGCTATCTGAAAATACTTGTCAAATCCAGCAACCATGAGCATTTGCTTGTGCTGCTGTGGAGACTGAGGAAGGACGAAAAATTTCCCTGGTTCAAACCTCGCAGGAACAACGTATTCTCTTGATCATTCTGGAGTATTTTTCACAAAAGTTGGAGTTTCCAAGTGGATAAAATCCCTCTCATCAAAAAAGTTCATTGATTCTAGGTAAATTTTATGTCTCATGATTGCATTTTCTTTCATAGACTTTCTTCTAAGGTCTAGATAACGATATTCAAGTCTAAGATCCTCCCCTACTGGATTTTCATGATCAATAGAAAATGGTAGCTCTTTACAAGTCGAAAGCACCTCAAGCTCAATTGGTTCAACTTCAATTTCTCCAGTCGCCATCTCTGTATTTATCATAGAATCAGGTCTTGGGATTACTGTTCCTGTGATGCGAATCACATATTCAGGCTTCAGCTCTGGGAGCTGAAAAGTATTTTTTGAAGGATCAATAGTGAGCTGAATAATTCCGTATCTATCTCTGAGATCAATAAAAACCATTCCTCCTAAATTTCTAATTTTATTGATCCAACCAGCCAATTGCACTTGCTGACCGAGATTTGCCTTGTTTAAGGCTCAACAGGTATGAGAACGATACATCCTAATAGACAAAAAGATAAAAATCTGATTTCTTTCTTTTTTTTCAAAGAAAAACAAATATAAAAAAAATAAGGAAAATACCTCATTTTTCAAGACTAAGATTTGGATTTTTTAGGCAGAAAGTAGATAGCTCTCAAGGGCATTTTCAGAAAGTAGCCTAATTGTCTGCTCAGGATCTCACATTTCTCACTCCTCATAAGCAAAATATATTGAACTCAGTATTCAATTTTTAAGTTCTGAAATACTAGGTTCTAAGATACCTTTGAGTAAGGCATCAAGCTGCTTTGCCTGCGCATAGATATAGATCCAATCAGCAATCGGATCTTTGTGGGTATCAAAAACGATATGCGTATCTTGATTCTTTGAAAGCGTAGAAAATGCTGATTCTATCTGAATCTGTAAGTTTGGCGTTAAGCTCGCTTTCTCACATCTGAGCATAACTTCTCCTCTACCAGAACAAGTCGTATGAGGCAAAATCTGCATAATAATTGGTATCATAGATGAGATGAGAATCAATAATTATAAAATATATTCGGACTGCCTCATTTTAATCAGATGAGGACTGCGGAGCAAGTCTACAGTAGGTATTTTGAAGAGAAAAACTAGCTTCATTTCAGCCTTTTGGCTTTATGGTAAAAAAGAGGCTTTTGTATTGAGAATTTGATGCACCTTGAGAAGAAATCTCACATGAAGTCTGAAATGGCGTGAATCTTACTATAACTGGAGAATGAGGTTCCTCATCTGTCCCGTTGATTGTTGTTCCAGAGAGGAATGTGAGTTCATATTTTTCCCCAAGTGGAGTCCAAGTTTCCTCAAGATTTTGCTCTGAAGAATCCTGATCGGAAAGCATGCGGTATTTTATTGGCATATCGGACTGAGCAGTCTGGTTTACTCCAGCTAAATCAGAATCTTTCGGAGTAATTACAAGTTCTAGTGCGGAATATGGTTTAGTGATCCATGGTCAATCAGGATTATTTGGATCTTTTGCCTGATGGGAAGAAGAGTTTAAAATTTGAAGAAAAATTTCATCAAAGCTTGTATGAACCTCCTCAACAACCGTTGCTGCTTTGAGCTGTGCGAGCTGATTTCGATTGAGTCAAAGTCAGATCAACATTAAAATTCCAACTATCACAACAACAATCAGCATTTCAACTAATGTAAACCCTTTTTTCATTGACATCCAGATCAAAATTAACTATTAAACTCAGACATTTTCCATTACTGAGAAGACGACTCCAAAAATTCCACTCGCTACAAAAGCTACAATCACTCCCATAAAGATCAAGATTACTGGCTCAAGTACTTTTGAGAACTGAGTAATCGAAGTATCAAGTTCTTCCTGATACATACTAATGATATTTTCCATTGCTTCCTCCAGATGTGCGGTTTCTTCTCAAACCTTAATCATCACAGCAACATTTGGATAAATAATATGTGTCTGATCCTTGATCGCATCATAGATAGTTTTTCCAAGCTGGAGTCCAGCAATCACACTATCTATCATCTCTCTATATAGCGGAATATCCAATACTCACCTCAGCAATCTAAAGGTTTGAAGATAATCTAGTCCTGAACCAATCATCAGTTTAGTATATCTGACCCATTTGATAAGATAATAGGTCTTGGTCATAGCTCCAATCATCGGTAGTCATATCAGTACTTTTGAGAGTCTGTTTTTTCCGACTTCTGTACTCGCATAAATCATCAAAACAATCATACCTGTAATCGCACAAACGATAATCTCTCTCCAATATCAGACAAAAAAATCTGAAACTGACTTGAGAATCAATGTAATCTGTGGAAGCTGCTGATCTCCTGCTACCATCTCCAAAATAGAGGGAAGCACACTTGAAAACAAAAATATCACAGCACCAAATGCCATAATAATCAAAATGATCGGATAAGTCAAGGCTGATTTATATCTATTTTTAATAGAACCAAGATAGGTATATTCGTTTGCGAGTTCCTGAAGAACAACATCAAGAGTTCCAGTATTCTCTCCCGTTTTTACAATCGCAGCATCTGACTCATCAAAATATTCTGGCAATCTAGAAAGCGCATACGAAAAACTCTTTCCCTCATTGAGATAAAAGATAATACTCGTTGTAACCTTTTTGAGCGCGTAGTTATTGGTCGTTCTCTTGAGCGTATCTACGGCTTGGAGGATAGATACACCTCCTTTGAGCATATAGACAAGCTGCTTGTAAAAAAGAATTTTATCCTTTTCAGAAAAAGTCTGTGTATCTACAGCTTGCATGATACCCATGAGCATTCTTTCAATGAAGTTTGGTTGATGCTTTTCGTTCATTTATGTATCAATAGAGATAAAAAGGATAAAAGTCTGATTTTTATTTTCTAATGTGATAGTATTCTCTCTACTTAAAATAGTAAGCACTAAGTTTAATTTCTATAGTTTGTTCCTCATCATATGCCATCATATCATAGGAAACCTGATCAATATGATAGAGAATACGGTCATTCTCTGATGGAATAATATATTGTTCAATATTATCTACAAAAGAAATGAGATCATCCTTGTTTTCAAAGGTCATCTTGAGCTCAATAGGCAACTGATAGAAACCAGATTTTTCATCTGCGGGCTTTGGATCACCGATTTTAATAGCCTCAACTTTCCCATTTTTTAGAGAGCTGACCTCTGATGGATCATTTTTTGTAAGGAACTGATCTAGATTTCTCAAGATCTTCTTTTCATCAACCTGCATTTTTGGCGCATTCAAATCTCCAAGTTGCAAATAAGCTGTAATCATTCTCAACTGAGAACGCAATGCTGGAGGCAATTTTTCACAGTTAGTTGCATCATTTACACAGCCAATGATTTGCTCTTTTGTAGAGGTAATGGCTTTCCAAACAGTCTTTTTTGTTTTGTATTCTTGGATTTGAGTATCAAGCTGCTGGATTTTTGTTTGTTTTTGCTCAAAATTTTCTTGAGATTTTTGAAAATCTGACCAAGCTCTCGGCAAAAACTTTGTCCCTAAAATCACAGATAAAATCAGCAAAATGATCACATATACCTTATACTTAGCAGTCACAACCCTAGAAATCGAGATTTGAGATTCTGAGGAATCTTGAGCAGACTGTTGTGCATACGCTGATGAATTTTGCTGTTCAAGTAGGCTATTAATGAGCTGTTGATCCTGTTGTTGCATTGGTTTGAACTTTAGCAGATAAAGTAAATTTAAACGAACGCTGACCTTCTTCAGCTTTTTCATAATTTTTGATCGAAATATCAGTCAAGAAGTCAAGTTGATTAAAACTATCAATAAGTCCTCATGATCACTGCCTATTTCCATAGAGAATTCTCAAATTACTCACCACTCCATTTAGAGAGAGCTCGTTGAGATCCACCTTGAAGTCTGAGAGTTCCACTCCTCCTCTACCAGATTCTACAGATTTGATACTCTCTAGGATTTCTAGAATCTTATGGATATATTGGCTCCATGGGATCTGCGTTTTTTGAGATTCTAAGGCTTGGACCTGTAAATATTGCTGAAAAGTCTTATCCGCTAATATCTTTTGAATTTCTGAATTTTTTGAGGAAATTTGTGTATCTAGAGCCAAGGACTGCTTGTCCAAATACCACTTATATCCCCAAAGTCCAGCTCGCGCTAATCCTCCAAGAATGATCAAAATCAAAAGTAAACGATAATATCATTTTCGCGATTGAGTTTCTCTAGAAAGTCCCATCTCGACAATCATCATAATATAAAAACATAGCTTAATTATAGCCAATTTTTATAAATTTGCAAATTTTGAAGAAATTTATTGACTCAACAAAAAGCAAAAAAAATCTGATTTTTTCTTTTCTTTTTTGATAAAAAGGCTTGATTTCTCAAAAAGGGTTGCTATAGTCAAAAAAAAATATTTTATCTACTAAGCTCGCAATCATGACTCCAAGAAAGCAAGAAACACGATGAGATAGAGAGAAAAAAGAAAAAAAGCTGAACACTAGCGGCTTTACTCAGAAAAAGCTCAACTCTACTCAGACTCAAACAGATGAAGAAAAGCAGGTTCCTGCTTGGATTATCGTAGTATTTCTGTTTGCTCTTGTATTTTGTTTATTTGCCATTTACAAGGTTTTTATCTACGGTAGAGGATATAATACTCCTCAGACACCAACTGAGAGTATCAATCTCCTAACTCCAGAAAACACTGAGGTAATCACTATCGACTCTGGAACACTAGCAGATGAAACTTCAGCAGCTAATCAGGCTTCTTGAACAGTTTCTGGAGAGACAACTGGAAATCAGCAAAATCAAGTAAGAGTTGTTTCCACACAACATATTGATCGTACAGCAGACAGCAACTTGATTCAGGATTTTTATCAGTATCTGGTAAGTGAGAATTTTACTGAGATGAATCGTCTCGTACATGCACCACTCAAAAATAGCACAACCCGAGACAGTCACTGGAATAAAAAGAATATTAGCATTTTCACAAGAAATCTTGTAGGAGATCTGAACCTGAGTTCAATCTTTTTGATCCCTGGAAGCGTAAATGATGCGAAAAATACAAGACAATATTCATACACTTTGAGTTACGCCATCAGCTGAGACCAGCGCTTTAATGAAGATTGGAAAGTTACCTTGATCAATCTCTCAGGAGACAAAACTCAGATTTCTGAGATCATGTGTACCACAAAGTGATGCTCAAAGTCTCCATTCTTTTGGCCGCAAAACTATAATTTAAAATAAGCAACAATGAAAATCTATATTGATGAGGTGGGAAGATGACCACTCGCTGGAGAAATGAGGATTGGGATTATTATCTGAGAAGAGAAGGCAAGCCGAGGCAATACTTCTCTTTTTCAAGATAGCAAAAAACTGACTGAAAAGCAAAGAGAAAATGCCTATCAGCATATCCAAAACTTGCTATCTGAGCAACTGATCTCCTGAGGGAGCTGGAGCGTTGAACCAGCAATAATTGATCAGTATTGAGTGACAAGAAGCCTGAATATCGCTATCACAAAAGGGTTATATCAGATTTTTTGTAATTTTTTGGGCATTAAGCCAAAGAAAAAAATCCGCATTGATGATGTAAAGAAACTTCTTGCAACTTGGGAAAAACAAAACTCTGATCAAATCACATTGATTATTGATGGGAAGCAGGATTTTTGACTGAGTAAGGAGCTAGGAATTAGCAGTCAGACAATTATTGATGGTGATGCAGCATTGATACAAATTTCTATGGCTTCTATCCTCGCAAAAGTAACGAGAGATCATATTATGTCAGATTTGGATAGAAAATTCCCTGCATATGGTTTTGCAAAACACAAGGGCTATGGGACAACAGCTCACTATCAAGCAATAGAAAAAATCTGACTTTGTCCGCTGCATAGAAAACTTTTTCTGAAAAAGATTGTTGGGATCTATGAAATTTCCCATTTTGATATAAAAAATCCGCTACCATAGCGGTTTTTTATTTTTTTAAGAGGAGATATCCAAAGGACACAAGCGGTTGAATACTAAAGCCCCTCAGTCTCGCTACCGCTCGCCAGCTCCCCTAGCAGGGAGCATTTTTTCAGTCATCAGGAGTGAGAGAAAGTAATACAATGATCCAGTTTTCTGGAGTAAATTTGAGGATATCTGGATTGCTTCGCTATCGCTCGCAATGACTGTTTGTCATCGCGAGTGAGGGAAACGAACGTGGCGATCCAGATTAAGATAAAAGGCTTGCCTTAAACCTCACTTACAAAGAAGTAGCGTCCTTTCTCAGCAAAAATTTGTTCTAAAAAAACTCCCAAAGGGAGTTTTCAATTAGAAATTAAAGATTTGACTCGCTTCATTCAGGTCAGATGCTGAGAGTCATCCAGAAGACTTTTTATTTGTAGATGATTTTGAATTATCTGTAGTCTTTGAATCAGATTTTTTGTCTTTTTTTGGATTTGACTCAATAACATCATAACTACCATCATCCTCGTCTTCCTCAATAACTGAATTATCTCTCTTTTCTACAAGGATATTTCCATCAGCATTCATTGAAACCTTATAATCCTTTGCTGAGAAGACATACTTGTCTTTTTCTGCAGTTGGCTGAATCAAACCTGATATTGATACACTACTATTTGAAGTGTTTTCAGTTGTCGTTTGTGAGTTTACGTTGTTAGTAGTTGTATTTACTCTTGAAACATCAGTGGTATTAGCGATGATCTCAGCATCTAACTGATCAAGTGTTAGCTGATCGTTTTGAGTAGTATTAGATTGTGAATCGTTATTTCAAGTTTGTAGTTCTCAAGTGAGAAGTACTACACCAGACATAGATCAGATTTCTTGATTATTTTGCCCAGTTGTTGAAGTGTCTTTTGAGAATCGATTATTGATTGCTCTAATAGTTGTGGTAGGTAGAGAGACGATTCCATCAAAGATTCCTCTGGCACCAGCTGGGTTAATAAGCCAATAAATTCCATATAGCAAAAGTACAAATACACAGATAATAATTACTCTACCAAGATATTTCTTGAGGAGATAAAACAAAAAGATCAATAGTCAAATCACGATAATCCAAAAGAATACAAGTATTAATGTTGGCATTCTGTACAAAAATCAAAATAAAATTTTTTTCTTTATATATAAAACCGAATATAAGTCAATAGAAAAAATCTGATGATAACCTCAGGTATGAATTAGGATAAGGATTTTGATTTGAAAATAAAAAGTGATTCACTAGTATATGGGACGAGAAATCAGCTGATCTTGCACCAATGAAGAAAACAAAGATATTGTATCATGGGAAGAGAGAACTACTAAAGGAAAGCAATCAGCATTTTATCTTTTAGACTATCTATGAAAGCACCTCAGCATATCGCTTTTATCCCTGATGGGAACAGGACTTGGGCTAAGCAGAGAGGATTAGATCAATTTATTGGGCATTTGGAAGGTTTTAGGAGGATGATGGAGCTAGCGATTCATATTTTTACAAAAAGTGAAACGAAAGTCTTCACACTCTGGGGACTTAGTACTGAGAACCTCAAAAATAGAAGTCAGGAAGAATTAGAATATCTTTTTGTTTTGTATGAAGAAATCACTCAGCAACTCTATGATACCCTTCACAAAGAGCAAGTGAATTTTTGAGTGGCTGGAGATATCGATCAGTTGCCAGAACATCTAAGAAATCGACTCCTTGCAAAACAGAAAGAATATCGCTATCCAACTGACCGCTGGTTTGTATTAGCGATCAACTATTGAGGTCAGGACGAGATTTTAAGAGGAATAAAAAGTCTGATTTCATCTAGTGAATCTATAACCCAAGATAACCTAGAGAAGCATATGGATTTTGGACATTTACCTAAAGTAGATCTCGTCATCAGAACTAAGCAACAGTATGCCAAGAGATTATCTGGATTTATGCTTTGGTGGATTGGGTATGCACAACTGTATTTTAGCGATCTTTTTTGTCCTGATTTTACAGTTGAGGAACTAGAAAAAGCAATCGCTTGGTATAATGACTCTCTAGCAACTCAGAACTTTGGGAAATAATCAAGATCAAAACATCTTTAATAATAGCAGATTTTTATTTTCAAAAAAATCCCCTCAATGAGGGGATTTTTAGTACTTCAAATTTTATCATGCTCAAGTAGAACTATTGAAATAATGGTGATGATAAATCCATATCAATCAGACTAAATGCCTTATTGGTAATAAATGAACTTCCCTTATCGGTACCAATACATGGAGTTCCATCACTTCCAGTACCGGTCACACTATTACAAGACCACTTAAAAACCTGATCTAAACCGATAAATTTCATTTCTTCTTCCTCTACTCTTCTTCCACCATCAGATTCTAGAATATCTTTAATTACCTGTTTCTTATTATCATCTGGTGTAGTATACGTATTATAAGAAGCAACTTTTCCATGGATGACGAGCTTATTTTTTATCGGAGTAAACTGAGCTGAATTAGGTTTTACTCATATAATAAGTCCATTCACAATAAAGTTTCCCCTCAAGAAGTTACCATATGAAATTCATGGATTTGAAGTATCCTGTGTCTGATATCCATTTTGATCAAATTTTTGAAGATCAGATCTGTTTCTCGCTTCATCAAGTAGGAAGAGATATCCCTTATCAATAAATAGATTTGTTATTGCAGCATTATTTCGCGTTACTTGATAGTTAAGTAAGGAAACATCAGCATTTTTAACAATAAGAGCAGCTGCTTCATCATATCTATTCACTCTTAAGATCCTAGAATTTCTATCTATATTTCCATCATAACAGAGTACCTGTCCAGCTCTATTCCCAAAATCTTGCTCAGGACCAGGTACTGCCTGCCACTTATTCCTACAGAGCTCTTCTGCTCTTTGACGAGCAAGATTTACGATTCCCGCGATTGAGTTGTCAGTATTGAGAATGAGCGAAGTTCCTGCTTGGTTTCCTTCGATACTTCCTCTACTATTATTACTAAGCTCGCTTGAAAGTCAGATAATACCTCTAATTCCAAGCTTAAAAAGTGTTGTCTGTGCAGAACCGAATCCGAAATCAAGTAGTCTATCAAGCTTATCAGAACTATAATTAGGAATAGAACCGTCATTATAACGAGGATTTTGTCCATCATGATCAAAGATATCAGAGACACACTTTCAGTTTTCTAATTCTTTGAGATAAGCATTGTGGAAGTTATAAATCTCAGAGAAAGCTGACACATCTCAAGCTGTCGCGAGTTTCATTACTGAAGACTTAATACTTGCCCCTAGGATACCGATTCCCCCTGCTGAATCATAGATATATCCGAATGGAATCGCATTATTCAATCTCTGGAAATTACATCTCAGAGCTGGTGGCGTTGTAACTTTATTTCCTGCTACATTATAGGAAACTCCAGCGATCAAATCATAGGATTTATCCTTGTAAGTATGCGTAATTTTTCCATAGATATTATTTTCATTACCCTGACATCTTGTGTATCGTCCTCACTTCATTGCGAGATCTCCATAGTTGGTATTCAGATTTCTTAGTTGATTCTGCGATTCTCCATCTAGTGGCCAAAGCCTCTCTCCTCTCTGAGAACTATAATAGAATCCCTTTACCCTACCATAACATTCAATATTTCCTGTACCATTTGCACTAATAGTAACTGGTGTTTCAAGATCTTCTACCTCTCTCCAGAAGAAACCTCCTCCAATATCATTTCCTCAGAGACTATAGTGTACAGCTGAGAAATATTGTGCAAGATATTTTCCCTTGAGCTCAAAGGTAAGCCCAGTTCCAAACATCGTCTTTCCTGTAAGTACCTTACTATCAGGATTATTTGGATCTTGTAGTTTGTTTGGATCATTCTCATCTTGGAAATCCTTTGCTGGTATGAGCTTTACGGAAAGCATAGGCTCATTTCAGAGTTCTGTTTGAATATTTAGTGTAGATACAAATCCATGAGTGAGAGCAACATCAAATCCGACCTGATTTCTCTTCTGAGCATTAATGTGAGATCCTGGCTGCTGAACAGCACTAAGCCCTAGTCGATCATTAAATGGTCTTACCGTTCCTCCATCAACACTTGTAAGCAACTGTTTTTTTACAATAATACGAACTTTAGGATCAGATTTCATATCCTTAATCTCAGTAAATACTCTATTACCTCAATTAGTCGCTACGAGCTTAAACTGAGCAAATAATGAATCCAGATTTCCAAACTTTTTCTTAAATCTTTTATAATTTCCTTCGCTGAAAAGGGTATCAATATAGTTTTTCTCAAACTTGATCTGCGTCCCAGGTTTAAAGTTTGCATCCCAATCTGGGAATGGTCCAGTGATATAATTCTGAGCAAAATCAATTTTCACAGGCTGAGAAGTCAGATTTTTAACCCATGCTGGAAGTTTTCCAGTAAGTTGATTATTTTTTAGATTGATTTCTTTGATCGTTGCAGTTGCAGTCTCAGGCAAGCTCGCTGGGATTGATCCTCTAAGCTTTGCATTATGAACAATCAACTTCTCTAGCTTTGGACGATCAAACAATGGTTTTATATTACTCACTCCTGAAAGTAGTCCATGGCTAAGATCAATCTCCTTAAGATTTGCAAGATGAGCAAATGGGAACTCAGTCAGAGTCAATTTCTGAGCAACGAGCTTCTCCAGACTTGCTGGGAGATTATTCAGATTTTTTGTATTTGTATATGAGAGATTGATTTCCTTTAGCTTTGTGAGAGAAGTCTTGAATTCTGATCTAAACTCAGCGTTGAAGTTTGGGTTCTCTGAGAGATTAAGAACTTCGAGATTCTTGAGCTTAACAAATGATCCTGTAAATGTCTTTTGTAGATTATTATTTGAAAGATTTAATCAAATTAGTTTATTATTTTGACAACTAATTCCATGCCAAGAACAAATAGGTGGGACTGTCTCATTGTACCATTTTCTATCTTTCGATGAATCATCTGCTAATCTCCATCCATTTGAATTTGTCCAATTTCCATTGGTTAATTTTGATTCTCTATAGAAATCAAATAAGGCACTACATTCATCAAATGATACTCCTTGATTTTCATTCTTTTCTCTAGCTAGGAGACAGAATCTATATTTTCTATTCACTCATGGATCATAGGTTGAAGGAACAAGCCTAAGTCCAACAGTTCTACCAACCTTCTGAGTTCCATTCATAGTATAGTAAGTATCAATATAGGTATTTCTATATGCCTGATCATTATCAAAAGTTGGTGCTTGCAAAACAATATTGATAATAGGGCGATCAGTAGATGCAAAAGTCGGAATCGTGATCTTAAGCAATGTTGCATGAGCTTCTTGCGTTTCTGTATGAGTAGCTCCTGTTGCACCAAGAATCTCTACTGATTTAATTGTTGGCTTCCACTCATTTTTTGTTCCATTGGTATTTGTGGTATTTACATTTGGAATTCTGAAGGTATAGGTATAATTATTAACGGTTGCACCTGCATTCCAAAGAGTCGTCTGCAAAAATCCAGTCCCTCCTGACTTATAGTTATAGATAGTATCGAGATCATCTTGAATAAATGAACCTTTACATCACTGATCATCAACTGAAGTTTTTGAGCAGACTCCGTTTCCAAGATCAGTTGAGGTGATAATAATTTGTGAATCTCCTCATCGAACAATCTTATTCCCCTTTGGGACTCCATAAAGTCAGTATGGATCATCTGTTACTCCAACCGCCCAAGCATGCCAAGGCTGATATTTTGAATTATCTGTTGTTAGGACTGCTTTATCTCCAAACTGATATGTTCAAGGGAGCGTACTATCTGTAATTTTGAGATCATAATCTAAATAAATATTTGGACTATGAGGATATAAATCTGCCGTGATATCAATTCTCCATACTTCATGGTTGGCTGGTGGATTCGTTATCTGATTAGTAACCTTACGAGGAGTTCAAATAGTAGCGGTACCAGCTGTAACTATCTTACCAATTGTAGTAGTATCTAATTCAAATCAACGAGGAACAAACAAAAAGAGTGATGGATTCTTCAGAAATACTCCATTATTATAGTGCCAACCTGGCTGAATCCAAAAAAAGGTACGCATTCTAAGCTTTTGTCCTGGAGTGAAATTTTTTCAATTATGTGAAAAGGTTTGAATATAAGTCGGTGCGTATGATTTCGTTGCAATTGTTAATCCTCATGCGATAGGACGATCTGGTAATCACTCTGCTCTGAACATACCCGTCATAGTTAGGGTTGTATCCTGCGTAATAGGAATACCATTAACTTTAATTTTTTTAGCATCTCCATTAAACCTAATCCCCAGGTTCGCATGCCCCATCATACCTGGAATTGTATCTCACGGATTGATTTCTGGAAACTTCATTACAAATTTCTTAATGAATTCTCCATCAGACAATCCAAGTTCTGTTTTTCCATATCCAGCACCATAATTTCCATTGATAGAACCAGCTCTTCCCTTATTTGTCCAATAGTCAAAGTTGATCGTATGAGGCCAAAATACTTCATGTCCATTCCCATTACTTTCTGTCGCATTAGGGAGTCTAATATTATTTACCTCAATTCACTCAGGGACAGTAAATTCAACGCTTGCATTTTTCACTTTCGTGTTTCATCCATTACCTATCCAAAGTCCGAAAAGCTCCTGCCTATCTTGATCATTAACAATAGAGCCCTGTGGTAGATGAAATCCTAAATCTATATTAGCATTCGCAGCTTCTACTGTTTGATTAACCCAATTCAGACTTCCAGTATAGATTCTTCCTGTTGGACTAGCAAGATATCCAGTAAAAGTCATAGGATTAGCTGTAATTACATCGTCAGCTTGAAGTCCTGTATATTCAAGTTCTATAAACTGTCTATTATTCCAAAGAGTAAACATTCTAGGGTTCCCTCTAAAAATAATAGCATGTTTATTTGCATCATATGTCATAGAAAGTTCTGGACTTCAGTGTCAGTTATTTACAGAACTACTGATATATTTTGCATTTAGAGGCAATGGAATAGTCGCAATAAAGTTATATAATGCAGGATTTTTACTATCAAGAAATCTAAAATTAGCTGGACTTTCCCATGGGAAATAAGTCTCAGTATATACATTTAAAGCATACTTTACCTTATAATTATTTCCAGGCTTAGTATAGTGAATCCAGTGCATATTGAGTCTAAATGGAGCCCATGCTGTAAAAGTAAGTTCTTTATTCACAAGTGACGCATCCCCCTTAACAATTTCAGCGGTAATTTTTCCCGGAGTCTGATGATCTGTTACCCCCCAAGGGAAATACACAGAAAAATCAGCTTTAACCTGTCCTTTAATATTATCTTTTAGATAATAAGTATAAACTCTCTTATCTGAAAGCTCAACCATATTTACATTACCAGATGTTACTGTCTCTCCATTAAGTAATGAGATTGAATTACTCTCTGGTTGAAGAGTCTTTGGTACTGTAATAACGAGTTTCAAATTTTTTCCTCCTCTATTTATATCAAGGTTTGCACTTGCAACAACCTTTTCTCCAACTACAAGTGTACTTCTTGGGCTTGTAGTTGTAAGACTAAGTCCTACTGGATCAGAGGTTTCCTCTGCTGGGAAGCTATCATAAAGTTCCCTAACTTTTTGAGCACTCAGGGCATAATTGTATACTCTGACATCATCAAGAAAAGAGTTATTCCAATGAGTTGCATAGGTATAGCTTCCGTCTCCTCAGATTTGAGGTGCAATATCTTTTCTCTGCCTATATACTCTTGGCAAGAGTCTTTCTCCGTCTTTGACTCAGTCTACATAACAAGTAACTTTTTGCCCTTTTACATCGAAAACTCAAACTAGATGATGCCATTTACCATCAGCTATATCTTTTACTCCACAAGAGTTTTCCGTCCATCATGCTCTAATACTTGGGTTTACATGTTCATTATTTCCTAGCAGAAAATGGGGAACCCCATTACTAATTCAAAATCTATATCCATCAGCTCCCCCTGCATTAGAGATAAAGTAATTCTGATGGGATTTATCTGTTGTTTTAATCCATCAACCAATTGTAAACGCAGCTACATCTCTAATACCTAGTCCTGTTCAAGGCATGATTTGAACTTTTTTGTACATTCCCCCTACTCTTCCCCATTCATCCCAGGTATAGTTTCCAATAACGGTACCCGGATTCTTGGTCTCAAGTTGAGAACTATCCGCAACTGTATTTCACCCCTCATCGAAAGTATAATGAAGGACCAGCATTGGTTTGATTGGATAAACAAAAGTAATTTCTTTCATTCTCTCTGTTTGAGAGAAAACAACACTCTGTTTCTCAGGTTTTTGATAAATTCCTCCATCTGCCCTGCTTACGAGGTCATCTGGATCAAAGTAATATGCCTGCCCAAGCTGGAACTCAGTTCCGTTACTTGTCTTGGTATGCACAGTCGGAGACATAAGTTCCTCTCCATCAGCATTTTGATAGTGAATAATTACTGTCGGTTTCGCTTCCTGTTCATAATCAGCTTTGATTTGTGCTGCAGTGCGAGCATAATTATAAATTTTAAATTCATCGATTGATCATTTTAATCCTTCTCAAAGAGCCCTATGATATTCATTGGAAGACCTTCCTATAGATACTTTTCCGTTATTATGAGACAAGAAAAAAGGAACCAGACTTTGACCGTTATCATGTATTGTCTGAGGCTCTCCATCAATATAAAGTCATAGATTTTTCGCACTATCCATTGTTACAGTATAGGCGTGCCATTTACCATCTTTATAAAAAGAATCAGGTCTAGTTGTCTTCGCGAAAACCTGCCAATTTCAACCTCAAGTTCTATATACATTTGCTAAACTTAATAATTCATCTGGATACCCAGCCGTCATATTTCCAAGAGAAATATATCCTAGGTCAACATTTGACGCATCAGTCGTAGAGATTCACCAAGAAAGAATTGAAGAAAAGTCTTTAGCATCTGAATCAATTTTTGCCCAAAAACTGACTGTTCCTTCAGTTAGATTAAGCTTTGAAGCATGAGTACTTAAATCTAAAGAAACTGAATTTACATTAAAATATCCAGCTTTCCCAACTCTTCCGAGAGCTTGCGTTACTCCGTAGTTGGTCGCATTATTTCCAGCAGACGAGCTATCCTTTCCGAGGTTGCTCGCATCTTCAAAGCTATACTGCACGACTGGACTATCTCCAGGAGCAGCCCAGGTCTGAAGTAATAAAAATCCTCCAAGCAAGAAAGCTCCTGTTGCTCCCAGCATCACCTTACTCAAAGGTCAAAAAAATCTGGATTTTGTGCTTGTTGTTTTGTTTTTTGTCATTTGCATCATCTATACGCAAAGAGAATAAAATACTCACCTAAAAG
>CAUQBS010000010.1:0-27636 GCA_963516485.1 uncultured bacterium
GTACTATATCTAGTTTTAATCATTATGATGCTTCGAGGGGGAAGAGATGTTTGAGAGACAATTGATAAGAATACTGATATCAACAAGTGGAAAAGAAGGAGAAGACGACTAGAAGTTTCAGGGTTCTTGATAATTCTTGTTTCTCTAGGAGTCTTTGATGGGCGAACTATTCGAACATTGATAGTCACTTGAATAATAATCACAATCATCTCAAATTTCAATAAAGAAAGATATTGAGAGAGGAAATCCGTTCCAAGTAGTAACGGATGAAGCTCCTCGTCAGACTGGGATGATTTCAGTTCTGGCTACTCAAGATCAAGTTCTAGTTCTAGTTCAAGTTCTAGCTCTTTCAGCTGAGGAGGAGGAAAGAGTGGAGGTTGAGGCGCTGGTGATTAAAAACATATTTTATTTCTCGAATACAGAAAATGAAAAAAATCTGACTTTTTATCTTGTGAATATTAACACTCATTTCTAGCTTCAGCTCAGCAGATTCAATAGATCCCATGAATTTGCCAAAGTTTGAGCATTTTGTAAATGACTATTCAAATGTTTTCACTGAAGAACAGAGACTTGAACTCGGAATGCTCGCAAAAAATATCGAAACCAACTCAGGCTATCAAATAGTGACTGTCCTTTTCCCTAATAGAGAGGGAAACGAGCTCTTTGATATCGCTCTCAAAGCATTTAATGAGAATAAGATCTGAGATAAAGAGAGGAATGATGGACTCCTACTAGCTATTGCGACCGAGGAGAAAAAGATCAGAATTGTAGTCTGATATGGATTAGAGGAGAAAATCCCGGATATTCTCGCTAGTAAAATCATCGAAGAAGTGATCAGACCAGAGGTAAATAGCGATAATTTTTATGAAGCCGTGAAAAAGTTTTATGAGAAATTACCTGAATATTTAGATTGACAAGCAAAAAAAGAAACTTTTGAAAGTGGGATATCTCTGGCGTTCGGTTGTTGTATAGCTTATGTCATCATTAGTATGATAGTAGCGACAATATCGTCTGCGGTAGAATCAGATAAAGCAAGAGATGAGCGTAGAAAGAGATATAAAGACAGCCGATATTTTACTATTTTATATCCATTGATATCAAAAGGTATACTCTTGGGAATCTTTTGACTATTTATAAGTGTTGTTTTATGAAAACTTATTAGATGGGAATTTACAGAAAATGCTATTTTACTGTTTGCATGTATTTTCCTAATCTCAATAGGAATTACATCTAATCTTTCAATATTCTTCTGAAGTAAATCATGAAAGAGAAGCCACAGTACTTGATCTGGACGAGATTCCTCTTCTAGTTCGAGCCGAAGTAGCTCAGACTCTGATCGAGGAAGTTCAAGTTCGGATTCATTTGACTCAGGAGGAGGAAGTAGCTGAGGTTGAGGTGCTGGAGATTAAAAAATCTCTTGCTCTTTCAAGTAAAAAACCTATAAAATCTGACATAAACCTTTTTTATCTATTTATTACCACACAATGAAAAAACGACTCATTTGAATTTGAATCACTATCGCAATTTTAGCCATACTTTATTCTGCAACTATCGGAAAGTATAATGCCCTCGTAATCTCCGAGGAATCTGTAAAAACCCAGCGAAGCCAAGTTCAGAATGTATATCAAAGAAGAGCCAATCTCATTCCAAATCTTGTAGCAACAGTTAAGGGAGAGGCGAACTTTGAAAAGCAAACATTAACTGATGTCATCAATGCGAGAGCTTCAGCTAGCCAAATCAAAGTTGATATCAATAACGCTGAAGAGTTAGCGAAGTACCAAGCAGCACAAGGTCAACTTTCTCAAGCACTTGGAAGACTCATGGTCTTGACTGAAAACTATCCAAGTCTCCAAGCAAACCAGAGCTTCAGAGATCTCATGGTTCAGCTCGAGGGGACAGAAAATAGAATTGCCGTTGAGATAAGGAACTATAATACTGCTGCGAAGAATTACAATACGCAGATCAGAATCTTCCCAACTTCAATCATCGCAAAAATCTTTGACTTCCAGAGAGCTAACCTGTTTGAAGCGACTACAGGAGCCGAAGTCGCACCAACTGTGGAATTCTAAATTAAAATAACTTATTATTCCCCTCTCGGTAGAGGGGATTTTTTTATACATATTTAAAATCAAAAAAACCTGAATTTGATTTCAGGTTTCTTTTTTTACTATTTAAATATTAGCAATTCGTATGATCAGTTCCAGTCAGTACAGGATCACATCCATACTGAATCAAAGATGAGAACTGCTCAGTCAGCACTTTTCTAAGTTTATGCTTTAACTCATCAGTCAATGGGATAGCAGGATCAGTTTGCTCATCTAAAGTACTCAAGTGATGACCTACGATCTTTCCATCTTTCAAGACTACAACAAATGGCACATAAAGCCTCTTAATTTTAGGATCATTAAGCCCCTCATACTCAGGCAAAACCTCATCTAACCTTTCCAATAGATATTGATACTCTTCTCCAGCCTGAACTTCAGTAACGACTACTCCGCTCTCATTGAGTACTTTCTTATCACGAATAGCCTTTGGATTGTAGTAATAAAGTTTGCTTAGACCATTTTCCTGCATTGCTGCAAAAAGTTCTGGCAAAAGATTTCTACACCAAGGACAAGTTGGGAACCCAAAATAGAAAATTCCTGAAGTCTTACTATCACTCAAAAGTTGCTTAAGCTCTGAGAACTCTAATGCATCAATATCCATAGTAGTCGGAACCTCTATATGCAGATGCCCAGTATCATTAAGCGACTCATATTCCTCCTTAAACGCAAGAGTATCAGAGGTAGAGGCCTGAATTCCTGTTAAAGTTCAGATTTCTATATTTTGCCCTGAAAGCGCCCCTGTCTGCACATCAACTGCAACACTCTGCTCTTGATTACCAGTCCCGCATCCTCATAAAAGGAGTCCTAAACCGAGAATTCCAGCTCCCATAAGTTGTCTCTTCATCATTATATTCCCAATAAAAATAAAAACAAACCTGAATATAGCATTCTTTCGCATAATTTCAAGTTTTTTTAAGCAAAATACTACACTCTAGAATTGAATAGCAGCATTAGGCATCCAAAATATCAAAGGTATCAAGCCAAGAATTACTACATTCGTTTTCATTATTCTCAGTAAATGGCAAGTAATTCGGCAGTAGATAAAACCTCATGCTAATCAAGGTATCTAAATATGGAACAAAATTTAATCTTTGTTTATCACTATTATGAATAGTAAAATCATACCTCTGATCTGAGAGTCGGCTTCCTGTATACGACTGCCAAGATTTCACCAAGTCAAAGTAATGAGAAATTCAAAGAATCATTCTTAGTTGACCATAAGAGGAGAACTCGTCAACACATCCAAGCAGAACCTCATTATTTTTCACATAAGGAAGCTGGACAAGCTGATTTTCAGGACTTTCTTCGAGCTGAAAATAAACTTGAAAAAACTTTTTTTCTTCATTAAATAACCTATATGGAAGGAAGGTAAATTTTCTCGTTTTCTCTTTTAAGATAAGCTTTCCCTTTGCCTGCCAAGTTCCAGCCTGAAAGATTCCATCTTTTAGAGGGACAAGATAAAGTCCACTTCCCTCTTCTGCATACTTAGGGTTCACATACGAAAAAATCACCTTTTGAAGTACATTCTGAGGTTCCTGCTCAGCCAATTCAGAGAGGACTTTTTGATATTCTGCATTTCAAAAGCTTACATTATACTTCTTATCCCGAAGCACTTCTGAAAAGAACTTAAAAAAATGATTATCTTTCAAAAAAGAATAAAGAAACTGAATCTTTTGAGCTGCCTCTGGGAGATTTAACTGAGCTATCGCACCAGAATGTAAATTTCCCTTATCTAGATAATGCTCTAAAAGTCACAAAGTAGGCTCCCAATAGTAATCAACAACATATTGACGCCCTGCTTTATCATAGCCACTTTGTGGATAGCTTTTAGTAGCTTCTCAAATTGTCTCAAACTCCTGAGCAAATGCAAAAGAAGATATCAAAATCAGAAATCCAAATATCAATGAAAAAAACCTGATTTTCCGCATTGTTTTCAATAACTTTACAAAATAAAAAAAGTCTAAGTAAATATACTTAGGCAAAAACAAAAAGCAAGCAAAATAAAAAGACCTTGAAGTCATCCCTCAAAGTCTTTAATGCTAAACCTTTTCTAAAGTTGAGTCCATAAAACCCTCTTTTCACCATTAATATCCTTAAACTCAAGTGCTTTCACCAAAATCTTATCTCCGATATTATAATATTTTTTCCAATCAACTCAGTCTGGAGCCTTAATCTGCTTTTTATGAAGCAATCACTCAACTCCCTTCACTGTTACGAACATTCAGTAGTTATAAGTTAGCTTCACATATCCCTCATATTCTGATCCAAGCTTCACATCCTCAATACTAAATCCTCCAGCAGATTTTTTTGGAGAGAATTTTCTATCTCAAGCAGACTTCTGAGGAACATTAGCCTGAGATTCAGTTTTTTCTTCCTGTTTTTTCTGCGGATTTTTCTCCTCCAAAAGAGCTATATTCGGCACAAATTTGAGGAAATCTGTCGTCTGAGGATCAAGTCCAGCCTTCTCATATACTTCATTGAGCTGCTTCTGAACTTCCTCAGGAGTCCCAACCCAAATCGTCAAAGGCTTTTTATTACTACAAGTTTCGCTCAGATGCTGCCAAATATCCACAAAAAAGCTGATTGAAGTAGTCGGATTAAGCTTATACGTTTTCCCTTTCTGAACCTGGAGTTTCGCAACCTGATCCAAGGCTTTTGGACTCTGATACCAGATCATCTTATGATTTCCCTGCTCAGTATCAACAATCATCGCATCTGCCTTAGTATCACCAATACTTACCTCATCAAACATACCGACCACCTGTTGAACAGCGATATCTTGCAGATTTTGAGCTTGTTTTTCAGTTACTCAAAGTCCTTCAAGTCTGGCTTTTTCAGCTATTTTTTCCTGAACAGAAAAGGTCTTTTTATTCCAAGCATTCATCAATGCTTCCAACTGTTCTCTTTCCATCGCATATCTTTGTCTCGACTGCTTTCTAATCTTCTCAATATGCTCAATATCTCATTCAGAAACAAACGGAGGCAAGGTCTTCATACTAAACGGATCCGAAGAGACTCCATCAACCATCAGTCTTGTATATGCCGTAAATTTAGGCAAAGAAATCAGATCATTCGTACTTACAAGCTCCTTAAACTGAGAGGTCATCACTGATGCATCATCATATCAAAGCGTAAAAGAAAAGATCGTTCCAACATTTCCAAAGATCGCATCTTTAATCGCCTCATCGAGCTGAGAAGTATACTGATTTGCAACGATCAAAGAGAGTTTATACTTTCTTGCTTCTGAAAGAATCGTAGCAAACGATTTTGTAGCAAAGTTCTGAAACTCATCAATATACAGATAAAACGGCTTTCTCAAATGCTTCGCCATATCAGCTCTTCCCATCGCATCAATCTGAATCTTAGTTACCAAGAGCGATCCAATCATATTCGCATTATCTTCTCCAATCTTTCCTTTTGAAAGATTTACCAAGATAATCTTTCCCTCATCCATAGCCCTTCTGATACTGAGCTTTGTTCTCGGCTGTCCAAAGATATTTCTCACCAAACGAGAAGAAAGAAACTGACCAACCTTGTTCGTAATTGGTCAAACCGCTTCCTCTCTTTGTTTATCTTGCCATCTATTAAACTCATTATTCCAAAATTTCAACAAAACTGGATCCTTTACGTGCGAAATCACTTCCTCACGAAATTCCTTATCTGTCAGAATTCTAAGAATATGCATCAAAGTAGCATTTGGATAGTCGATCACTGACAAAACTACATTCCTCAGAATATATTCCAGTCTTGGACCTCGTGAATTATCAAAAAGCTTCTGAAAAGTAGAAACTACGCCAGAGGCAATTCTGTTTTTTTCATCTTCATTATCCGCTTGCAAAAGGTTAAATCCAATCGGATATTCCGCATCTCCAACATCAAACAAAATCACATCATTGATACGATTTGAGGGGATATACTCAAGCAAATCATCTACCAGTTCTCCATGAGGGTCCAAGAGACAAAGCCCATTCCCAGCCCTCATATCAGAAATAATCATATTATTGATAAAGGTAGATTTTCCCGTTCAGGTTTTCCCTACAATATACATATGCCTAAACTTATCTTCTTGACGAACTCAAAATCTGATCTTATCCCCTCTATAATCTGTATCTCAAAGTACAGTCAATTCCTTAGCTGGAGTATTCTCAGGTGTAGGAATAGCAGTTGGATACGGCAACTTTCTATATACTGTATATTCAAGCCCTTTCACAAAATTCACCTTAGTCGGCAAGTGGAAAAGATTAATCACCTGTGCAAACCTAACAGGCAACCACTGAGGTTTTAGCTTCTTTTCAAAACTTCCCTTCGCCAAAAAAGGTGCAAACACTGATCCTAAAACACTGGTTATACTCTCTTTCACATAGGGATCAGAAGTCGTTAGATTCCATCGCATATTCATATAGAGATCAATCACTGGCTTTTCTTCAGGTTTTTCTTCCTCCTTTTTAGCTCAACCATTCCAAAGATATGTAAGTATTTTCCCAAGTTTGTTGAGGAAAATCGTCAAATCATCTTCCTCAATTTTAAACGTATATTCAAAAACAATCTTTAAAACTGAGTCCTTATCAAGCCCTTGAAATGTAGCAAAAATTTCATTCATCGGGTCCATATAGCTACCATCTTTACTGAAATCATCCTTGAGCTTGAGAACAGCATCATTTGACATTCCCATATAATTTCTATCAGTACCTAGCAGAACCTTATCAACTTCCACAAGATCAGAAGTCGTGAAAGTCGTATAAAAAGTATTTTTGAAATAGGACTCAAAGTCCCTCGGAAGCTTCACAAAAAGCTTGATCTCAGCTGCGTTTCCCATCATAATAAAAGCGATCTTTTTCGCCTTCAGAGAGATCAGATTTTTGATCAATTTTTCCCAATGCAAAACTCAGAGTTCATTATCCTTGAACGGCTTGATCTGAAAATATGAATAAGCTGAAACCTGAGGTGTTGCCATATTTTTTGTGCAACTAAGGAATAAAACTTTTTATTTTTAGTATATTATATCTATTTTTTAAAAAAAAGCAAGATATTCAAAAAGGAATCAAGCAGAGACTCTGAAAGAAGAAAAAGAAAAAACCTGAATCTATATCAGGTTTTTCTACTTATTTGGAGTAAATTATTCCTCTGGTGTTGAAACTAATTCAAAATCTGGCTGAACATACCCACCTTCCACTTTTCAGAACTGGATCTTAACACCTGCTGTAGTATTTGTAGTGACATAAAAATATTTCAAATCCCTTTTCTGATCGTTATTTTCATAATGCTTTTCATCATAATACTTTTCACCATCCATCAGGATATACTTCCCATTCCCATCAGTTTGAAGCACACCTTCATTAAACACAAACTTAAGATTAGGGCCCTGTCCAATAATTGTTCCTAAATCCTTGAGTTTTGAATCACTAGTAAATTCTTTAGTTTCTTTTTTTTCTGAAGGCTTATCTGTTTTTTTCTCATTCTTTGATTGTCTTTCAGCGTTCTTCTCCGCTTCTTTTTTCGCCTTATCTGCTTTCTGTGCTGCCAACTGTTGCTGTCTCTTGAATTCCTTTTGATTTTTCTCCTGAGTCGTCTTTGTTTCAGACTGAGGAGGAACTACTCCATTTGCTTGATCTTTCTTGTCTGGAGTTCCTTCATTTTGTGAAGAAGAAGCAGAGGTCCCCTTTGATGGTGGTACAACCAAAGCAGCTAAATCTTTAAAGCTTTCAATTTCCCCCTCAGGAATTCCTCATACCTTGCTTATAATACCAGTAATCTGCTCTAAAACATCGTTCTTTCTCTGTGCTCCATTAAAAAGCATAAATCTTTTATTCTGGTTAAGAATTGTAACAATTTGATTCAAATTCCTCATTAACTCTCTCAAGGCACTAGTCTTCCCTGTCAAGCCATCAAGAGACAACTTACTTAATACTCTACCCAGTTCCTCAAAATCCTTTCCATTTCATCTTGCTAAAGTAGCAAAAATAGTGGTTTGCGGATTCTTAGGATCTGCCTGTGAGAAAAAGTTAATAACCTCTTTTGTTAGTTCTTCATCAGTTTTTTCGGATACTTCCACTTGTTTTCACTCAGTAGAATCTTGAATATCTGGATTTACAGAAGCAATAGGTGGTTGAGGAGCTTCTGGAGAACCTGAAGGTACACCAGCTGCATCCTGTCTTGATACTATTCTAAGTCCTTGAAATTTATCGCTTTCCCCTGAGAAAATAATCTTAACTCAATCAACAAGAGCATCATTTTCGAAAGTTCATATCTCAGAAGTCGAATTTTCTCCCTCTACTCCATCATAGTAGTATTTACCATTTTTGATTGTTTTAGAATCTCCCCTCTTAAATTCTGAAAAGTCTTTCTCTTTGAGATAGTTCCTTAAAGCTTTTTCCACCGCCAAGATATCCTTCTCAGCATTCTTAGCCTTCTTAAGCTGATTTACAAAACCTGCGACAAATTTCTCAGCATCGGAAGATAAATTCTGTTGTTCTAATCCAACTGGAGAAGTAGGATTAGGAGTCTGATTAGGCTTTTGGTTATTTATCGTAGATCCAGAAGCTACTCCACTAACTATACTTTGGTTAGAGCTTATTTGCTCATCAACGTTTTGATTATTTGCACTAGATTCAGATGCTGTTCCACTAACTGCACCGCCAAGCTTTTCAATAAGCGTCTTTATTGTAGATCCATAAGGAACACCAGTCACATCCAGTCCATTATCTACCTGAAACTTCCTTATCGCTTTCACAGTTTCTGAACTAGAGAAATTCTTCTGAGTAGCAAGGACTCAGTCAATAGTTAGATCAGGCGCAACTCATAGTGCCTTCAGTGCGATCTGAACCGCCATAATCCATTTTACAGTATAAGCACCCCTAGTTTTTTCTCAAGAAATTTTAGCAATATCTTGAAAATTATTAATATTTTGAAGTTTATTCAAATAGTCCCTTACCTTATCTATATCATACTCTCAGTATGCCTTCCCCTCGACTTTTTTTATAAAAGGATTGACCTCATAGGTAAGTTGTTTAAGGTCTGCCTTTACCCCTGCCATAGCCTCATTTACCCAAGCGAGTTTCTTACTTTCCTGTTTATTCTTGTCTGCTTCAGTAACATCAACAGGATCAACACGTTTTAATTCTATACTCATCCTCTAACAATAAAGAATAAAAAATCTTCACACTCATTATACACCTTTTTTTGAAAATTGTCAAATATTTAAGAACTTTTTTAATAGAATATCTAAAAATCTATCGAAAAAACAATTTTTAATTGCATTCTACAGACAAAAAAGTATCCTCAAGTATTCTTTATTTAACCTTCAAATAGCAAGCAAATGATCAAAAAAATCTGATTTCTTTCTCTTTTATTATTGTGATCTGTATTCAATGCACTAAATATCTCCTCTGCAGAGCCAACGGGGACCACTACCTGACTAATCGAAGGGATAAGCACAAAAACTCAACTCAATTGTAACGATCTTTTCACCCTCACAGGACCAACCGCATGACTGCTTGGCTATACAACAAATTATGAAGTCCTCCGAGCTACAGAAGATTTTTCACCAATTTCAAAAACAAACTTTAAAATTGACTGAAAAACAGTTGAAAATACTGGTTTTACGCTACAGCATACTTTTACAACAACTGGATCTCACACTGTTTGAGTACAGCTAACAACTCCTCTCTGTACATGATCCAGCGAGACTCAAGTTTCAATCTTCGAAAAACAGATCCTCTATATTGGAAATGATACCGATTTTCTCAATTTTTGATTTGAAGAGGAACTCAATAAAGCTGGCTATCTTTTGACCAAAAACCTTACCAAAAAATCTGACTCTATTGAGGCTCAAGATCTTTCAGCACTCGGATCTGCGGAAACAATCATCATTCATGAAAAGAATTTTCGATCATATCTTGAAAAATATATCGCTATCAAAAAGCTCAGTCCAACTCCTCTCTCTAAAAAAATCGTCATCATCACTGACGCCAATAAAAATCTGATAAAAAGAAGTCTCTCTCAATACGCCCAAGCACTAGAAAGCGATCAGATTTCAATCATTAATCCACTCCATTTTCTCAACTTTCTTTCAGATCTTTCTCTACAAAAAGACTATACTCAGCAAGGATATACAACTGAATTCAATAAAACAGAAAATTCTGACTCAAAATGGATGTTCGTTTCATTCTTTGTTGACAAATTATTAGCAGGAGGCTTTCCTCTTGAAATGCTAGGAGTTTTACTCTCACTCACAGTAGTAGCATTGATTATCAGCTTTTTAAGACAAATCGTTGGTCTCTCAGCTTACGGAGTATATTGGCCGCTTCTTTTCGCCCTAACAGCACATCTTCTAGGTCTCAAGATAACGCTTATTCTCCTGCTTTTTGCAGTTATTACGAGACTTATTATGAACGGACTCAATAAAACTATTTATCTTCTCCACAATAGTAAGGTCAGCATATGAATTTGCGTATATCTGCTTGTATTCCTGATAGGTAACTTCATTTGTTCAAAACTTTGAATCCAGATTTTTGAAGGTCGCAATATGGAAATTCTAATGATAACTCCACTCATTTTAATGCTCATTATCAGTGAGAAAATCTTCCCAACCTTCAACCTTTTCCAAAAAAAACGACGATTTAGCTTCTTTGAACTTACAATCGTTTCAGCACTCTCTTATGGAATCCTCCAACGAAGCCGAATCAGTACAACACTGCTCTCTTACCCAGAACTTTTGCTTGTATTACTATTAATAAATATTTTAGTCGGAAGATTTCTTTGACTTCAATTACTCGAACTTGTAAGGTTTATGCCACTCATTCGTAAATATTTTGAACAAGAGGAGGAATAAAATCCAGCTTGACATACCTCGTATTTTGACTAGTATAAAAGTATTCTTTTATTGCTTATTCGCACATGAGATGAAAATAAAAGCATCAAAAATCTGATTTCTTTCTTTAGGTATTTTGGTGAGTTCAGTTGTTAGCATTACTCTAGCTTCTAACGATCCTAAAATCAATATCGATCTCGCAAATAAAAAAATCACCATTACTTCTGGGGATCAGACTATTGATAGTACGACTGTAAAATCTCTATCTGGTTGAAATATCTCTAAAACAGCAGAGACAACTCAGAAACCAACAACAGTTTCCACACAGCAAACAGCAACAGGGACAAGTTCAGCAACCTCAAATCAGAATTCTCATCTTCATGATGAACTAAACTGAGGAACAGAACTAGATAAAGCTATCTACTGGATGTATCAAAATGGACTTACTAAGTACAATACTCTACCAGAATATAGACCTTACGATCCATTGCTCAGAGAAGAAGCCAGTAAAATCATCACTCAAGCTTACAATATCTTGGGCTACCCTACAACAACCAAAAGCAACCAATGTGATTTTTCAGATAAAGCTGATTTTGATCCAAGCTTAAGTTGATTTATCGCAAAAAGCTGTGAATACTGAATTTTCAAGGGAGCAAACTGAAAATTCCTCGCAAGAAACGCTCTAACAAAGGCTGAGGATTTAACAGTTCTCATTAGAATTTTTGAATGAGCTATGAGCAATGAAGAGCTCAATCCTCGATGGACCATCTACTTTATCAAAGCTAAAGCCATTTTCCTCACAAAAGAGACAAATGTTAATGCTCTAAACAAACCAATCACTAGAGAGGAAATCGCTCTTCTTATCTATAGATTCAAAACCATTGTCCTCAATAATCAGCTCAAATCTGCTGCACAAGGACAACTTTCTAATATCAATCAAAATCCAACTTCTCGAATTCAAAAATCCCTGTCAGGATCAACTGCTACAGGAACTCAAACACCAAGTAATGAACTAGCGAGTCTCCTCTCTGGGAATGCTAATAGTCCAGCAAGCACCTTGAGTATTCTCAACAGTCCTGAAGTGAGCGAAGCAATGTTTTGGATGAGAGAAACTGGAATCACGAATGCAACTAATCTTTCTACCTTCAATCCATTTGATAGTCTAACTAGAGAACAAGCGGCAAAAATGGTCGTACAATATACCAAAAGTCAGAATATACCAGCACTCTCTGGATCAGATTTTTGTAGTTTTACAGATCTCACAAAAGCCGATCCAACCCTCCAGTCTAGCATAAAAGAAGCTTGCCAACTTGGACTCATGCAAGGGAATGGAAAACTCTTCAACCCAAAACAAACCATGAAGAAAGCTGAATTTATCGCACTTTTGATCAGAATTTCTGAAAGAAATCGCCTAGATGAAAAGATAAATCCTCGATGGAGCAATTACTTTATCAAAGCAAAAGAACTCGGAATCATCAACAATGAAGATTATCTGAGTTTCGAAGCTCCTTTAACAAGATATGAAGCTGGATTACTGCTCTATAGATTTTACATAAAACAGAAAATCATCAAAAATCTGAATACTTCTCAGCTCAAAAACCAGCTTATTTCTACGGTGAAATCACTTGATGAAAAGACCTATGCGATCGGGATTGATACCAACCTCCTTAAAAATCAATATTTTCAAGAAGGCTATGTTGAGCTCATCTGACAAAGATATCTCCTCAAAAAAACGAGCATGAGTGTCTTTGATATTTGAGAAGAAAGCTTTGTTCGATACTGAGATCTGTTCTCTATCAGCAATGAAAACAAAATAGGAAGTCTGACATTGATCGTCTCAAATGGGAATGTAATCGATGGGACAATCAGACTTATTCAAGAATCTAATAACCGAAAAATCAAACCAGATCCAACAACTACCGCTCGATACCAACTTAGCAAATAATGAAAAAACTTGATACCAGCCATATTCCAAATCTCCCCTGAGTCTACCTCTTTAAAGATAAAAAAGAACAGATCCTTTACATCTGAAAGGCAAAAAATCTTCAAAAGAGAGTCAATCAGTACTTTACACCTTGATCAGTCTGGAAACAGGAAATGCTGTTAAAAGCTGATCATGTTGATTTTTTTGTTGTAGAAAACGAAAGCGAAAGCCTCTACTTAGAATCCAACCTTATCAAAAGGTATCTTCCACCTTTCAATAATATGCTTAAGTGAGCTAATGCATATGCCTATATTAAACTTACAAAACATCCTGTTCCACAGGTTCTCATCACAAGAAAAAAAATCAACGATTGAGCAATCTATATCTGACCCAAACACAATACGAGAGAACTCAAAAAATTTCTTCAATATCTCAGACAAATTATCCAGTATAGAACCTGTCCTCTCCAACAGTTCAATCAAAAAAAGCTGTGCTCTGATTATTATTTTGGGCTCTGCCAAGGACGATGCGCAAAACCAGAACTCTGATCTGCTGAATACACCAATATCATCGTAAACTTCTTTAAGGGGAATACAGCTCCTGTAGAAAAAGAAATCAAAAAGCTGATTGATGAGGCAGTTCTTAAACAAAATTTTGAACGAGCAGCAAAACTCAGAGATATCTATTTTCAGATTGATCAATTTACTGAAAAGCAAACTGTTGAATTTGCAAAAAATATCACCTGATATCTCCTCCAAATCCGCCCTATCGGTCAAAAATATGTCTACGTGCTCCTGAATTTCTATGAGGGGAAACTGATCGATATTATTCGTCATCACTTTGATCAAGAAGATACCACCATTGAAAGTATGCTCAATGCCTTTCAATCAGAATTTGGAGATTTTTACCAGCATGAGATCTGGTATACCACGACTAAATATAAACGGACACAAACCGAAAGCGTTCAGCTCCAGAATCTTTTCAATAACTTTTTTGAGTCTTATATTATTTCTCAAACTATGCAAGGCAGTGGACTCACAAATGATCTCTTAGACACTCTGAAGCAACGTTATGATTTTCCCAAACTCCCTTACCAAATCGAGTGTCTTGACATTTCACATCTGCAATGAGATCAAACAAGTTGAGGACTGAGCTGCCTTTTAGCAGGCATTCCAGAAAAAAAACTCTACAGAAAATATAAAATTAAAACCGTTAAAAATAATGATTACCTCGCTCTGCAAGAAGTCCTTATCAGAAGATTTCAACTCTGAAAAAAAGAAAAAACTGATCTTCATCTACCAGATATTTTCATTTTAGATTGAGGGAAAGGACAACTCTGAATCCTCGAGGAACTAGCGAAAGAATATTCTGAACTCAAACAGCTGCGATCCCAAGTTCAATTTTGTGCCTTAGGGAAATGAGAAGCAAGGTCAAAAAGCCACATTTGATACCAAAGCAAAAAATCTGACCAAACTATTGCTGAAAAACTCTACCTCCGAAAAAACAATAAAATTCAGAGTTTTGATCTCGTATATGATGAAGCCGATAGACTTTTGACGAAACTCAGAGATGAAGCCCACAGATTTGCGAACTTCTACAGAAAACAGCAAGCAAAAATTGAATTTAAAACAGCAGAAAAAAAAGCAACAAAATCAAATAAAAATCCAGAGAAGAAAAAATAAATCTGATTTTTTCTTGCTTTCCTCCTCTAATTAACTAGACTAGAGACACGATCTTTATTTTTCGATTTCTCATGTGAAATTGATTGAAAATCCGAGTTTTTTGAGCTCTTCTTACCATATTTTGACTCTTTGCAGTATATAGTACCAGTATCCGAAAATCTTTTGACCAAGGAATCACAACTATAATTGTCAAAAACCTTGATACCGTAAAGGCTTTCAATACTTTTCTTGACGAAACAATTATCAAGACAACCTCTGAAGTCATACAAAAAGAAAATCAGATTTCACTTTCTGAACTCCACCTCACCACCTGAGATGAAACCAAAACAACCAGCGAATCATGAGCAGCACTCCTAACAGAAGTCACTCCACAAGCCCAACTTCCACAGCTGAGTACACTGGATACCGACCAATTTACAGAAACTCAACTCGTATGAAACGGGAAACAAACAGTAAAAATCAGAGACAATTATTACTACTTTTCTAAGCAAGTCAGAGGGCTCATAGCAAGTATTATTATTGCAATTATCCTCTATTTCATCCCAATCTCCCGACTCAAACACAAAAAAATCATCTGGACAATGCTGATTTGAGTAACCTTATTTCAGCTTTTAGTCTTTGTGCCTTGAGTTGCAGGAAAATATAACACTGCAAGAGGTCGAGTAAACTTGCCTTGACTACCAAACATGCAACCCTCAGAATTTTTCAAAATCGGATATATTTTTTTTATGGCATATTGGATCAGTAAGAAAAAGGCAATCATCGATACACAAAAATTTCTCGTACAATTTGCAAGTATCAATGCTATTGTTTTCCTTGTTTTGCTATGTATTCCAGACTTTTGAACGATTTTCATTCTCGCCCTCTCTGCAACAATTATGGCACGATATAATTGATTCTCAATCAAAAAAATCTGATTTTTATCAGGTGCTGCCTTATGAATTCTTCTCGTCTGATCTGCAATCATAAGTCTCGTAAGTACGAAATACTCTTATGCACTAACAAGACTCACAACCTTTATGACAACTGATGAAGAAACAAAAAAAAGCCAAGAAAGATGAGTATGATGGCAAATTACCCAAGGTTTGATCGCAGTTTGAGGATGAGGGCTATGGGGACAAGGCTATGGAAAAGGACTCCAAAAAATGGGATATCTTCCAGAGTCTCATTCAGATATGATTTTTGATGCATTCTCAGAAGAAATAGGATTCGTCGGTAATATGATCCTCCTCTGACTCTATTTTGGCCTCTTTTATCATGTGCTCAGATGATTACAATCCATAAAAGATCCCTATCTCCAACTGGTCTGAATCGGATTAATCTCATTACTCATTATCCAAGTCTTCGTTCATATCTGAGTAAACCTCCAAATTCTCCCAAATACCTGACTAACATTACCATTTATCAGCCACTGATGAACCGCACTGATGATCAACTTTATAGAGCTTATGCTCCTATACAAAATCCTGATCAATAAATAAAATTCTGATTTCTCCCCCTTTATTCTTAGAAATCAATCAATGAAAATTGCTTTTGACCATAATAATATTTTAACGCTGATAGATCCTGATATTCCTCAGCATAAAACATATACCTATGTATTGGATAATTATCAAATAGAAAGCACAGATACTCTCCTTTTTGTATATCAAAAAAGAGCTTGGAAACTCATCAATCTCAAAAACCTTGGCGATGGAATGCAAATCGCCTTTAGTCCTAAAATTCCAATTTCTACTGAATCACTAGACTTTCAAAAAGACCAATTCCTAAATATACTTTCCCTTTTTCAAGGCTTCAATGAAGAAACCTGAATCACATACCACTTTCTCCCATTTTGAAACTGAGACATCCTACTCCTCAAAAAGTTATTAACTACACTCAGCTCTCCCGAAATCAATATTGAAAAAACAAAATGATGAACCATCATCTCTTGATTAACGAAAACCTTTTTATTTCCTGAAACAACTGAAGATCACCTGAGTTTTCTCTTTGCTTTAGCTCTAATTTATGGGAAATTTGAGGGAAAAGATTGAAATCTCAAAAGCATCAAAATCCACCTTCCTCTCATCTGAATTCAAGCTCAACTGGAAGAAAAGCTCATCAATATGTGCAAAAACCTACAAAAAAGCTGACTTTTCATCAAGCGAAATACAGACCATCATGCAGAAAAAAAGATTTTCCAGTTTCAAATTAATGATTTTGAACTCCTAACGCTATTTACAAGCTGGAATAGTCTTTTCAAGGATCTCCCTCAGCGGAATACTGAGCTGATCTCAGCTCAAAATACTGCAATAAAGAGTCAACTCATCTCATTTATTGAAAAACTTCAAATACCAGAAATCTCAAATAAAGATGAAATTTTACAAACCATTGAAAATCAGACTTTAAAATTTTTAAAATACTAAATGAAAACCCTCTCAATCATTGATGGTTCCTGATTTATGTTCAGGGCTCGATATGCGTTTCCTCCACTTTTAAATGCTGCTGGGCAGAATCAGAATGTCGTGTATGGGACACTCCGCATGCTCCTAAAACTCATCAGTGAAAGCGCAGATTATTTTGTAATAGCGCGAGATTCTCCAACAAAAACCAAAAGGCACGAGCAATACCAAGACTACAAAGCCAATAGAAAAAGAATGGAAGATGAATTTAAGGTTCAGATCCCACTCTTGAGAGAACTCATAAATGAGCTACAGATACCAAATATCGCGGCACCATGATACGAAGCAGACGACATTATTGCAACACTCACAAAAAAGTTTCAAAAAAATTCTGACTTAATAATCCAAATTATCAGTTCCGATAAAGACTTAAAACAGCTTCTCAATGAAAATGTCGTTGTTACTGATCCACTCAAAAATCTTACCACAAGAACACCAGATTTTGAGAAGGAATTCTGATTTCCTCCAACTTCAATAGTAGATTATCTCGCACTTTTAGGGGATTCTGCAGACAATATCAAATGAGTAAGCGGAATCTGAGCTAAAAAAGCCTCTGACCTCATCCAAAAATATCATACAATTGAGAACATCTATCAGAATCTTGAATTTCTCTCACCTGATCTAAAAAACAAACTCCAAGAGGGAGAAAATGATGCAATTTTTTCTAAAAGACTCATTGAACTACTAGAGGTTCCAGAACTAGAATCTACCTGACTAGAAAGCCTAGCACTCAACATCGATTTTCAAAAATGGGAAAAAATTCTGATTGAAAAACGAGGATTTAAAGGCATCAAGAAAACCTTTGATGAACTCAAAAAGAAATATACTCAGCCACAACAACTCGGCTTATTTTAAGTTCTTCTAATCGAAATAAAAAAACCAGACTTAACTCTGGTTTTCTTCTTTTTTGTCACGATTTACTTTTCAAAGATTGATTCTCTCAATCAAATCTCAAAGCGAAATCCATCAAATTTTAGCTCTCTCTGGAATATAAATTCAAACCTGATCTTCTCGTTTATTTTGAAGATAAGAATGCTGCTGAGTCGCAACTTCGAGACTGGTACAAATACGAATATCTCCTACATGTCAACTTTCTAGGTTTTTGGGAGCGAGCATTCCCTTTTCCAGATAAATATCTCAAACTGGCTTTGTGCTATCAGCTCTATGATAAAGGAAGAAAGTTCATTTCTGGAGAAAATAATTTATAATCTTTACTGTAGCTCTATCAATATCAAGTCCATTTTTTGAATCTCTCTTGATAAATGAGGAGATATCAATGACTTCCTCATCAGGGAACTCGATTTTACTGAATTTAGGATCTTTATCCTTAGCCCAAAAGCTCATATATTTCAGATTTTTTTCTATAATTTGTCTGGCCTGTGTTAATGGAAGATCAAACGATAATCTACTCTGAGTATTTATCGACCTCTCACAATTTCTAATATTAAAGTTTGCTAGTCCAATCCCATTATTAATATCATCAAACTGAACCTCCATTGACTTCGTAGCTGTTGGTTCTCCGTTAGCATTCTTAACTTCTAAAGTGATATTAAGTTTAAAATCCTTATAGCTTCCGTTTGAACCTCTTTCCTTACCGCCACTAAGCTGCTGAAAAATACTCCTTAGAGTATCCCATTTCTCAGTATTAGCGACATCGTCTGGATAACTTTCACGGAGAGTCTTCTTTCGTTCATCATCAGATACATAAGGCGTCTTTGCCTTTTCCCTATTTTCAATATGAACAATATTTGATAATGCATTTTTAAAATTTTCCATATCTTTATCTTCCAAAACTCACTTATTATCAATAGAAACCTTCTTGATACTAATAGTCTCTCCTGGATTAACATATCTCTGTGGTTCTTTCTCTAAACTTGTAGTCAAATGCAAAAGCCAGCTCCTACTCACTTCCAAAATATGCTGATAATACTCATTATCCAAAGCTGAACTTGAGACACGGAATCCCATCGAATCATTAATCCTCTTTCCCTCAATAATTTTCTCAGCACAAGAAGCTAATGATTTCTTTCTCTGAGAAAGACTGAAATCCGTATTATAAAGCCTATTTTGAATATTTACCTCATTTTTCAAAAATTCGCCTCCGATATTAAAGAGGTTTTGAGTTGTTTTATCCCACTCAAAAATTGGTTTTTCTGATTGAAAATATTTTGATTTATGAATTCCTAACTGGTCATTAGAAAGTGCTCGGATAATATCACAAAACTGTGAAGTCTTTTTTCCCCACTCTTCACTTCACTGCTTTCCTGATTTCCCATGAGGATTCGGTTTATCCCTTTCTACCAAGTAAGCAATCACATCAATATATTCCTCTCATGAAACCTTAATATCCTGAGCTACAAAAGGATAGTCACCATCATGAAAAACCTGATTTATACTTTTTCCTCGCTCATTTCGTACCAAGCTAGCATTATAAAATAAAGTATAGAGATAATCAATAGATTTAGAAGAAAACCTAAGAACTTCCATTTTTTTTCAATCCTTATCTATTTGATTATCTATCTCTACCGTTTCAAAAGCCTCATCTCAAAATTTTTGATATAATAATTTCCCGACCTGAGTTCTCACGTTAAATGTTTCAACATTAATCCCATTTTTATAGTCTTTGTGGCCTTGAACGAGAAACTGAGCAAATTTGGGATGTGCCTTGAGATATGATCTCCTTTTCTTTTGCAAATCTGCAAAAAAATTCTGAATTCCTTCCTTATAAGCATCAACAACATCCGGCTCATCAACTTGTCTCTCAATCAAATCAAAAAGTTCCTCTTTAATCTTCTTTTCACTGGTATGGAGAAGAGGATTTTTAATCGTTGAGGCATTAGAAATAAATTTACTATTTTCCTCCTTTTCAAGCTCCCTAATCTTAAAATCTGGAGTAATTGAAAGCCCCCTACAAGAATCTGAATCTCTTCCAATTCCATCAATCAAAAGCAGTTCAGTAAGCCTCCCCTTTATCGTCCTCTCAAGGGTTGTATATTTCTTTTTTAGCTCATTAGTATGCTCTGGACGGAGCTTCTGAGGTAGATTTGAAGTATTCATCATATAGGGAATAGATAAAAAAATACTGAGTTTTACTCAGTATACTCAAAAAATACATTTTGTCAACTATTTAATAGTGATATTTTTTACCTGTCCAGAGTGTTGTACAGCGATAAAGCTGTTCTATCAAGGTCAATTTAGCCAGTCCATGAGGGAGAGTTATTGCTCCAAACGACCACTTCTTCATATCAGGAAATGCCTCAAGCAAAGCTTTATCATCAACTCCATATGGCCCTCAAATAACGAAAACCGTATCTTTAGCATTCAGAACCTCGGAAATCTCGAGCGTTGAAAAATTTTTCCCCTCTTTAATCAAAAGGATTTTTTGCCAATTCGCATATTTTTTTCAGAGCATTTCGATCAGATTTTTTGTTTCTTTTTGAATCACAAGCTGATGATTATCGTCTTTAATCGGCTTCAAGTCCTCGATCTTGAGGTGCTTTCAGAGTCTCTTTTGATATTCAGCAAGTGCTGAGGTAAAATGCTTGTCTGAATCTGAAATTGAAAGAATACAGAACATCAGTCTTTAATCTCAAATAAATTAATACAAAATATACTTATCATCTACTCCTTCATAAAAACTCCTAATCCTTAAGATATCTCACTTCATCATACCTTCATCTTCCAAAAGCTCGATGAAACCTTTATTTTGCATCAACTGCCAAAAATAATTCTCAGCCTCGTCATTTCCCCATGGCAAGGTAAAGACCATCTTACAAATCTCACGATTCTGAATATACCATACCTTTGCAAAACGGCTCTCCAACTCCTCAATATATCACTCCTCTATCAAGTGAGGCTTTTCCTCCTCTGTAATCTCAGTTATCAAATCATAATTTTCCTCATCCTGAGTATCATCTTCAGACTGATAGGTATCAAGCTCAACATCAATACTCTCAGTTTTTTGCAGAAGCTCGGCAAATTTCCTTAAAAGATTATCAATTCCATACAGCGTACCAGCAGAAGTTGTAAAGGTATTTTTTTCCAAAAGAGATAAAGAAAGCTGAGCCAGTCTTCTTTCTTTTAGGAAAGTATTGATATTATCATAAAAAACCGCCTTATATTCTTTCAAAACCTCTTCATCATTGATCAAATCCCATTTATTGAGAACAAAAAGCAGACGCTTACTAATAATTACTTCATCATTCTTCTCAACCTCAAAACAGATAAGTCCATTTTCCTCTCTAAAGATAAAATTCAACTCCTCATCTTCATCTGCAAATTTCTGCTTAAGATAAAGCATAATCTCATCTATCAATTGAATAGTTTCACGCATTCCAGCCTCAAATCTCCCCAAATCTGCAACAAATGCAAAAACCCTTGATTTCAAGACATGCCTCAAAAACGCATTTCAAAGTCCCTTTCCATCACTCGCTCCCTCTATCAATCCAGGAATATCAATGACATTAAAACGGAAATTTCCAACAGAAACTGAAGCTAAGTTTGGCACCAATGTCGTAAACGGATACTCCGCAACTTTGGCCTTCACATCAGCCATACAGTTGATAAGCGAAGATTTTCCAACACTTGGGGTTCAAATAAGCCCAACATCTGCCAAAAGCTGTAGTTCAAGGACAATCTCCCTTTTATGTCCTGGCTCTCAGAGAATATAAAAATTTGGATACTGATTTACCGAATCCTTAAAATGAATATTCCCCTTTCCTCACTCACCTCAGGCTAATATCCTCAGTTTTTGTCCATCATGTTCCATTTGTGCAAGAAGTCTCCCAGTCTCTGCATCCTTGATCATCGTTCAAACCGGAACTACAAGCTCCAAATTCGCTCAATGCGCTCAGTATTGATCCTTTGTTCTTCCTGGCTCTCCTGCCTTCGCCTTAAAAATCTTCTTATACTTATAATCAATAAGCGTACTTTCATCTTTTGAAGCAACAAAGTAGATATCACCTCAGTTCCCTCAATCTCAACCATTAGGTCCTCAAAAGGGAACTCACATCTCCCTTCTTCCACTCGCAATACCATCTCCTCACTTCCCAGACTCTATAGAAATTTTCACTTCATCATAAAACTGCATCAAACAACCATTCCAAAGATAAAATCAGCCTCAGTATAGGTTTTAGCGAACACTTTGCAAGGAGATTTATTAGTCATAAAAATACAAAAAAAAAGCTGAGATCTGATTTCGTTTAAATCTCAGCCATAATATCAGTCACAATTGCATTAAAGACGTCCATTCCCTCATCAGTCAATACAAAACCATCCTCATCACCGATCAAAAGTCCCTGCTCACGATATGCCTCAATCTTCTGCTTAAAGTTAGGAACTAAAATTTTTTCATACTTTTTCAAGTTCTTCAGTCAGCTATCAGTCCTTAAGCTTAAGAAAAACTCCTCGATCAAGTAATCCTTTTCCCCAAGTGGCTCAAAACCAAGTGGATCCAAAAACTTCCCTTCACAATAAAGATTAAAATTTGGAGTATTCTTAAATCTAAGTCAATATTCAGGTTTTTCTTCCTGTTTGAAATAACTCAGCAGCTCTGGAGTCAAAAGTTCTGGATTTAGAAAAGATGAAGAATTCAGACCTAAGCCGAGATAATTTTCCATTGTTCGATACACTCTATTATGAATACTAGATTTCCCAAGATGAGCAAAATTCGAAAGTTCATACCTAGAATATCACGCATCCAAAAGAATAGACTTCAAGAGTGAAAACTCCTCATAAATATCCTCATCTGTTCCAAAATATTCCCCAGAAATCAGAGTATCCGTATTTTTCCTTTTCCAAACTTGATTTTCAAACAGCTCTAATGTATAAAGAGAGAAACTATCAGCAAATCCCGAATTTACAAAGCGGGAAAAGAAATCTAAAGCTGACTGATTTCGAAGATAACGATTTCATTTTTTACTCTGATTTCGCTTTCCAAAGGCAATAAAATCAAAATTGAATACCGTTGAATCCGTTTTTAGCTCTTGCAATCCTCTCAAAAATTCAACCAATCATAGGAAAAGACTATGTCTACCAGAAAGTTGCAACACCTCATTATCAAAACTCTGAATACCAAATGAAAACCTAATCCTTGGATATTTTTTTGCATAGCGTGACTGGATTTTACGAATAATCTCATAAATTTCCTCTTCTGGATACGGATTAAATTCAAAACTCAATTCCGCTAAATTTTCACAATCGAAATATTTCTCCATCATCTCGATCATCTGAATAAGCCTATCAGCACCGAGCAAATTTGGAGTCCCTCCTCAAAAATAGAGCGTTTTAATTGGCTGATGAGAGAGGTACTTTGCATAAAATGCAGTTTCCTGCTCAAGTGCTGACAAATAAGTTTCTACTGAATCAGATTTTTCTTCCATGGGAAAAGTAGAAAAAGCACAATACTTGCACTTTGACTGACAAAATGGGATATGCAAATATAAAGAAAGCATAAAAAATCTGATCAAAAATAAAGAAACTAAGCCTTTGCTAATTCATACGTATCCTTTGCAATCATCAACTCTTCATCAGTTGGGATCACAATAACTTTAACTTTACTCGCTGGAGTAGTAATCTCTCTCTCCTCCCCTCTAAAATTATTTACTGATTCATCAAAATCAACTCACATCCAGTTAAGCCTTTCTGCGATAAGTTTTCTTTGCAATGCTGAATTTTCAAGCACACCTGCTGTGAAAACAATAGCATCTACCCCTCAAAGCAATGCCGCATATCCTCCAATAGTCTTCAAAATAGCATTGGTATACATCTCGAGAACAAGTGTTTCTCTCTCTCTTCCCTCAAAATACCCAGCCTCGATATCTCTTAAATCACTTCCAATCTGAGAAACCCCAAGTACACCAGATTTTTTATTCATAATAGTATCAACTTCTTCAGCACTAAGTCCCTCCTTTTTCATAATAAAAGGAATAATCGCTGGATCAATAGCACCACATCTCGTTCCCATCATCAAACCATCAAGCGGAGTGAATCCCATGGAAGTTTCAATGACTTCTCCATTTTGGATTGCCGTAATACTCGCCCCATTACCAACATGGCAAGTAATAACCTTTGCATCAGGCTTTCCTAAAAGCTCTATTGCTCTTTGATATACATATTTGTGAGAAGTCCCATGAAACCCATACCTTCTAATTTTATACTGCTCATACCATTCATAAGGCAAGGGATAAAGGAAATGATCGGGCTTCATAGTCTGATGAAATGCTGTATCACATACTACAACCATAGGCACACCAGGAAGCATCTTTTCACAAGCCTCAATTCCCATGATATTTGCTGGATTGTGCAATGGAGCCAGAGAAATCAATTCTTTAAGTTTCTCCTTCACTTCTTCAGTTACAAGAACTGACTTTGGGAAATACTCTCCTCCATGAACAACTCTATGTCCAACTGCACCAATTTCATCGAGAGATTGTAGTGCTCCATATTCAGGATTAGTCAGAATATCTAAAACTCTATGGAGAGCCACCTCATGATCTACAATTTCTTCATTAAAAACTATTTTTTCTCAACTCGCAGTCCTATGAGTAATAATCCCTCCAGAAATTCCAATCCTCTCAACAAGCCCCTTCCCAAGGATACTCTGATCTTGCATATTAAAAACTTGATACTTAAGAGACGAACTCCCTGAATTCACAACCAAAACTTTCATACGACTCGTATATAAATAAATATAAAAAAATGTGTCTCCTACTGTATGGAAAGCAAGTAAAAAAGCAATAAAAAATCTGATTTTCTCGTCATTTTCATCATGATGCTCAATATTATTATTTTCTTTTTAAATATCACCTCTATCTCATTTTTCAATGCTGACTACTTCTTGCATTTCATATCCTAATAGCTATAGTAAAACGATAAAAAAGTCAGATTTTTTTTAATTTTTTGCAGATTTGAAATGCTAGATAAATATAATGCACAGGAAGTCGAATCAAAACGATGAAAAGTCCGAGAAGAAAAAGGCTATTTCGAAGCCAAGATGGAAGAGGGGAAACCAAACTATAGTATCGTAATTCCTCCTCCAAATGTAACTGGAATCTTGCATATGGGACATGTATTGGATCTTTCGATCCAAGATGTACTCGTAAGACGAAAAAGAATGTCCGGATACAATACCTTATGGATGCCAGGAACTGATCACGCAGGAATTGCCACACAAAATAAAGTAGAAAGAAGTCTGGCTGAAGAAGGACTTACTAAAGAAGATATCGGAAGAGATGCCTTTTTAGAGAGAACATGGCAGTGGAAAGAAAAATACTGAGGAGTAATCACGACTCAGCAGAGAAAATTCTGAGCATCACTTGACTGGAAAAAAGAGAGATTCACCATGGATGAAGGGCTTTCAGAAGCCGTAAAGCAAAACTTTGTAGACCTCTACCGTGATGGGTTGATCTATCAATGAGAGTACATTGTAAATCGATGTCCTAGGTGCGGAACAGCACTCGCAGATGATGAAGTTGATTATGCAGATAAAGAGTGAAATTTTTGGGAGATCAAATATCCAATTCTAGGTAGTGAAGAAAGCCTTATCCTCGCAACTACCAGACCTGAAACAATGCTTTGAGATACTGGAGTTGCAGTAAATCCTGATGATCCAAGATACCAGCATCTTATCTGAAAAAAGGTAATCGTTCCTCTCGTAAATAGGGAAGTACCTATCGTAGCTGATCACTATGTAGATATGGAGTTTGGAACCGGAGTTGTAAAAATGACGCCAGCTCATGATCCAAATGACTTTGAAGTAGGAAAAAGAACCTGACTTGAGATTCTAAACATCCTCACTCCTGATGCAAAAATCAATGAAAACTGAGGGAAATACGCAGGACTTGACCGCTTTGAAGCAAGAAAGCAGATCGTTGCTGATCTTGAAGCTCAAGGATATCTTGTACAAGTAAAAAAGCACAATCACGCAGTAGGACACTGTTACAGATGTAATACCGTTATTGAACCAAGAGTTTCAAAGCAATGGTTCGTAAAAATGAAACCACTTGCAGAGCCAGCGATTGAAGTGGTAAGATCTGGAAAGATTAAAATTCAACCTAAAAGATGGGAAAAAGTTTACTATAACTGGCTAGAAAATATCAGAGATCGATGTATCTCTAGGCAAATTTGGTGGGGACACAGAATTCCCGCTTGGTATGGTCCAGATGGACAAACCTTTGTAGCAAAAAATGAACAAGAGGCTAAAAATCAGGCTTTTGAGTTGTATCAAAAAGAAGTTGAACTCACTCAGGAAACTGATGTTTTAGATACCTGGTTCTCATCAGCATTATGGCCTTTTTCAACAATGGGATGGCCTGAAAAAACTGAACTTCTTCAACATTTTTACCCAACTTCTACACTCGTAACTGGTGCGGATATTATCTTTTTCCGAGTAGCAAGGATGGTAATGATGGGAATGTACCAACTAGGAGAAGTACCGTTCCATGATGTAATGTTTCACTGAATAGTGAGAGATGAACTTGGGCGTAAGATGTCTAAGTCGCTAGGAAATTCACCAGATCCACTTGATCTTGTAGCTGAATATTGAGCAGATGCGATCAGATTTACCATGATCTACAACACTTCTGCAGGACAAGATGTGCACTTCTCTGAGAAGCTGCTTGAAATGGGTAGAAACTTTGCAAATAAAGTATGGAACGCAACAAATTTTGTGCTCATGAATCTAGAAGGATTTGATCCACAAAAGATAGAAAAATCTGATTTGAATTTTGAACTTGTAGATCGCTGGATTTACTCAAGATTGCACACTACTATTCAACAAGCAATTGAAAAACTTGATTCCTATACCCTGGATGAAGCGGCAAAACTGATTTATGAATTCATTAGAGGTGATTTCTGTGATTGGTATTTAGAGATGGCAAAAGTAAGACTTTACGGAAATACTGATCAACAGAGCAAAAACACTGCACAGTGGGTATTATGGGATGTGCTCAAACAAAGTTTGCAGCTCTTGCATCCATTTATGCCGTTTATTACTGAAGAACTTTGGCAGCAGCTTTGAACTGGAGAAGAGACGATCATGCTTTCTCGCTATCCAATCGCAGATCCAAGCCAGATTTCTCAATCTGATGAACAAGCAATGAGTTATATCCAAGAGGTAATTACTTCTCTGAGAAATATTAGAGCAGAAGCAAATATTGCACCTGGAGTTGAAATTGATGGATTGGTGAGAACTGAAAATTCACTTGAACTTGAAATTCTCACAGCAAACAAAGCATTCCTTATGAAACTCGCAAAACTCAAGTCTCTTGAATTTGGAAAAGAAATTCAAAAGCCTGATTTATCAGGATTTAGAGTCGTTGGTAATTCTGAGATTATCGTTCCGCTACTTGATTTCCTTGACGTTGAAGCTGAAAAAAAGAAACTTCAAGACCAAATCAGCAAACTAGAACAAGGAATCTCAAGCTGCGAGAGAAAGCTTAATGACCAAGTTTTTATGGGGAAAGCTCCTGAACATATTATCCAAAGAGAAAGAGACAACCTAGCTGAATATCAGCAGAAAGTTGCAAAACTTCAAGAAAATATCAAACTACTTGGATAAAGAAAAAAAGAAAAACCTGAACTTCAATTCAGGTTTTTTATATATTAATAGATTTGCATATTTAGACCTCCCATCTTGTTAACTCCCATATTGATCGCGGTATATACAGGTCCTGAC
>CAUQBS010000011.1:0-26778 GCA_963516485.1 uncultured bacterium
CATCACTGTCATTTTCTCTGGATTTTGGGGATCACATTTGATGTTTACGATTTCATCAATACTATAAGAGGTATTTGACTTAATGTTAGACCATGTTTCGTGTAACTCCTCACTACCGCATTGATATTGAAATTTAGGCTTATACATCGTATCTCCTTCTGAGTCAATGCTTTCCTCGATTTCTATAACTCTTGCTGTTGAACTAAGTCCATTTAGCATGAGTTCCGTTGGTGTCCAGCAAATATAGATTCCAAATCCCGCAAATATTAAACCTACTAAAAGGGGAATAAAAGCTTTTGTATACATCGTTTTTTACTTATAGAAATAAAAATCTGATGTTAAGTATAATCATTTTTTAGATCTTAGCAAAAAATGGATGTTTTATTTTTCTTCAATAATGCTTTTAGTATCAATCCAGTATTCGCTTGGATCGATAGTATTGATATAGACTGTGATTTTTCAGTTATTAGGCTGATAATAGATCGGTTCATCGCTTGTTAGGATTTCGCCTTTGTAGTTCACTTTGATAAGATATTCTCTTTTGTTGTTGATCACTGTTCATGTTGCTTTTAGAGAGTCGATCTCAAGCAAAATCGGAGTTCAGATTTCTTTTAACTTTTTCTTTTTAGCACTGATTTTAATCGCTTTTTTAAGTAGGAAGATTCCTCAAATCACGATTAGAATGCTAAAGATGAGAAAGGCGGCGAATCCATATACTGTTCCATCGATGATTGCGATGTCTTCAGGATCATTTGGATTGCAAAACGCTCGGAGCTCTGATCCTTCTTCATGATAAGTACTTGATGGTTTTGTCCAAGAAGTTCTTATGGTTGAGTCTCCGCATTGATATTCTAGTTTTAATGAATTTTTAGTGCTTTGACTTGTATAGTTAACAATGGTTTTCACTTCTAGAACCAGAGATGTTGTCGAGATTCAATTTAGTACTGTTTTGGCTGTTGTGAGTGAGGCGAGAATGCTTGCAGTTAAAAACAAGATTCCTATAGAAAGAGCAAGGAATACTTTTTTGTACATTATTGCTATAAAAATATAAAAACATTTCGGTATCTATATCTTTTTTGTGATGATTAACAAGGTATTTTTTATAGTAAAAAACTGATTTTGAAGAATCCCTAGTAATTGATCAGGATTTTACTATAGTTATTTATAACTTCAAGGCTGTGGTAGAAAAATCTCTGAATCTTAACAAAAAACGGTGATTTCTTGGCCAGATTTGGCTTTGGGTTACCGTTTTTAGATTTTCAAAATCGTAGATTATGACAACATTTAAGCAACTCGGACTTACCGAGAAGACTTTAGTAGCACTTGAAAAAAAAGGTTATAAAACGCCTTCTCCTATTCAGGAAAAGGTGATTCCATTGCTCTTGGCTGGGGAGGAGAATATTATCGGTCAGGCTGCTACAGGAACAGGGAAAACCGCGGCTTTTGGACTGCCATTGATCGAAAAGCTTCAGGGGACTCATCGTCCTCAGGCATTGATCCTTGCGCCGACTAGAGAACTTGCAAACCAAGTAGCAGAGGAAATTGAATCATTCCAAACCGGAAAAGAGCTGAGAGTCCTTTCAATTTATGGAGGACAGTCTTATACTATTCAGATTTCAGCTTTGAAAAAGGGCGTAGATATTGTTGTTGGAACGCCAGGTAGGGTGATTGATCATTTGGATCGCGGAAGTTTGAAGCTTGATAGTTTAGAATATTTCATTCTGGATGAAGCAGATGAGATGCTGAATATGGGATTTATTGATGATATTGAGACAATTTTCAAAAAAGCAAATCCTGATAAAAAGGTTCTCTTATTTTCTGCTACGATGCCTAAAGAAATTCTCTCAGTTGCTAAAAAATATATGGGGAACTATCAACTCGTTTCTGTGAAAAATGATCAGATGACGACAACTCAGACTTCTCAGATTTATTTTGAGGTGCAAGAGGAGGATAAGCTGAATGCACTCTGTAGAATTATTGATGTAGAACCAGATTTTTATGGGATTGTTTTTTGTAAGACAAAGTTAGATGTTGACTTTGTGACTGGGAAATTGATGGAAAGAGGGTATCAAGCTCATGGTTTGCATGGAGATATTTTGCAAAAGCAGAGAGAAACGATTCTAGATCAGTTTAAAAATAAGACTGCAAAAATCCTTGTTGCGACTGATGTGGCTGCTAGAGGAATTGATGTGAACGATATTACCCATGTGATCAATTATGCTCTGCCTCAGGAGATTGAAAGGTATGTGCATAGAGTTGGGAGAACAGGAAGAGCCTGAAAAACCTGAATTGCTATTAGTTTTGTCACTCCACAAGAATATAGAAAACTCATTTCTCTCCAAAAGATTACCAAGACTGATATTCAAAAGTGAGTAATCCCTTCAGCAGAGGAGATTATTGCAAAAAAGAAGGAACAGCTTTCTAGAGATGTTGATGCAGTGCTTGATGGGCAAAAATATATGGACTATCTCCCTATTGTCAAAGAACTTACCAAAACTCACACTCCAGAAGAGGTGATTGCTGCGCTCTTGAGACTCAACTATGATGATAGTTTTAATCCTCAGATGTATAAGGAAATCAGTGAAGTAAAGATTGATACGACTGGAAAATCCAGACTTTTTATTGCTTTATGAAAAAAAGCTGGTTATAGTCCTCGTAGCTTAGTAGATATGTTGGTAACTGAAACTGGGGTAAAGGCAAGGATGATTGATGATGTGAGAGTAATGGAGGATTTCTCTTTTGTGACTGTGCCGTATCTAGAGGCTGAGCATATTCTTCATGCTTTCAAATCTCGCAAGGTGAAAGGGAAATCACTGATTTCTAAGGCAAAAATGGATCGCGGTTCATCTTCTGGTCAGGGGAAGAGAGGATTTTCTAGGAGGAAGAGGTAGGTTTGATTTCTAAAGCCCTCAGTCTTGTTTACGCAAGCCAGCTCTCTAGCAGGGAGCGAAAGTAGGAATTATGTTGTTCTGGATTGCTTCACTTCGTTCGCAATGACGGAGTAAAGAACTATTAGTTTCTAACTTAGATTGACTTGATTTAACAAAACTTGCAATAGATAGAGAAATTCATAAAAGAAGGAGAGATTATTTTCTCTCCTTCCTTCATTTATTTTGATTTATCTAATATGCACTTTCCCTATTTTTACTATTCTTTAGTTCTTGTAGTCTTTGTCAGTGGAATTTATTTTTTTAGTTCTTTCGAATTCCTTGCATCCCATTCTCAGTCTTTTGTTTATACTGGTGGTGCTCACTGTGCTTTAGTCGCTTCATGAGATAAGATAGTCGCTCCCTATCTCTCTGGAGCGGTCTATTTAGAGCAGAATGCTCAAGCAGTGAGGGATTTTTCTGATAGTCATAGCGTAAACCCTGAGCAAATAGATCGGTCAACTTTTCAAGAACTGTTTTATGATGAGTCGCGTCAGTCAGAATTTTCTTGTTATTACAAAGATAAAAATGCGATCTATTGATATTCTGACCAGCTGGTGTTCCTTTTTTCTGGGTTTGATTATTCGACGATTCGTGTATTGAGTCAGGATTTTTGGGATGAGAAATCAAAAAAATATTCGCTCTCAACTTTTCTTTGATGATGCTTTATAGATAAGGAATATCTTTACTTTTTGCAGTCGATATATGATACTCAGCAGCCAATTACTTTGAAACAACTTCCGAGATATCAAGAAGAAACACAGGAGATAATACATATGCTACTTACCTTTTAGTTTGAAAAATCTCTTCTATTTATCGGAATCGTATAAAATAATTTTACTTTATTACTACTATTAGATATGAAAAGATTAGGATTTGCTAGTATAGCTCTTTCAATGCTGCTTTTAGCTGGGTGTGGAATGCAATCAGCACCTGAGGTTCAATCAACGCTTCAAGATCAGATTTCTTTGTATTGTTTGGATCATGAGGGGAATCTAGAGATGAGAGAGGAGGGCTGAAAGCTTCATGGGTATTGTATCTTTGCTGATGGAAGTGAGTGTGTAGAGGCAGATTTCTTTAATGGAGTATGTAGGGCTGAAGAGACTTTTGGTGAGGCAAGCAAAAGATGAGAAATCTGAGTTTTGTCGTCTGATGAGGCGGCAGAAGTCGAGGTGAACTCTGGTAGTGCTGAGGCGCATTCTGGGGCTGATGAGATTGTATTAGAGTAGAGAGTTTTCTAAAAAACTCCTTGCAAAGAAAAAGCTGATTCCTATAAAAAAGGTCAGCTTTTTAGTTTTTTTGTAATTTAAGATATGAATCATAGAAAGGTTATTATTATTGGATCAGGTCCAGCAGGACATACTGCAGCAATTTATACAGGGAAGGCATTACTTGAACCGTTGATGTTTGAGGGATTTATGGCTGGTGGGATCGCTGCTGGAGGTCAGCTTACGACTACAACCGTTGTAGAGAATTTCCCAGGTTTTCCAGAGGGAATCGATGGTAGTCAATTGATGAGCCAGATGAGAAAGCAATCACTCAATTCTGGAGCAGAAATTCAGACTAAGACTGTTGAAAGTGTTGATTTGAGTAAAAGACCATTTGAAGTCAGAGTTTGATCTGATGTATTTACAGCAGATAGCTTGATTATCGCGACTGGAGCTACAGCAAAGAGAATGCATATCGCAGGAGAGGAGCTGTTTTGGCAGAAGGGGATCTCTGCTTGTGCGATTTGTGATGGAGGGCTTCCAATCTTTAGAAATAAGAGGATTTTAGTAGTTGGAGGGGGAGATGCCGCAATGGAAGAAGCGATTCATCTCACACATTTTGCAAGTGAAGTGGTCGTGCTTGTGAGAAGAGAACAGCTCAGGGCTTCTAAAGTGATGCAGGAAAGGGCACTCAATAACCCTAAAATCACTTTCCTTTGGAATACTGAGGCAGTTGAGGCGGTAGGAAGTCAGCTCTTGGAAGGAGTTCGAGTAGTTAATAATCAAACTCAAGAAAAAAAGCTGATTGAATGTTCAGGTTTATTTTATGCGATTGGTCACAAGCCAAATACTGATTTCCTTGCTGGTCAGCTTGAATTGGATGAAGCTGGGTATATTCAGACGCAACCTGGTAGCACTCAGACGAGTGTCGCTGGAGTGTTTGCGGCTGGAGATGTTCAGGATAAGAAGTATAGGCAGGCGATCACTTCTGCTGGGACTGGATGTATGGCGGCGCTTGAGGCTGAGAAATATTTGCAAGAAAAGAATTAAGACAAGAGAAATGGCTTGATTTTGAAGCTCCTTAGGATAGTATTCTGAGGAGTTTCTTTTATTTTTAATATTCTTCGGATGAAAAAAATCTGACTTTGGTCATTGGTCGCTGGTGTAGTTTTTTTGAGTGGCTGTGGAGTCTTGCCGCAAGAGGAGAAGGTATTGAGTGGAGATATTTCACAAACGGGGAGCGAAACAGAACTCTCGCCAGCAGAAGCTTTGAGTTGAAAAGAAGCGAAGCTTACCCTTGCAGAAGTGCAGGCACAGACAGGAGATACTACTCCGATTGTTGTAATCACGGAGGCGAATAGCGGAGCGATTGTGACACAGACGGGAGATTCGCTCATCTATAGAAATGAGGTCTATGGTTTTCAGGTAAAGCTTGGGAAAGAGACCAAAGGAGTAAAAATATATGCAGAGACACCTAGAGTGATACGGCTCTATGGTACCTACTGAAAAGGGCCAGTTCCTTGAGACTCAATAATGGATAAAACGGGATATGAGATCGTAGTTGGAGTATTTGTTAGCACACATAAAGAATACTGGGAAGACTATAACAACTCAGAAACGAATATGGGAGGGAAGACAGGTTTTTTAATTGATACCTTGTGATTTAATAACAAATATTTTTTTCAGAAAATGATAACCAATGTTCCTCCTACTATTGTAAACCATCTCCTCCCAGACTTACAATGTACTCCTATTGTAGTACAATGATTGGAAGAAAAAGAGTGCTGAGACTGGAGTAATAGAATATTCTTTGATAATTTATTAATTTTAGAACTTTAAAAAAGTCTCTAGGAAACTCTAGAGGCTTTTTTGTTAACTTGACTTTTGTTATATAATCTTTACCTTTAATTTCGCTTTTATTCTTAGGTAGAAGAAGATGAGGAAAATCTGACTTTGGTCTTTTGTTGTTGGAGTAGTAGTTTTAAGTGGCTGTGGAGTTTTACCGCAGGAGGAGAAAACCCTGAGTGGAGGAGTTGCTCAGCAGGAGGCGATGAGTGGAGCAATTGCACAGACAGGGGATACTACTCCGATTGTTGTAATCACGGAAGCGAATAGCGGAGCGATCGTGACACAGACGGGAGATTCCCTCATCTATAGAAATGAAGTGTATGGGTTTCAGGTAAAACTTGGAAAAGCATGGAAAGGGGGGCAGATTGGGGTAGCTCAAACATCTGAGGCTGCTAGCATACAAGAAACCTATATTATTTTTAATCTCCCCTATGATCGAAAAGGCGGGATACCAAATGCTGGGGCCATAAGTGGTATGGATCGAAACTCTATATGAGTAGGTCAAATTATTATTCAATCTTATGAGAATCACGAGAAAACAGAAAATTATATAGCCAACTTACATAAAGGGAAAGCCTATGATGCCTTTTTCGATGAAGAAACCTATTCCTCTGTCCTTTGAAAGAATAATCAATATTACTTTTTAGGAAGACCTCTTAGTCAAAAAGAATTAGAGCTTCTTTTTGCGTGAGAGTATCGTAAAAGGGATAAAGATATCTTTGAGACTCTAGAAATCTTTGATATAAAAGATATAGAAGAATAAGAAAAAGGTCTCTAGGGAATTCCCTAGAGGCTTTTTTATTTGCTTGACTTTTGCTGAAGATTTTCTATATCTATAGTGTTTTACCTTATACATAACTAGCATGATGAGGAAATACTTAAGCTTTCTAGTACTCTGAGGAGTGGCTTTCTTAGCTGGTTGTAGCACAACTCCAGTTCAAGAGCCAAGTACCCCTAAAGCTTCAGAACCTCTCGCGCAAAACTTTGACTGTAAAGGGAATGAATATTATGCCAATCTCACTTGAAGCAGGAACTTTACTCTTCAGCGAGATGAAGCTGAATCAGGCTTTTCAGCGCTTATCCCTGAGCTTTGTGTAAAGCTAATAGCTCATATGCCGGCAGGTGCTACAGAATATTTTACAGGAGGTATTGAACAGTGGAAGAATTATTACCTTGAAAATGAGAAGAGATTTCAGCTTTTTTCTGGACATTGGATCAACAATCGCATCATAATCGGTGGGAATGGATATTCAAACTATATTTTCAAAGACAAGGAAAGCGACCTCACTATTCAAGAGGCAATCAACTATGACTATGGACTTTGAGACTTTGATGAAGCTCAGCCACCAACCTACCTCTTTGGGAAAGCTATTTGTAATGTGGTGCCAAAAACTTGAGCATATCGAGAGGGGAGAGGTTCAGTAGGAACTCCTCGTGTAGCTGGGGATGATGAAAATGTTCGCTACGCGATACTGACACCTCAGGTGATTGCAGATCAGCACTGAGAAGTAGATCTTGATATTTATAGTCCTATTTGTTGATACTCCTATCCAGCACAAAATTTAGGTTTCTTTCAAACACGAACTTATGATATTTTGTATAGTAAGGAGCATCCAACCAAATATGTCCTCTATAACAGCTATCTCTGAGATGATGATAGTAATCCACTCTTGAATATGACGATAGCGTACTTGGATTAAATCTTATGAAAAATACCTAGGAGAAAACTCCTAGGCATTTTTTTTAATGAACTTAATCACTTTCTGTAGATACTAACCTTATTAACAATAAGCGTTCTAGCTGGAGAAGGGATTGAAATATTTGAACAGTTGTATTCGTCCTTCAATTTCAATTTCCCATGGTTGTTAGCACTAACTGTCTTGTATCTGATTTGTTTGCCTGAAGCATAAGCAGAGACAATCATTGCAATATGTCCATACTCTGTACTTATGGGGTCACCATAGTCAGCATGGAAAATGATAACATCCTTATACTTCCAGATGAGAGAAGCTTTCTCCTTGAAAAAAAGTATGAAAACACTATCAAAAGGAAAAACCTTTATTCTCATCACTCCACTATGCAAAAGATAAAATCTGATCTTGCTCACTTTTATACTGAAAATGCAAGAAAATATTATCAGACGAGGCAAAAACATTGGACTGATGGTCAGTATTTTCTGGACTATATCAAAAGTTTAAACCTTGAAAAGCCGAGAATTCTTGAACTTGGATGTGGAGGAGGGAGATTTCTTTCTTATCTTAAGGAGCATTGGAGCTGAGATTTTGAGTATCATGGAGTAGATTTATCTGAAGGCTTGCTTGCCTATGCGAGCAAGGATCACCCAGAGTGTGTGTTTAGCTGTGAAGATATGAGTGTTTTTATGCAGAATGCAGGGCAGGAGGAGTATGATGTGATTGTTGCGTGTGCGAGTTTTCAGCATTTGCTGAGTGTGGAGGAGAGGAGAAACTTGCTCAAAAACTGTTATAAATCCCTCAAGTACGATGGAATTCTACTGATGACTAATTGGTCGCTTTCAAGTTGGTTTTTGAAAACTTATCGGAAGCAAGTTGCTCGTTCAGTCTTAATGCGAATTTTTTCAATAGGGAAGAAGGATTGGAGAGATATTTATGTTCCTTGGAAGCAGGGGGAGAAGACTGAATTCAGATTTTATCATCTTTTTGCCTTGGCTGAGCTTAAGGAGCTTTTGTTGACCTCTGGATTTGTAGTAGAGGAGCTTTCATATCTGGATAAAAAGGGAGAGAAGATTGCTGATCGGAGGAAATCAAATAATTCGTTTTTTTGCGTAAAGAAAACGGTTTTTATTGGGTAATTTTTTTTGTATTGATTATTATTTTGAGAAGAGTATATACGAGTTATTTATCTTTTAATTACTTTTAGAATGGAACCAACTAAATGATTAAATCCGTTACTTCCAGATGGAGGACGGGAGAATGTTAAGTATTTGATTTTGTGAACTTTCCCAGCACAGGTAACCTTAGAAGCAAATCAGATCCGAGGACATCCAGATAAACCGATATACTATTGTAATCTTAGAAATAATTTTTGGTATATTATAGAAATGGTCTTTGGTAAAAATAGTGAGGAAGAAAGTGATATTTTTAGGAAACATTATGAATCTATGAAGAAAGCTATTGAAATGATTCAAGAATTGCAGAAAAAGAAAAATAGATTAACATATGATTCTTCCTTAAAAAAAATTTGTGGTAAATTAAAAAAAGTTTATGATTATGAAAAAAAAATTTGTACTATGTATGGTATCGCTCTTTGAGATAGAGTAGAAGAGTGTTATTCTTTGGATTCTTCTAAAGATACACAGAGACTTCCTAAAACATATAATACTTATTCTGAGTGCATAGAGAAAATCGAATCACGAGATATTACTGTTCTTCTTAATTGAAACTCTAAAGCTCAGAAACTTGAGCCATCAGAACAAGTGAAAAGAGATTTTGAAGATGGACATATAGAGAAACTCAAAGGTAAACTCGAAAAATGGATGAATTATTGCGCTATAGATTCTTCTTTCCTTGTTCCTAAGCAATCTACAAGTTCTAGTAATTGAAGATGAATTAGGGAAATTTTGGATGATTGGAGGAAAGATCTTTAGTTTTATGTCGTGATTTATTATAATAAAAATAGGAAAAATCCGTCAGGAAACTGACGGACTTTTTAATTTCAGATGTATCTCTCCAGTGGTAGGATCAGGAATAACCTGGAAATATCCAGTATTCTTAACTTCTTCTACAAATTTGTTAAAGTGAAGGAACTGGATTGCTCGATCAATTTTTTTATATTGTTCATAGAGAGATTTCATCGAAACGAGATTAGAGTTCGCTGATACACAATTGTATGCAGCCACAAGATCAGAGATAAACTTCTCCCTCATCGGTTCACCAAGTCCTGTACTTTCCTCAGTTTTTTTCTCTGTTGGTTTTGTTGATTTTTCAGAGGACTGTTTTGGAGGAGAGGAAGGTTCAGCTTTTTTCTCCTCATTTTGAGGTTGGACTGGAACTAGAGTCTGATTTTTTTGTTCTGATTGAGGTGTTTGTTTTGGAGTCTCTTCAAGGGTTACCCTGTGAATAGTTTCCTTCGGTGGGTTAATGATGGTCTGAGGCTTTGCTCGATCCACGATATAATACTCATCATAAGCTTTTTGAGTATTGATATTCGGATCATGTCCATAGCCAATCACAAGTTTCCTCTCATCTCTCAAGCGATGAACGAGATTGATAAAGTCGCTATCACTAGAGATTAGGACAAAGATATCGATATCCTTCTTTTGATGGAGAATATCCATAGCACCGATTGTCACACAGATGTCGGTAGAGTTTTTCCCTTTGCTCTGAGAATAGTTATCAATCCTTGTAAGACGATACTGCTTGATAGAGGGATTCCATGTGTCCAATAAAAATTTGTTAGACCAGTTCCCATAGATGTTTCTAATAACAACCTTACCATATTCTTGATTTACTTTCTCAATAGCAAATCGCACTAGGCTCGGAGTCACATTATCCGCATCTATAAACATTGCGACATTAAACCGTTTTTTTTGAAGTGTTCTCAATGCATGAATCATCATCAGAACATTCCTAATTCCAAAAATTTTGTTTTCTAAGATGTTCATATTCCTTATGGTTTTTGTTTATACAGAATACTTATATATAAATACTGTCTTATGTCAAGATGATATTAGAAAATATATGCTATTGTTGTAAATAATGATGAAAAGAAAGATAAAATCTGATTTCCCCATTCCTTCTTTTATAGAGATTTTGCTATTATTCCTCTCTTTTTCTCTCCTCTAGCTCAAAAAAATAAAAATCACTTGATTTTTTGTTTTGATTGAGTATATATGGGGTTATCTTTGCCGAAGACAGTAGGTACTTTTCTTTAGAAAAGATAAATCCTACCTAGGTTATTCTTATCTTGATGGAAGTTTTGGGATTTTATAAAATCTCGAGATGACTAAAAAATGAGATAGCCCCGGCAACGGGTTATTTTTTATATCAAGGTTTTACTCTACTATGACAATCTCAAAAGAGAAAAAAGTTGAGTTAGTAAAACAGTATGTGCAAGATCTTACTTCTGCAAAAAATGTAGTAGTGCTTCAGCAATCTGGATTGCCTGTAACACTCTCTACTGAAATCAGAAAAGAGGTCATTGCTGCTTCTGGTAAATATAATGTTGTCAGAAAAAAGCTGTTCTTACTTGCTCTCAAGGAAGCTGGGTTTGATGCCGTAGCTGAAAGTGATCTTGATGGGTCTGTAGTTGTCCTCTATGCAAATGATGATGAATACACTCCTATGAAGGTTGTTAACAAGTATGCAAAACAGGTCGCTGGGAACAAGGAGCTATCAGCTTCTATTAAGTTCTTAGGAGCTTGGTATGACAAAAAGTGGCATGATTCTGATTATGTGACAGAACTTGCAAATATCCCTTCAAGGGAAGAGCTTTTGTCAAAATTGGCATACCTTTTCAATTACCCAGTACAATCATTTGCTGCGGTGGTTGATCAAATCGCAAAAAAAGCTGAATAGGCTTTCTCCTATTCAATTACATCTAAAAACTCATTTTATTTATTATGTTTTGTAAACAATGGAGTTAACTAAAAATCAACAACAGATTATTGATCTTGTAAAAGAAATGAATGCTGTTGAACTTAACGGACTTGTAAAGGCTTTGGAAGAAGAATTTGGAGTAACTGCTGCTGCTATGGTTGTTGCAGGAGGAGCTGCTGCTGGTGGAGCTGCTGCTGATGCTGGAGCTTCAGACGCTATGAATGTTGAATTGGCTGATGCTGGTCAACAGAAGATCGCTGTAATTAAGGTTGTAAAAGAGGCTCTTGGTCTTGACCTTAAGGCTGCTAAAGAACTTGTAGAAAAAGCGCCAGTTATCATTAAGGAAAATGCTAAGGCTGATGAAGCTGAAGCTTTGAAGACTAAGCTTACTGAAGCTGGAGCAACTATTAACTTTAAATAGTTCTTAGTAAAAAAATAACAGAAATCAGATTTTTGATTTCGTTCTATTCTTGGGATAGTAGGTTTGTGGCGGAGTGATTACACTTTGACCATTAGACTTACTATTTGCAAGGATCTGTTTTATATTTCCTATTACCTATACGAATGACAGTATCTGTTAATCAAATCGTTGAGGCGCAAGCGCATATAGGTACACTTAAAAATGAAGCTCATCCAAAGACTAGCAAGTACTGGTCTGAGGTAACTAATGGAGTTGTAGTGATCAATCCTGAATCTGTTGCTCAGCAACTAGAGGACGCGAAAGCTACTATTCAAAAGGCAAAAGCTGCTGGAAAGGAAATCTTGGTAGTATGTGAAAAGAAAATGTACGCTGCTGAACTTGAGGCTTTGGCTAAAAAGACAGGAGTATCATATCTTAACTATAAGGTTTCTGGAGGGTTTTTGACAAACTTTGATACCTTCAAGAAGAGAATTGATTCTATCAATGAAATGGCGAGCTTTATGGAGAGTGAAGCTTATGCTGCCCTCACTAAAAAAGAACAACTTGTATACAAGAGAAATTTTGATAGAGCTAATAAAGTATATAAAGGAGTTACTAATCTTAAGAAAAGACCAGAACTTGTGATCGTTGTAGATGGAACTATGCTTTCTACATTGATTGATGAGGTAGAAAATCTTAAGGGAAAGTTAGAAGCAATCGTGATTGCTGGTACTAACTTCTCTAGATATTGGCCTGAAAATGAATTGGTAGTGACAAATATTAATAGCTATACTAGTATTGATTTTGTACTTAATTACTTGTTGTCTTAATTTGTTATTTCCTCTTTGAAAAACCTATGCAAGAAAATATGTATTTGCCTAGTTCGTCTGAAAGAAAGAGAGTTATCACTGCCTACCTTTTGGTGGGGGTTCTCTTTTTTTCGGCCAAGGAGGATTTGACAGTTTATGAATACTTCCATTTTAGGCAGGTGCTTGGTCGATATTCGCTGAATATGTTGCTGCTCCTTGTATGGTTGATGATCTTCTGGATCCCAATTTTGGGGTGGTTGCCTTTTTTCTTTGTGTTAGGGAACTTGATCCTTTATGTTGTATTTGTTATGCAGGCACGAAGAGGGCAGTATCTCGCTAATCTAACTCAGGAAAATAAGTGGAAAACTCTTTATGCGGATATCGGTGGATGGATTCTTTCTCTTTTTGATATCAAAAAGAGGGTGTATTGAGATATTTCTCTTGATGCTCCTGTGCAGATGCCTCAGCCACAGGTTCCAGACCAATCTCAGTGAAATCAATAATTTATATTAGTTGTGTTAGCTGCACTTTGCTAAAAAGGAAATCTGAACTAAGTCAGATTTTTTCTTTTTTTGAAAAAATGTTAGTCGATTTTTCTTGATCAAAAACTGTTGATTTCAGTCGTCTTTTCTGTATAAGTAGTTTTTGATTGCTAAATGCAAAATCATGTCTATATTTTATCTTTATACTATATAATAATGCAAATTGATATTAGCTTAGTAAAACAATTGAGAGATGCTACTTTTGCTCCACTTGGTGATTGTAAAAATGCTCTTGTAGAGGCAAATGGTGATTTGGAGCTTGCTCAGGAAATCCTTAGAAAAAAAGGAATTGCAAAGGCAGGTAAAAAGGCTGACAGAGAGACAAATGAAGGTCTTATTAAGACTCACAATGATGGAAGCAGAACTTATGTTGTAAAACTTCTTTGTGAAACAGACTTTGTTGCAAAGAATGATAGTTTCTTGGGGCTTTTTGATAAGATTTTTGATGTTTTGAAGTCTGTTAGTGGTGATGTAGAGAGTCAAGATGATCTTCCTGCTGATGTTGTAGAAAAGATCAATAACCTTATTGCTGAGGGAATTGCTACTACTGGAGAGAATCTTAAGCTTGGTGGAGTTCATGTAACAGGAAGCAAGGTATATGCATATTCTCATCCAGGGGATAAGGTAGTTTCTCTTGTATATCATAACGGAGATGATAATGTAGCAAAGGAGTTGGCGCTTCAGATTGCTGCGCTCAATCCTGATTATCTTAGTTTTGATGAAGTTCCAGCTGATGAAAAGGCTAAGCTTGAAGATCAGTTTACAGAAGAACTTAAGGCTGCTGGAAAGCCAGAAAATATGATTGCTAATATTGTAAAAGGAAAAGTAGATAAGGCATTTGCTGATAATGTACTTCTTGAACAGGAATATATTAGAGATGGAGGAAAGAAGGTGAAGGAAATTTTGCCTGCTGGATTTGAAATTACCAAATTCTATAGATTCTCTGTATAGTTTTTATCAAATACAGTGAAAAATCTGATCGCTATCTGTGGTCAGATTTTTTTAATTTTTGGGGAAAATAGATGGTTTTTGCTTATGAGAACCTTGATTTCTCATCAAAAACACGTGATTTTCTATATTTCATCTTAAAAAACTTGTAAATTCTCTTGATTTTTTTCTGTAGAAAAATATACTCGGATTTAATCGGCGCATTAAAAAGTATCTAAATCTTTTATTTGTTTATTGCACAACTTTATGCAACATTACGAATTGGTGCTTATGCTCAATGCAAACACCTCAGAGGCAGATAGAAAGGCTTTCTTGGCTGATCTAGAAGCAAAATTCACTGTGAAAGAAAAAGATGAAATCTGAATTCAAACTCTTTCTTTCAAACTTAAGGATAAAAATACTAAGGCTTACTTTGTTTCATATCTTCTAGAACTTGCTCCAGAGCAGGTAAAGGATGTTAAGGCGGCTCTTTTGTATAATCAGGCGGTAGTAAGATATGAAATCTATAAGATGACTGCTGAACAGAAGTTCTTCCACTTTGAAAAACTTCAATCAGAATTTGATAAGGCAATTGAGGATATTAAAGATAAGAGATTTGGTCAAAAGATTACCTTCTTTGCTGATGAGAGAAATGCTAAGTATATCAACTGGAAGTCAATTCCTATCTTGAAGTATTATCTTACAAGGTTTGGTGATATTAAGCCAAGGCTTTATACTGGAAACTCTGTAAAGATTCAAAAGAAACTTAGACAGGAGATCATTAGAGCGAGAACTCTAGGTTTGTTGAACTTTATCAGCAGATAGTTTATATCATTAATATCACATTCTTATGGCTAGTAAATTAAGAAGAATCAGAAAATACCAGTGGACAAAGAGAATAAGAACTCACGGATTTAGAGAGAGAATGGCATCATGGACTGGTAGAAGAGTGCTCGCAAGGAGAAGAGCAAAAGGAAGACATCAATTAACAGTTCAGAGACAGAAGTAATTTCTGTGTTTTGGAGAAAATAGATTTCCTTTGAACAATAAAGTCATTAAGGGCTTTATTGTTTTTCCGTCTTAGGAAAACATTTCTCTATGATTTCATGATATTCACTATTTTTATCTAATAAAATTTGAGGAAAACTTGGTCGCGCATTTAATCCATCACTCTTAAAGCGTGGAATGATATGAAAATGTAGGTGCGGGACAGATTGTTGAGCCCCTTCTCAGTTGGCATTGAGAATATTTAAACCAATACTTCAAAGTCAGTCTTGGTATTTTCTTGATATTTCTTGTATAAAGGAAAAAATGTTAGAAAATGTTTCATAATCTGTACCAAAAATATTTTCAGAATGCTTTTTGGGGAAAATTATGGTATGAGCCTTTGTTTCCATTTCTTTAGGAAGGATCGCCATACAGTATTCATCTTCAGCGACAATATAAGCTGGAATATCTTTAGAGATGATATCACAAAAAATACAATCAGACATGGTGTTGAAACTTAATTAAAGTAAAAGTATGTTTTTAAATAGTTTCTGTTGGATGAAATTCCTTGTGAAAATTCTTCTATAGGATAGGAGTGTCCGAGTAAAATACGATAATCTTGCTGATTATCTCTTATGTGTAGGATAATAACGTTTTAGAAAATTATGTCAAGAGGATTTGCTGGCATATACAAATAATGTAATAAAAGATAGCTTTAAAAAAATAAAATCCCTAAAAAAGCCTTGACTTTGCTTAGTTAAATCAGTATTATCTCCACAAAGATTGTTGCCCCCGAAATGTTTTAGAGACAAGTTTACTACTCGTCTCTCTCAGCATGCGTAATGGATGTGGTCTTTGTTTGCGCTTCTCCTTGATGGAGATATGATCTGTTGAGACAAATTCGGAGCTAAAATATTGCTTGTTCTATGTGGGAAGTGGGCTATAGAGGGCTTCTTTGTTTTGTTTATTTTCTATTGTTATAACTAGGATGGTAAATAAAAAACAACCTTGAACTACAAAGGCTGCCAAGACGAGTAAGCCTTCTTTTGTAGTATCAAAAAAATCGAAAACTGACGCGAAAGAACAGATAAAAACTGCTGTAAATGCAAAGGTAGAAAACCTATTTAAGGACTATTATCAGAGAGATGGTAGAATCTTTTTGACAATGCCAAAAACTCATGGGGAACTACCTGATCTTTTGGAACTCCAGAAAAAAGGGTATGATGATTTCATTAATATCTACCTTAATAAGCTCTTTACTGATATTGAGAAGATTTGGGATATTGCCGGTGAAAAAATGTATATCACGATCTCTGATGTAAAAGTTTCTGAGCCAATTGAAACTGTTGATGTATGTAAGAAAAAGGAGCTTACTTATGGAGGAATTATTACTGCAAAGGTAAAGCTCGTTGAAAAGGTTGAGGAAGAAGGAGGTAAAAAGAGTGCTGAAAAAGTTCTTTTTAATAAAAGAGCAAATATCGGTATTTTGCCTTTGATGACTCCATCTGCTTCATATATTATTAATGGAGTTGAGAGAGTGATTATTTCTCAGATTATTAGATCATATGGAATCTTTTATGGAAAGAAGGATTTTTGGTATTCATTTAAGTTGATCCCTGAAAATGGACCTTGGCTTGAGGTGAGTGTTGAAAAAACAGGAAATGTTGTAGCGAGAATCAATAAGTCAAGAAAGTTCCCTATTACTTCACTTTTGAGAGTGTTTGGATTAGAAACTGATGAGAGTATTAGAGCCGCATTTGATGGGCAAGCTGATGCTGAAGATGTAGACTTTATTGATATTACTTTAAAGAAGGATACTACTGTAGATGCGGTATCTGCTGCTGAGTTTATTTATGCTAAGCTTAGACCAGGGGAGCTTATTGATGCTCAATCAGCTTTGGATTATATTAAGGGGCAATTTTTGCTTCCAGAGAGAATTTATATGGGAAGCATTGCTAGAAGAAAGATTAATGCAAAGTTGAACCTTAAAAAGCCACTTAAGGGAGACGAAGCAAATATCTTTGATGGAGAAGATATGATTCAGGCGGTAAAATATCTTTTGGATCTTTGTAATCATAAAAAAGGATATTATGTAGATGATGCTGATCATCTTTCAAATAAAAGAGTGAGAACTATGGGAGAAATTTTGTACTCTCATATTCAGCCTGTGATGAGAAAATTTGTAAAGAGTGTAAGAGGAAAACTTTCAGTTTTGAATATGGAAAATCCATTGAAGATTACTGATTTGGTGAACTTTAAAATGATTGATAATTCGATTAAATCATTCTTTGCAACATCTCAGCTTTCTCAATTTTTGGATCAGATTAATCCACTTTCAGAAATTGAACATAAGAGAAGAATTACTGCTCTTGGTCCTGGAGGACTTAAGAAAGAGACAGCTAAGTTTGAAGTGAGAGATGTACACCCATCTCACTATGGTAGAATTTGTCCGATCGAAACTCCAGAAGGACAGAATATTGGACTTGTAATCTATCAGTCACTCTATAGTAGAATTAATGATGAAGGATTTTTGGAAACGCCAGCTTTGAAGGTACTTCGTGAAGTAGATCCAAATGTTGAAGCATTGACTGGAAGAATTGCTCATCGTGATATTTTTGAGCTTGATGCAAAGGGAAATCCTACAAGTAAGGTTATTATCAAAGAAAATGAGCTTATTGATACTGATACTGCAAAGAAAATTGAAAAGTTTTATGGAAAGATCAAGAAACCTATCGCTGTAAAGCCGTTCTTGACTGGTGAAGTTGATTATATCTCTCCAGAAATGGATGAAAGAGTGATTATCGCCGATGCGACTGCTTCATTGGATGAGCATAATAATATCTTGAATACTAGAGTTGCTGCGAGGCATTTTGGTGAGATGAGAAGTTTCCATATCAATGATGTAACACACATGGATGTGAATTTGGCTCAGATTTTTTCTCCTAATACTTCATTGATTCCATTTGTAGATCATAACGATGCGGTGCGTGCTTCTGTAGCGACAAACCAGCAGAGACAGGCGCTACCATTGTTGAAGAATGATGCTCCATTGGTGGGAACTGGACTTGAAAGTGATATTATGAAGATGTCTCATGCAGTGATTAAGGCTGAATGAGATGGAGAAGTTGTATATGTTGATGGAGGACTTGTGAAGGTAAAATATAAGGAAGGAATTAAAGAATACAGACTTATTACTTTCGCAAGATCAAATTCAAAGAGTTGTTTGAATCAGGTTCCTTGTGTTTCTTTAGGACAAAAGGTACAAAAAGGTGATCTTTTGGCTGAGGGACCATGTTCTGTAAATGGAGAAATTGCTCTTGGAAAATCTCTTAGAGTTGCGTTTATGCCATGGAAAGGATATAACTATGAAGATGCGATCGTTGTTTCTCAAAGATTGGTGAAGGATGATGAGCTTACTTCAGTGATTATCAGTGAATATGAAATCGAGGTTGCAGAAACTAAGCTTGGACCCGAAGAGACAACAAATGATATCCCAGGTGTTGCAATGTCTAAACTTACAAACCTTGATGAGGATGGTATCATTAGAATTGGAGCTATCGTGAAAGGTTGAGATCTTTTGATTGGAAAGATTACTCCAAAGGGAGAAGGAGAACTTACACCAGAAGAAAAGCTTATTCAGGCGATCTTTGGAGACAAGTCAAAGAATGTAAAAGATACTTCTCTTTATATGCCATCTGGTAGTGAATGAAAAGTTGTAGAAGTGGTAATTCTTGATTCAAAGAAGGGAGATAACCTTATGGCAGGAGTTAGAAAGAAGATTAAAGTATATGTTGCTTCTACAAGAAAGATTGAAATCTGAGATAAACTCGCTGGAAAACACGGAAATAAGGGTATTGTTGCGACTGTGGTTCCAGAAGAAAATATGCCATACTCAGCTGATGGAAAGCCAATTGATGTTGTTTTGAACTCACTTTGAGTAATTTCTCGTATGAACCTTGGTCAGCTTTTTGAGTCTCAGTTGGGACTTATTGCTAAGGAGCTTGGTGTGAAATTTGCGGTTCCAACCTTTGGTGGAATTGGGGTAGATGATATCGTTGAGCTTGCAAAAAAAGCTGGTCTTGAAGATAAGCTTAGAACTACACTTTATGATGGAGAAACTGGAGAACCTTATGCTCAGCAGGTTACTGTTGGATATATGCATATTTTGAAGCTTGTGCATATGGTTGAGGATAAGATCCATGCTAGATCTGTAGGTCCTTACTCACTTATTACTCAGCAACCGCTTGGAGGAAAGTCAAGACAAGGAGGACAGAGATTTGGAGAGATGGAAGTGTGGGCTTTGGAAGCGTATTCTGCAGTATATACTCTTCAAGAAATGCTTACTGTGAAATCTGATGATGTTGTAGGTAGAAATAAACTCTATGAATCTATTATCAAGTCTCAGAAGCCAAAAATCTGAGGATTGCCTGAGTCTTTCAACTTGTTGACCTATCTTTTCAAGGGACTTGGTCAGAATATCGTTTCTTTGACAAGTGATGAAATGGAAAGAATCTATGAAGAAAGAATGGACAAGATCAAGAGTCTTGGACTCTCTGGAATCATGACTGCTTCACTTGAACAGGAGCTTACTAAATCTTTAGATGAAGATGAGGATGAAGTAGAATCAAAGGGAGAAATGATTGGTAAAGTAGTGGAGGACTTAGAAGATTTTGGGCAAATAGAGTAAGAAAAATCAGATTTTTATATCCTATGCAGTAATTTCAATGAATAAAATAAAATTTGACGGATTGATGGTGACACTCGCTTCAATGGAGGAAGTTGAAAAATGGTCTCGTGGAGTAGTGGATAATCCAGATACCGTTAACTATAGGACAGGAAAACCAAAGCAAGGGGGACTTTTTTGTGAGTCTATCTTTGGTCCTGTGAAGAATTTTGAATGTAGTTGTGGAAAGTATAAGGGAGTGAGATATAAGGGAATTGTATGTGAAAGATGTGGTGTAGAAGTGGCTTCTTCAAGAGAAAGAAGAACGAGAATGGGACATATTGATCTTGCTTCTCCTGTAGTTCATGAGTGGTATAAGAAATCTCCATCTGGAGGTATCCATCAGCTTCTTCAGCTTTCAGCTAATGAAATTGATAAAATCCTGACATATGTGAAATATGTGGTAGTAAAAGATATTACTGATGAAACTAGAGAAAAGATCAAGGAGAAAATCGCAAGTGATTATGAATCGACAATGAAGGACCTTGATGAACTTTACAAAAAGGAATCATCAGCTCAGAAAGAGCCTAAGAAGCTTGCTGAGGCAAAAAAGCTTTATGAAGAGAATCAGCAATCTATTGAAGCTGAGTTTAATAGAATTAGATCAATCGTAGCTGATTTGAAGTTTGGAGCGACTATTTTGGAATCAGATTATAGAAATATTTTCTATCAATTTGGAAGCTTGATCTCATTTGCATCAGGTCCAGAAGGAATCCTTAAGATGCTTCAGTCTATCGATGTGGAAAAGGAGATTAAAAAGAGAGTAAAGGAGTTCCCAACTATTAGATCTGCTGATCAGAAAAAGAAGATGATGAGTTTGATCAAACTTTTGATCAATCTCTATGTCTCTGGAGTAAAGCCAGAAAATATGATCGTGAGAAAACTTCCTGTGATCCCACCTGATATTAGACCAGTAGTTCAGCTTGATGGAGGAAGATTTGCTTCATCTGATGTGAATCTTTTCTATAGAAGAGTTCTGATGAGAAATATCAGACTTAAGAAAATGATCCAAGTTGGAATGCCTGATATCGTAAAAAAGAATGAAATCAGACTTCTTCAAGAATCTATCAATAATCTTTTGGTTGGAGAGAAGAATTCTGCAGGAAAGGCTGGTGCTGGAATCAAAGTTTTCAAGTCAATTTCTGATATGCTTTCAGGTAAGGAGTGAGTTTTCAGAAAGAACTTGCTTGGAAAGAGAGTTGACTATTCAGGAAGATCTATTATTACTGTAGGTCCTAGCTTGAATTTGAATGAATGTGGACTTCCAATCTATATCGCAGTAAAGATGTTTACTCCGTTTATTATTGGAAAGCTTATCGAAAAGAAGATCGTATATACTCCAAAACAGGCTGAAAAGCTGATTAAAGAGGGAAATCCTATTGCGCTTAAGTTTTTGGAAGAAGTAATTAAGGATAAGTATGTGTTGCTTAACCGTGCGCCAACACTTCATAGACTTTCTATTGAAGCTTTCAAAATCAAGTTGATGCCTGGAAAGACAATCAGACTTCATCCTCTTGTGTGTCCAGCGTTTAATGCCGACTTCGATGGAGACCAGATGGCGGTTCATTTGCCTATCTCAGATGAAGCTCAGAAAGAGGCAAGAGAATTGATCGCAGCGGACAAGAATATTATCAAGCCAGGTTCTGGAGATCCGACTATTACACATTCTCAGGATATGGTACTTGGAATCTACTTTTTGACTGATGCATTTGATCCAAAATATCCAGATTACAATACTGAAGATGAATGGAAGGAAAAAATTCATCCAGTAGCGAGATATGGAAGCTTTGATGCGGTACTTGATGCGTTTAATAATAAGCAGGTAACACTCAAGGATAAGGTAATCGTGCTTGATGGATCTGATATCGTGGAGACAACAGTTGGTAGGGTGATTTTCAACTCTATTTTGCCGGCGGATTATCCATTTGTAAATAAGAAGATGGGTAACAAGGATCTTAAGAGATTGCTTTCTGATGTATTTGATAGATATGATATGGAAACTACTGTAAAAGTAGCTGATGCTATCAAAAACTATGGATTTAAATATTCAACTATTGCTGCTACATCAATTAATATCTTGGATATGAAGGTTCCAAAAGAAAAGGAAGAAATCTTGAGAGGAGGAGATGTTCAGAATAATGAAGTTTTGAAGTACTACTACAAAGGATTCTTCTCTGAGGAAGAAAAACACAGATTGGTTGTTAAGATCTGGACTGATGTAAAGAAGACAGTAGAATGAAATCTGAAATCAATTATTGGTGCAGGTAATAACCTCTATACGATGATTGACTCTGGAGCGAGAGGTTCTCAGACTCACTTGACTCAGATTTCAGGTATGAAGGGACTGGTAGTAAATCCAAAGGGAGAGATTATCGAGTTGCCTATTAAGTCATCATTTGTTGAAGGACTAAAACCTATTGAATACTTTATTTCTGCCCACTCTGGACGTAAAGGAAAGGCCGATACTGCGCTTAGAACTGCGGAATCTGGATACCTTACCAGAAAGCTCTGTGATGCTTCTCAGGAAGTTATCGTGAGAGAAGAAGATTGTGGATCAAGCGAATATATCATTTACTCAAAGGATGAAGCTGAACTCAAAGGAGAGAAGTTTTCAAGCTTGATTTATGGTAGAACTGCTGCAGAAGATATTATTGATGATAATGGAGTTGTTATCCTTAAGGCTGGAGAGATGATTAATAAGTCGGCTTTGGTTCTTATTGAAACTTCAAATATCAAGATGGTTAGTGTAAGAAGTCCATTGACTTGTCACTGCGTGAGTGGTGTATGTCAGAAGTGTTATGGAATGGATCTTGCAACAAGAAATATGGTAGAAATCTGAGTTCCTGTTGGGGTAATTGCTGCGCAATCTATTGGAGAACCTTCTACTCAGTTGACCCTTGATACCTTCCATGATGGAGGAGTTGCTGGTGCATCTGAGGCGTCTGGTATTGATAGAGTTAAGCAGCTCTTTGAAGTGAGAGCTCCAAAAAATCCAGCTATCGTGAGTCCTTTTGATGGAGTACTTTCATTTGAAGAAACTCAGGAAGGAGGAAAGTTTTGAAAAATCAGAATTACTGCTGATGTTCAGAAAAAATCATACTTGATCAAAGATGGTTATGAAGTGATAGTAAAGAAAGGAGAGGTACTTACTAAGGGAGCTAACTATGCCTCTAAATGAGCAAGTAAGCTTAAGACTAAGGAAGCAGGTAAGGTTCTTGAGGTTAATGAAGATTATATCACACTTGGGGTTGAGGAGGTATTCTCTAAATCACTTATCGGACTTACTCCAAAGAAGACTAAGGTTGGAGAAAGAGTCTATAAGGGAGAAATCTTGACTACAGGAGCATTGGATATCATGGAATATAAGAATATTGTTTGAGATATTCATGCACAGAGATATATCATTAGTGAGGCAAAGAGAGTATATGCTTCTCAAGGACAAGACCTTAATGATAAGCATATTGAAGTAGTGGTAAAACAGCTTTTCTCAAAAGTTTTTATTGAAGATGGAGGAGATTCAAGTTTTATCCCTGGTACTTATGTAAAGTATGAGGAATATATCAAGGTGAACTCTGAACTTGAAGCTCAAGGGAAAAGACCTTCAAGCGGAAAGAGAGTTGCACTTGGACTTACTACTGTTGCTAAGGAAACTGACTCTTGGCTCTCAGCTGCTTCATTCCAGGAAACTATTAGAGTGATGGTTGGGGCGTCTCTTAGAGGAGCGATTGATAATCTTTCAGACCTTAAAGCAAATGTGATTATCGGTAGATTGCTTCCTGTTGGAGAAAACTATAGAAATATGTTTGGATATTAGAAAGTATGTGAATAAAAGAGAAAAAAACTGATTTCAGTGATGGAGTCAGTTTTTTTACTTGTGAGAAGATTTTTTGTAACTCTTATCTCGAGGTGAAGTCGTGGCGATCTAGATTAGAGTGAAACCGAATTTTTTTCTCTTGCAAAAGGTGAGGATTTTCACTATACTTTGAAGACTATGGGGGTGACTTTGGATTTGATGAGAGGAATCCGTACCTAGTGATAGCCATTGCTCGATGATTGACAGAGCCTAAAACCAATCAAACCAAAAATGCTAACGCATGAAAATCTCTTCTTAAGAGAGCTGAACTTGTAAAGGCTTACGCTTAGTAATCTTTCAAGCCAGTTAAAACTAACCTTGACTACTGACTCCTGCTAGGAGCAAGGCCGATTTGAGCAGGAAACCAAAACCTTGTGTTGGAAAAATTGAAGAATTGAGTTTGTTACTTTTCTCCTTCTCCCTCTCAGCATAAGGCTAAAAAATCAGGTTAAAAAGCTGACTATAATGGTAGAGTTCAGTGGGTATGCCTTTTAGACCGGAGTTCAATTCTCCGCACCTCCAAAATTAAAGCTTATAATTATATTAAATAAAAGTCACATTAAGATCAGATTTTTTTGGTCTATGGGAATGCGACTTTTTTGAATACTAGAAATTATTCTATTTTATATTGATCACAGATGATGAAGTTTACGGTGATTACGCTCTGATGTCAGATGAATTATGCTGATACTGCCAGGGTAAAATCAGTTTTGAAAAATTGTTGATTTACGCCAGTAGAGACAGTGGAAGAGGCAGATATTGTGATCTTTGATACTTGCTCTGTTCGTCAAAAATCTGAGGATAAAGTGACTGGAAAGCTTAAAGAAATCCCATTGGATAAAAAAGTTTGGATCACGGGATGTATGATTCAGCACAATATGAGAAATCAGAAAATTATGACTGGGAAAAAGCTTCCAGAAAATCTTAAAACAGGAAATTTCTGAGGAGTTGTTCTGACAAAAGAGCCAAGGATTGTAGGATTGACCTCTGAGGAGGTAAAAAATCTAAAAAAATCTGATAAAGGTGAACTTGTTGGGATTAATCATAGTTTTAATCCACTTTTTCATAATCTATCTCAAAAGTGGAAGAATATTGAACTCTTTTTCCGTATTGATGATACGGGATTTTTGCCATTGATGCTTCAGAAGCTTGGATATGAAGTTCGTTATGATAGGGAATTAACAAATGAATACTCAACGATTGTTCCAGAGGGGATTAACTCAAGTATGAATGCTCATAATAAGACCGCTTATATTCCGATTTCAACTGGATGTAATCAGTTTTGTGCCTATTGTATTGTTCCTTTTGCTAGAGGACTTGAGAGATGGTTCCCTGTTGAACAGATCGTTAAAGAGGCAAAGATTCATCTTGCTAATGGAGTTAAGGAGATCGTTCTTTTGGGGCAAATCGTGAATAAGCATCCAGATTTCTTGACTATTGTAAAGGAGGTTTTGAAGTTAGAAGGTTTGAAGTGGCTTAGATATACTTCTCCGTATCCAACGTATTATTCTGATGAACTCTTGGCTCTTCATGAGACTGAACAAAAGCTGTGTCCACATATTCATATTCCGTTTCAGTCAGGATCAAATGCTGTGCTCAAGAAAATGTTTCGTGGATATTCAGCAGAGCAGTGCTATACTTTTATTGATAAGATTCGTTCGCTCAAGAGACCAATCTCTATCACAACTGATATTATTCTTTGATTCCCATGAGAGACAGAGGAGGATTTTCAAGAAACCTTAAAACTGACTGAATATGCGCGTTTTGATATGATTTATATGTGAATTTATAGTAATCGCCCGGGGACTTTTGCGGATAGAAAATATCCAGATGAGATCCCATACAAGGTAAAACATCAGAGGCGAAGCCAGCTTAATGATCTGTTGTATCGTATTTCTGATGAGAATAACCAACTTGAAGTCTGAGCTGAGAGAACGATGATCGTTAATGAAATTACTAAAGACTGAGATATCTTTGGATATACGGATAATATGAAGCAGATTATTTTAAAATCAAGTCCTAAAACTGCAAATCTTGAAATCTGAATGCTGCTCCCAGTTCGTATTACCAAGTGAATGGTCTTTAAACTCGAAGGAGAGCCTCTTTTATAAAATGTGTTTTCGGTGAAATATCCTCTATAGTATGCTCTTAAAAAAAGTGAGAAATCTGATTTTTCGCTTTTTTTGTTTGCTTTCAGTAAATAAATCGCTATAGTTTGTTTGCTGAATGCAAAGTCAGATTTTATTTTTTGCTTTGAAAAAACAATGTTTAACTGGTTTCTCAGTTTGATTGGTTGAGATTATAATCAAAAACAAATTGATAAAATTTTGCCGATAATTAAGGAAATTCAATTTTTGTATGCACAATATGATAGTTTAACAGATCAAGAAATCCAAGATAAGACCAATGAATTTAAGCAGAGAATCCAAGATGGTGCAAGCTTGGATAGTTTGTTGCCTGAGGCGTTTGCTGTAGTAAAACAGGCTTGTAAAAGGCTCGTTGGAACCACATGTAAGGTAAAAGGGCAGGAACTAACTTGGAATATGGTCCCATATGATGTTCAGTTTATTGGAGGAATTATTTTGCATCAAGGGAAGATTGCTGAGATGAAGACTGGAGAAGGAAAGACTTTGGTTGCAGTAGCTCCAGTGTATCTTAATGCGCTTTCAGGAAAGGGAGTTCAGGTAGTAACTGTAAATGATTATCTTGCTTCTCGTGATGCTGAATGGATGGCTCATGTATATAACTGGCTTGGGCTCAGTGTTTGATCTGTTGTGAAGTCGACTCCACTTTCAGTGAGAAGAGAGCAGTATTCTAGAGATATTACTTATGTTGAAAATTCTGAGCTTGGATTTGATTATCTGAGAGATAATCTTGTAAAATCATTAGATGAAAGAAGTCTGACTTGGAGACCTTTGAATTATGCGATTGTGGATGAAATCGATAGTATTTTGATAGATGAGGCGAGAACTCCACTC
>CAUQBS010000012.1:0-26720 GCA_963516485.1 uncultured bacterium
ACTTAAAATGAAACTACTATTAATCTCAAAGGAGCTGGAACTAAGAAAGTTATTAGCTCTACACTTTTCATAATCTTCTTAATATAAAATTATCAATAAAATATAATATGCTCTATACTCAAGCGAATCAGAAAAAACCACCCAATAGGTGGTTTTTCTAATTATATTAATTTTTCGGACTTCCCGGTCTTCATGGTTGATAATGTCATGGTGGCAACTGAGGAGCTCCACCATCACAATGTGGACCATACTTGAGAGGATGACAGCTAACTTGATTCTTTGGATCATCATCTATTGAAGGATCGTGTGTATTTGGCGTACATGTCCATCTAGCATGTACACAATACTTACCAACAGGTCATCATACATAGTATCATTGTGAGAACCTTTTATCCCATTCTTCCTTCTCGCCTTTACTTTTTTCAGATAATCTTCCCTTTATGCAGACATAAGCCTGTTTAGTACTACACTCTACTTCAATTTTAGGAGCTGGCTTTGGAGCCGGTGGCGTAGGTGTTGGTGGACGTTTAGGTGGTGGCCCCGGAGGAAGCGGTGGAATCGGTGGTCTGTTACAGCTTTCCTTAGGTCCGATAGAACTACATGCCTCATCAGAGAGTCTATTAGAATTATTATCTACACAGATTGACTGGGTTACCTCTCCCCATTGACACTGTGGTTTGCTCTCACACTGCTGCTTAGTATCTTCAGTTGATGTTGGTATTGGTGGAAGCTCTTTATAGCACCATCCTTCCTGTCCAGGAGCAAGTCCTTCACACGCTACAGGAATTCTTCCCCCAGACTTAAGGCAATTACATTTTTCTTCTTTTTTACATTCCCGTTTTACACATTTTCCATTACTCAACGTATATCCAGCACCGCACTTCGGCTCACACTTGCTTGTGGTTGAATTGTATTTATAACCACTATCACAGGCAGAACAAGTAGTAGAGTCTCCTCCATCTATTCAAACACACTTCCATCTAGTTCCGTTAGTTAAAGGTTCGCTAGTTTCTTCAACAGTTCCAACCGTACATTTATTTACTTCTGAGAGATTACATTCCCCAGCTTTTGGCTCTGGAGCATGAGCAAAACAATTTACCTCCTCATTAGTAGCTCAAGCATCTCCCCTACACTTCCACTTCCACCTTCCTAGATGTGGTAGAGGATGAACACGTACAAACCAAGCAATATCTTGAATACTGGTCACTGTTCCATATTCACAAAGGTTTGGAGTGTTTGAAGATGGAAGCGTCTTAATAATCGTATTGTGAACTCCTCCACAACTTCCTCCTTTGAGAGGGAGCCTATTAGAACTACAATTTTTAGCACCATCAAGCTGAGTACATGTCCATGACCAAACACTTGCATTACCTCCTACGGCTGATGCTGTACCTGCCGCACAGAGTGCAGTTGGTTGATATTTTGTAGCTACACCATTTGCAGTTCCACAAGCTGCAGTTTCACAAGCTCTTGTACATGCTTTTTGCTGAGATTGAGTTCTCGATTCATAACTATTTCATGCTCTATCTCTTTTATGCTGAGTACAAGTTACCGCCTCAATTGCTCCTCCACATTTTCCAGCAATTCTTGAAGTATTACAGCTTGGATTTGGGCAAGTTCGATTTGTCTCCCACTCTGGAGGATTACAATTTATATCTCATTTTACTACGATTTTTGTAGCTGGCTTTGCTCCCCGGTGACTACAGATATGTTCAGGAACTGAAACACTTCCATTTTCCTCTAAGGCACAATGATAGGTTGTTACTATTTTATCATCTTTCCACTTTCCACTTGCCACATTACAAGTATAGGTATCAGTCTTTTGCCAAACTGCCTTTTTACATATTCATCCAACATTATGATATCCAGCATTACATGCCCAAGTACATGAAGTCGCACTTGTTCCATTAGTTGTATAGTGAGCATTAGCAGGCTTATTGGTACAACTTGCACAGCTATTTGCTACCGTACCATCTGTTGTATAAGTTCCAACTTCACATGCTGTACAGCTTCTTCCTACTTTTTTAAACCCTGCTTTACAGCTAAAGTCACAATCATCATTTTTCCCATTACTTCTCCAATCTCGCTGATTTGTGATAGGAGAACAAGCTTTACAGTCAGTATTTTTCATTCCATCTGGAGTAGGATTTCCCATATGAAATCCTATACCACATCTATAGTCTCCGTTATCAAGGGGGCCTGTATGTTTATAGGTCCAAGGATGATTCAGCCATCCTCCACGGTTATTATTCATTCCACCCGACCACACCTGATGAAGAAGTGTCGTTCCGTTAGTTATTACTGGTTGCCCTGAAAATTGTACTGCACCAGATATTGTGCTCGTTGCATGTTTTGGAGGTGTAGACTGCGTACTTGCTGTACAAAGTCCTTCTCTCTCAGCATTAAGTGTAAGCGGAACCCAAGTTGATCCATTATATCCACAGACTCCCTGCTTTCCATCTTTTTGAACTACGGTATGCACACCTGCAATATTTACATCAGTAATTTCAGAAAGCTGATACGCTTTATTGAACGCTAGTCCTCCATTTGCGATATCAAGTGCTGCTTGTGGATTATTAGTATTGAGACCAAACCCAGCCGTTGAATTTACATAAAAAGCACTTCCCTTTTGAGGAGTTAGCTCTGTATTCCCATTTGACCAAACAAAGATATTACTCTGATTTGAACGAATATTTTTTCCAATAAGAACATTATTTTGAGCATTTTGATCAGTTTTAATATTTTCTGATCCAGCGATAAAGTTGGTATTTCTTCCTCTCGCTACATGTCCCTTTCCTCAGACGATAAACATTGTATCTGTTGTATTATCAGAGCCAATGATAGTTCCTTCAGCAGAGAAGATCGCACTGTCCTGTACATTTGTGATATTACTTCCTGTAGCTCCAGCAATAATTGAGGTTGTAGTATTTGTTACGGTATTTTTATTACCACCGATAATCGCCGCATTTTGTCAGTTTCACTTTACAACATTATTATTCCCTCCGATCACTGTTGATCCTGTAGCTCCTTGGTTTGTACTACCAATTACAAGCGCATGCAGATTCATTGCTCCATTAAAGTTTAGAGCATTCGTATCCTCTTTATATTCAAACTTGATACGATCGCTGTTTGCTCAGCTGAGCGTCATACCGGTCAAGTACTGCACTCTACTTTGGATACCTCATACCTGAACTTTCTCATTATTTGAGCTAGCAGTGTCTTGAAGTAAGAGGGCAAGTGCCATACTGCTCATCACCACACCTCCAGTCACCAAAAGTGAGAGAGAAAGTACCTTTTTGACAGATGCTGATATAAAATTTGTTTTTGTTTTATTGCTCATCGTCTTGGAAAAAAAGACTAAAAAATCAGATTTCTTTGAACATTAGCTTAAACTATAGTCATTTCATCAATTTTGTCAAATTTTTATAGTTTTTGATCAGAGTTTTCTACTAGACATATTTGATTATTGGTTTCATGTTGTAGTTTTCTTCTGCTCAACAGGAATACCAGCAAGCTTTGTCTGAGTAGCTCCACTCATAAGAGTATTTCTTTCAGTCTTGAGTGGCTCCACTCAAGCATTTGCTTTTGCATTAGGATTTACTCCAGTTCTAAATGGAAAATCTTCAGGCACATAGTAAGCTTTAATCTTTGAGAGACATTTTTGAACATTACTCTGCCAATTAATTGGACTAGAGGCATAAATTTTTCCATCACTATTTCCATATCTTGAGAGCTGTTTAATCGTATGATAGTTTCCAAGATACTGGTTATTGAGGGTAAAAGGAATCAATCTTGCTCCATTATATGGGTTCTCATAAGCAATACGATCTCCTCTATCATTATTTCCGACATTTCCGATATTATTGTCCGTTGCGAGAAATTTTCCTAGTGTTGATTCAGCAAAACCAATACAGATCACCATATCTCTATCAATATTTGTTCCCGCTACTACTTGATCCCAAAATGCGAGATCTCTATACACTCCTACTGCATAATTATTCAAAAAAGTCTGAGCTCTTTGATCTACTGTATCACCTTTGATAAAGGTCAGATTTTCTACATTGATTGGTCTGACATAGTGATCATTAAAATATTTGAGTCTATATTCCTCAGGCAATACTTTTTCTTTGTCCTGAACGACACTAAGATCAAGAACTGTTAGCGGATCTATTGCAACCCCATCTTTGAAAAGTTGGAAGGTCAGATTTGCAGACTTTGAGAGGAATCCTGCACCTTCTGTACCGGGCTCACCACCGCTAGTTCCGATAAATTGTCCTCTACGAACGATATCCCCTTTTTTCACAGCGATAGAACTCATATATGCGTATGTTGAAATATAGCCATCTGAATGCATAATCATTAACCAGCTAATCGCTCCAGAGCCAGTATCAGTATGATATACCACACCGTCCCTCATCGCATATACTGGCGTTCCTTGTTCAACCGCCAACTCAATACCTAGATTTTTATACCCATTTTCCTTCTCAAAACTTGGATCCTTGAAAATAGTCAAAATCTGACGAACAGGATAGCTTGGCCATGCTACTGGAGATTTTTCGTTTTCAGAGGAATCTGTTTTTTCATTGAGGGTTTTGATTGCTTCTGGGATTCCACTTGTCTGATCGATATTTTTTGAAACTATTGTAGAGACCATTTCATTGATCGCCTCATGGAGTCACTTACTTTCAGCAGCTGCTCAGGTAAGAAGAGCAATCGCAAGTTTTTTTTCTTTATACAGTTGCATAAATCTTGCGAGATATTCCTTTTTTTGTTTAAGCTTTTGAATTTCAGAACTATAGTGAAGTAGCGCTTTTTGTGAATCAGTTTTGAGTTTTACAAGAGAAGAAATAAGTTCAGTTTTTTCTTTTTCTTTTACTGTTGCTTGCTTGAGGAGTTCGTTGATCTGAACGAGCAAGATTTGAAGCGTATCATTTCCAGCCAAGAGCTGAGGAATTTGACTAGTCTTTGCAAAAACCTTGAGTTCATCGATGTGATCTCAGCTTTCATCATAAATCTCTCTCTGCATCTTGTACGCAATGTACAAAAGCTGATTGAGATATTGCTTTCAAACTTCCAAGTGTCCTTTGGTTTCAGTGAGCTGTTGAATCTGCTCTGTTAATTTTAACTTGTATTCATACAGACGCTGAAGCAGCTTAGTAATTCTCAAACTTGAATTATCCAAATCATGAATCACTTTAATCATCTCAACTCTGGCTTCTTTATATTGCTGATCAAGTTTTCCCTGATTTTTTTCTCTCTCAGCGGCATCCATTTGTTTGAGACTCTGCCTAAAATCAAAAAGACTTAGTCTCAAATAAGTGACTTCATCTACCGCAGATTTGAATGCAGCATCCTGACTGAGCTCTGAACCGAGCAATGCAACATCTCCTGAAAGGGATTGCTCCTCCTGCGCAAAGGTTCCTCCTTGCAAAAGCGGAGTTCCTCATATGACGATCAAAGTTCCAAGTAAAATTTTCTGAATATTCATAGTTTTTTCTCTTTATATAAAGATAAAAATCATCTCTAAGTATAGCCATTTTTAGATAAAAAAGGAAAAATCTGGTTTATTTTCATTCTTTTTTATCCTGACATTTTCATTTTTTGTGATGTGAGATGTATTTTCAAAGAGCTCTTAGTCATCTTTTGAGGTGATCCTATGATTTTTAAGGTAATAAAGTAAGTTTCTCTACGAAGAAATATAAATTGAGAACTAGGGGGAATCGAAAAACCTTTTAGGGGTTGATTTTTGGAAAAATATTTTTATTATTAAGATAGCTTTCCCCACTCAAAAATATTGAGAAACGCAATTACCAATTCAGTTTTTTATATTCTATTTCTAATATTATGAAAAAACTCATTTCTGTAGTTGCATTTGCTGTTGGAACATCACTCGTTCTCGCAGGATGTGGACCTACAACACAAAACACTCCAGATGTAGCTCAAACTTCTGGAACAACATCTTCACAGTACAATGAAGACAGTTGGAAAACACTAATTCCACAGAGTTGTCAGAGCTTTTCTGATGGATGTAACACTTGTACAAGAGCTTTAGGTGGAGAACCTGCTTGTACACAGATGTTGTGTGAGACTTATGCAGAACCTAAATGTCTTGATAATGCAAACACTAACACTCAAACGGGAACTGAGACAGAAACTCAGATTGCAAACCCAGCAAGCGAATACTGTGTAGCTCAGTGAGGAACTAGTGAAATCAAAAAAGATGAAGACTGATCTGAATACGGAGTTTGTAAACTCGCAAACGGAGAAGAAAAAGACGAATGGGAATTTTATAGAGCATCTCAGGGAGCTGAATATCTAGGTCTTAGCGTTGCAGAGGCTCAGGCTAAAGCAAAAGAAAATGGAGTAGATTTCCGTATTGCTGAAGAAGATGGTAAAGCTAATGCACTAACTGCAGACCTTAGACCTGGTCGCGTAAATGCAACAGTTAAAAACGGTAAAGTAACTAGTGTAGATATTGAATAGTACAAAAGACAAAAAAATCTGAAAGCAGATCTCCTGATGAGGTCTGTTTTTTATTTTTTCCCTTTTAGATGGAGACAGACTTTTGCTTGATTTTCTAATCAGAAAAGATACGATAAGAGCGTTTTACTCATTTAGATGAAAGTGCTGATGGCAATCCTCTTTCAAATATTAAGACGAGTTTTCTATTTTACCACCCTGATTATGGGAGTATTTCTCATTAGATGAGAACTATTCTTTTGAGAGTATCTGTTTACAACAATCGGAATGATTTTAATGCCAGGATACTTATTATTTTGTGGGTGTATGGTAGGATATTTGATCTCACTGATTTGGGCTGGGAAAAGTATTGATGCACAGATGAGTGAGGTAAAGGAAAATATCTTAAAAAAATCATTTCTCATCGGGATTATCGTTGGACTTGCACTAGCAATGCTCTTCATCTTTATCTAAAAGAGCAGAAAAGATGTGGAAAACTTTGAAATGAACACTCATCACAGTAATAAGTCTGTTTTTGATCTGATGTGGAGTTACTACCCATCAATTATCTATCAAAACACTAGATTTTAGCTGGGTGGCAGAGTTGGTTCCAGAAATGAGAAGGATCAAAACCTTGGATCAACGCGCTACCTATCAGGAAATCAACCAGGATAAAAATGCAATTCTTGATAGTATGATTATTGATCAGTTTAGTATTGAGGTTCCGCTTGTCTCCTATATGCAACAATCACTCAATCAGCTCAGACTCTACGGATATACTATCAGCCAAGAAACGACAAAAAAATCTGGAATTCAGACTTCAAGCTCTCATTATCCGACTATTCTAAAAACGTATTCTATCACGGATCCTAGAGGACTTGGACTGTATGCAGCACAATATGCTATTGATATGCAGGAGAAAGTTCTCCTCATCTCCTATACCAGCACCAATAAAAGCAATAGGTCAACCTTTATCAAAAGTTTAGAAAAAATCAGTTTTATTCACTAGTTATTAGTTTTGATGAATGAACTTACACCAGGAATGCAATTTGAGATTCCATGAATTGATGGCGGGAAAATGAATTTTTGTCCACAGAATATCGCCCAAGAAGAAAGGAGCAAGCTTGATAAAATTATAAACACTCCGTCAAATATTTCTGGGCGAAGTTTGCTTGGGAAGACGCTTCTTGGAGTTGTAGTTGGAGCAATGATGAGTATTATCTTGCTTGTCGTAATGTCTGCATTTGGAGTTGCGGTAAAGACTGATACCGTATCAACTGGAGTTGCGATGACAGCTGAGGCTCATCCGTTAGCATGGCTCATTCTCCTCTTTCTTGGGTTTATGATCACCTTCTTTGGAAGTCAGATTTTAGTGCTTTTATACTGAGTTTTCTTTTCGCAAAAATATATTCATCAGTGAAAAGTGAGTGGACTCCTTCTCCTCACAAACGGAATCCTCTTTGCTATTATGATGGGGCTTTTCGTAATTTTGAAGGATACAGCAGGAGCTGATGTGGTGCTTTTTGCTCTCTATGTTGCAATTGCTGTTTTTATCTCGTTTTGTCAGATAGAATTTGCTGTAAATCCTAACTATGCTGCATCTTCACTAGCTGGATGTACAGTGGGATTAGCTGTTGCACTTGTGGTTCTAGGGATTATTTGGAAGTGAACTTTTGGTAGCGTCGATGTTTCAGCTCGTTATATGCTGGCATATCAGTCGACTTTGGTTGTATTTCCGATTATGATTTTTGGACAAGGGCTTTGGGAGATTATTTATCATAAGATCTATGAAACCTGAGCAAATCCATTTTATCTCCCTTCTCAAGCGGAACTTGATACTCAGACTATCCTAGAAAATCAAAAACAAGCTGCTGAAAAAGAAACTGTAAATGTTGAATTTTAATCGTTAGCTTTATACTATTCTTTTAATTTTCCCTCCTAACTCCTCTGCTCATGCGTATTCCGAAACTCTGATCAGTAAATATGTATGCTCTTGCCTCTGGAATCAAGATTATTTTTTGAGGAGTTATTTTGGCTATTACCCTTACTCAACTTAATATCAAGGAAGACCCTGAGATTGCTTTGGCATTATTGCTCATTGGGATTTTTGTATGTGCCTGGGGGATTTCGTATTTCCTTTTTTATGGATGAGAGGTCCTCTTTGGACTCAATATCCCTGAGGAAAAAATGCAGAAAGATGCCTACAAAAGCTCATTTCTCTTTTGACTCTATGCATTGATCAATGTCCTCTTGATCATAGGAGAGCTGTGGAATAAAGCGATCTGAATTCTGTTTTTAGGACTTTTTGTCTTGATGCAGCGATTTATTTTTACCTGACAGAAAAAACCTGAACATGACTAATAATCCAGCACTTCTTGAAAAAATAGAGCAAGCACTCCAGACCGTTTATGATCCAGATTTTCCACTTGTGGATATCTATACACTAGGTCTTATCTATGAAGTAAAAGTTGATGAGGAAGAGGAAAGTGTTGATATCTTGATGAGTTTTACGACGCCAGCATGTCCTATGGCGGACTATATTATTGAAAGCACAAGGAATGCAGTTTTGCTCGTAGTGCCTGACTATGAGGTCAAGATTGAGGTTACCTTTGATCCGATGCGAGGGCCACAAATGATTAGAGATGAAGATCTCCAAAGAATGTTTGAATAAGTTTCAAAAAAAATAAGTTAAAGTCTGACTTTTAGTGTTTTTATATTGAAAGATGAGAGTTAGTATTGATATCTCCTCAGATCATATTGCTATTTATCACTGAACGAGTGAAAAGATTCTCCTCGAAAGAAGCTGAGTAGATAGAGAGCTTGGGAAAGTCTTAGTAAATCTTGACCGTGAACAAGCAATTTCAGAATGTCTAGTGCTGAACTGACCTTGAGGATTCACAAATCTAAGGGTATGAACCTTAGCTCTCAATCTTTTGAAAACACTCAAGAATAATCAGATTTCTTTTTTTTCTTTATCAAAGCTTGAACTTTACAATCTTTTTTATCAGAAAGACTGGATTGGAAGTAAGATATTAGTCTATATCGGGCAAAGATTAAATATTTGGCTCTGGGATTTAGAATGATGAAAACTCATTTCAACAGTTAAGAAATCTGAAATCGATCAATTATCATCTCAGTATCCAGATCTTATGCTGGATCAGGTATATGATACGATGTATTTTAATCCTACAATACCGCAACTCAGCTATGAGTTTAGAACAGATTGATGCTACCTTAAAAGCAACAATACAGAGTATTTTTTGAGCCGAGATGAACTGACAATTCATCCTGTTGAGAGGCTAGAACCTAACTATATGATCGAGCCAAATGTAAGTTAAGAGCGTGATTGATTCACATTTGAATAAACAAAAAAACCTGAATTACATTCAGGTTTTTTCTATTTTTTACTCTCAAATGTATTGATAAAGTCCTTTATCTACTCTCTTAAAGAGTTTTTTATGCTTTTGAAGATTGAGAACTACAGTATTTGGATTGATCATTTTTTCCTTGAGCACTTCTTTGATAAGATCCTGAATTTTCATTGGCTTATCAAATTTTTTGAATACTCTAGTAATAATTTCTTTAACACTTCCTCACTGATATCCCCACTCCTTGAGCCCATAGATACCAAGCCCAAGATTAACAAACATATCTCCATTTTTTACCAATTCATTGTGAACGGTATTGAGTTTAATATTTTCATTAGGGAACCACTCAAGAATCTTACTTGGCAAATCCTGAAAGTGCATTGGTTTATTGAGCCTTCTCATAGTATAAAGCACCTTGAGCTTCATTGTCTTTGGATTGATATCTGAGAAGTCTCTTAGTCAGATTTTTCAGTCTAGAACTGTGATTGACCTCACAACTTGGAAAAAGTTGATATAGAAGAGATCATTTCTAAGGAAACTAATATCTCTGAAGTCATCAAGAAATTCTTCCTTGAGGAGACTGATAAACTCGTATAAATCCTGGCTTGCTCCTCTCTGCTTGAAATGATCCAAGGTAAAGAGTACGATCTTTGTTAGAAGATCTTCGTAAAGTGGCTCTACATAGAACGCCTTATCAATATATTTATTTCTCTTGAGGTAAGTGATATCAAAATCTGATACAAGAATCAGTTTTAATTCTGATTTTGAGAATTTGAAAAGGTTTTTATTGATCACCTTTGCAATAAGCGTATCTTCACCGAGTATTCCTCCATGCACCTCAAGGATTTTCTTGCACTCCTCTAGAACATTGGTGTAAAGTTCATTTCCAATGATAAGCCTTCTAAATCTCATCAAAGCCTGCGTTTCGATTTGCCTTACTCTCTCTCTGGTTAGAGAATATTCTTTACCAATCTTTTGGAGAGCGAGCTCTTTACTTCCATCAAGTCCGTACTTTTTCATGAGGATAAGCCTCTCTTTTGGCTTACAATAGATCAAGATATCCTTGAGATTTGTTCATTCCAAATCTACCTTAATCTTTTTATCGTCCATCTTTACAGAAAATCCCATCTTGCTGTTTGATTAGTTGAGAATTAAATTTTTGAGAGTATTTTCATCTCTTCTAGCATCTATAATATAATGAAGAGTAAGACAATGTCAAGTACTTTATACATAAAAATATACTTTATTTTTTACCAGAGATGAAAGCTGATTTTTTGTGTTTTCTGAGTTTGATAGCTAATTATCCAATATCGTTTTAAGCTCAGATATCTCAATAGAAAGATTTGCTAGCTATAACTATAGAAACTAAGAAGATTTTGTTGCTGATTTTTTGACAAATAAAAAAATCTGACTATACTTAAAGGGATTTATTTATCTCAGAGTTTGGCAAAAGGATGCTAGAAAAGCTTCAGAATATCGTATACGACATCAACTATACAGCTCAGGTTCCTTGAGGTGGTTTTGTCGTTGCTGGAGTTTCTCCAACCAATAGCCAACTTTCAATCTGAAATCAGATTTCTCCTTCTGTTCAAACACCAATTACTTCGCAGGATAATCCTCAAAAAAAGAAGTCATGGATTGATAAGTTACTAGAAAAGCTCTGACTTGCACCGACATCTAAGAATACTGCTGAGAAAAAAGAACTTCCCAACAATCTATGAGACGATGAAAACTCTCCTGCCAAGCAGCATCCAAGCCTTGCAGAACAGGTAAGAGCAATGCTCCAGCTCCCAGATAGTGAATATTCTGATAAAAAACTGACTTCTGAGCTGAGGCAATACATCAAGGAAGTTGATACTCACTATACCTCACTTTTATCAGACTACAAGTCGCATATTGCTCCATCATACTGGGAGTTTTCTATGCAACAGTTTAACGTTTCTGGAATCTTAGGTAAGACCTACTATACTCAGGACTATCCAAGCTATATTGATATGCTCTGGACTAGAGATATTATGGGGCTTCACTGCAAATGGGACATGAGTTTTTATATTTATCCAGAAGACGATAGTGCGATTCAGTCTATGCTCAAGCAGAAAACGACGCAGCTTAAGGCTGAACTTTCAGATGCTATGCAAAAAGGAATTACCATTGATAAAGAGGTTGAACAGCAATATCGTGATGTAGAAATGATTAGAGAAAAACTGACTACCAAGGAGGAAAGATATTTTGAACTCTGAAATTATACAACAATCTACGATACTTCTGAGGAAAAGCTCAGAGAAACTGGGAAAAAATTTGAACAAAAAATCGCTGGATATGGGATTAGGGTTAAAAACGCGATCCATAGAATGGATGAAGGATTCTGAGCAAATTTACCGATTTGTCAGGATAATTTAGGGATCGTTAGAAGTGCTGTGACCTCTTCACTTGCAGCCAGCTTTCCTTTTATTTCTAGTGATTTGATTACCAATACAGGAATTATGTATGGGATCAACTCTCATACTGGAGGGTTAGTGATTTTTGATAGATTCAACTCTCAGCTTCCAAACATGAATAGTGTGATTTTAGCGACATCCGGAGCCGGAAAATCGTTTACCGTAAAGCTTGAGATCTTGAGATATCTGCTCAATGGTGTAGATATCATCGTCATTGATCCAGAAAACGAATATCAAGCATTATGTGAGAAAGTAGGTGGAACCTATGTAAATATCGCTACTTCATCACAACAGTTTTTGAATCCATTTGATATGCCACCATTGATTGAGGATATTGAATATGGAAAGGGGGATCTTTTGAGAAGCCAAATCATGAATCTCGTAAGTTTGATTCAGATTTTGATTGGTAAGTTGAGTCCTGAGGAAGAAGCTTTGCTAGACAAAGCCCTCCAAAACACTTACGCTCTCAAGGGATTTAGCTTTGAGATGGATGATTATACAGGGAAACAGCCACCATTGATGGAAGACCTCATGAATGTACTGAATGGAATGCATGGTTGAGAACAAATTGCACTTAAACTCAGTAAATATGTAACTGGAACTTTTGGAAAACTGTTTAATAACTATACTAATATTGATATCAATAATGCAATCACAGTTTTCAGTATTAGAGATGTGGAAGAAGCTCTCAAGACACCAGCGATGTTCAATGTTCTGAATTTTATCTGGTCTAAGGTAAGATCTGTAAAGAAGCAGAGGCTTCTTGTCTGTGATGAAGCTTGGATTATGCTTCAGAATGATATTTCAGCGAACTTCCTTTTTGGCCTGATCAAAAGAGCGAGAAAATACTGACTAGGAATCACGACAATCTCACAGGATATTGAAGATTTTATCCGTAGTCCATATGGAAAACCAATTGTCTCAAACTCATCAATGCAACTTTTGCTCAAGCAATCGGTTACTTCCATTGCCTCACTCAATCAGCTTTTGTGACTATCAGAGGCTGAGCAACAGAGACTGATCTCAGTTTGAGTGTGAGAAGGACTAATGTTTGTTGGGAATCAGCATGTTTGAGTTCAGATATTGGCTTCTCCTTATGAAAAACAGTTTATCACAACTGATGTAAAAAAGAGAAACTAACATACTCAAAAATCTGACTTTTTACCTTTTATTTTACAAGCAAGGATGCAAGAACAACTCCACTACAAAAACAATGTAATGGTGGCGGCCTATTCTGGACTGATGTTTTTCTGATTGCTTGTAGAAAAGCAACTCTCTTCTCATACCTATACCCAAGAGGAGCAAAATTTTATCCGCTGATGGTGCCAAGTTGGGAACTTCTCACTTGGCCTACTTATAGTTATCCTCATATTGACTGGTATATTGGTAGCAGGAGAAGTCCAGCAAATACAAGGATTCCTGATTTTGATGAGTGGAATATTGATCAGTATCCAGATCCTAGGAATGGCCCTGATTGGCTATGAAATCCCTTTTGAAAGCACAAAACTTTCACTAACTAGCGGGCAAAAGCTTCAGCTTTTTAAGGCTTTTTTGCCATGAGTTGCGAGTTTTGCGTGGTTTCGTAAGCATAACTATCAGGCTCCAACCTGGCGATACAAAGAGGGACAGCTACGATGGGCTTTGATCTTCATTGCTCTTGTGATTGGCAATACACAATACATTCCTGGAGTGATCCTTGGGCTCTTGGCTCTTAGGGTTTGACTCTTGATGATAGGTCGAGATTGCATTTCACAGAGATGGAAACAAAGCCTCCATCTGACTTACAAGATTTATGTAGAAGAAATCCTCTTGAGCATTCCCCTTTTATACCAAAAGATGAAGAATCCTCAGATAAATAGTAAAGAAGCGCTCTCTCTGATCCAAAATTCTATGATCTCATGAGTTTTCTTTAGGTCTTGGAAGTGGAGATGAGTCGTACTGATTGTGCTCTGATTGGTAAGTCGATGGTGACGAAGCTATGCACTACGATGGAAGGGCCTTGCGGTCCTCTGAGGGATTTGGAGACTCGTACTTATTGGCTCCTCACCTCTTATATTAAACAGTTCTAAGGTATAATTTTTATCTTTATGCATAAAAATAAAATGAAAAAACTGATCAGATTTCTTTTTGGTTGATTAGTCAGTGGTGGACTATTATTTTTGCTCTTTAGTGGAAATCCAACATCTGCAAATAATGATGTGGTGACTAATAACTTTTGACAGGCAATCTCTCAGTCAACAACTAGCATAAGTAAGCATCTTGATAATATTCCAACAAATGCTGATATGAAAACTGGAGCAAGTGATTATATCATCAATAAGGTGATCAATATTCTTTTTCCTGTGATTATTGTAATCTGAATCTTGATTGCGATGGTTGGGCTCTATACGATACTTACCAATCCAGACAAGATGAAGGAAGGGATAACTATGATTATTTCTGGTATAATTGGAATTGTATTTATGTATAGTGCCAGATATATTAGTTATGAAGTTTTTAATACACTATGGAAGACTGGCTCTCCTGATCCCCAGGGTATAAAGGTGATGGAGCTGATCAAAAATATGTACGATAAGATTCTCTATCCATTTATTAAAATTGCAGTCTACTTTTCACTCGGGATTTTGGTTATTATTATGATGTCCCGTGTGTTTACTTACATTACCTCACAAGATGAGGGAGTGAAAAAAAAGGCAATTGGAGTGATTTCTTGGACGACAATTGGTATCGTTATCATCTCTGCTGCTAAACAAATCGTAGAAGCTGTCTATGGTAAGCAGGAGCAAGTACTCAAGGATGGAACTACTGTACAAAACCTCTCTCAGGTTGGATCAAATATTCTCAATCCAAAATCGATTCCAATTCTCTTTCAGGTTATCAATTGGTCACTATGAATCATCTCACTGGTATTACTGATTATCATTATTATGCAAACGTATACCATGCTGACTAAACCTGATGATGAAGCAACCTTCAAAAACCTCAAACAAACTATCGTATACGCACTACTCGGATTATTACTGATTGGAGCTGCATATTTGATAGCAAATCTTCTGATCTTGAACTAAAAATAGAGAGAAAAATTGACAAAATTCAGATTTTTGATTATACTTAAACTGAAACTTTAATTTGTAGTAGCTAAAAATACAAATGAATAATAAAATCCTCCTTAGTACTGATACTATGAGTAGTTATGGACTAGATATGATCTTTGAAATGGCAAAAAAATGCTGATTTGATGGGATCGATCTAGCGGTATGGAAATGATTTGATGCATGGAATGAAGGTTATGTCCGCTCTCTTGTGAAAAAACATGAACTACCAGTCTACTCTATCCAGACTTCATCCTCTTTGAATAGCAAAGAACTGAATAAAGTCTTGGATATCTGTATGGCTACGGACTGTGATCTGATTACTATCAATGCACCAAAGTATTTTGACTTTAAGTCGTATTCCTTTATTAAATACAATATCTGAGAATATCAGGCTCAAAATCCTGCACTCAACTTTGCTATTATCAATCCAGAAGACAATAATATTTTTGCATTGCCAATTCCAGCATATCGCTTTAGCAATGTCGTTGATATTGTCAAAAAGTATAACTGTGCATTAGCGCTTGATGTCGCAAATATGGATACAGAAGACTTGGAGGGAAACTTTACTAATAAGCTTGATGATTTTTCAGCATATTTTGCTCTCGTATATATCTCTGATAAGTCAAAAGGAGGAAAACCTCACCTCCTCCCAGGAGAATGAATCCTCAAACTCCCAAGCTTTATCAAAAAACTAAAAAAGGCTGGATATACTCGTCCATTTAGTGTAAAGCTAGATCTAACAAAAGAGGAACTCGCAGATGCAGACAAGATTGAGATTTTGCTTACAAAGGCTAGAGAATTTATCGAGAAATATATGCTCGAGTGAGAATAAGAAATAACAAAAAAGAAAACTGACCTCAATTGTCAGTTTTTTTATTTTTTCTGACTAAAAAGAGTATTTATCCTCTCAGGCAAACAAGCGCCTAACATAAGAACTCTTGAAAAAAACTTGTGCTTTCCTATACTCAAGGCAGTTTTATCCCGATCAGAGACTATGCTCCTTGCCTGCAAAAAACCTTGCTGAATTTCTAGTTTTGATGTTGTGAAGATTATTAGAACGCACTTCCAAGAGAAGGTCTGACATAGTGGAACTCTAGACCCTATGGCAAGTGGACTTATGCTTTTGTGAGTTGGAAAGGGAACTAAAAAACTAACTTCGCTGATTGGACTGGATAAGAGCTATGAAACCACGATAGATTTTTCACTGCTCACTGATACGCGAGATGCCAGCTACCGAGAAAAGGAAGAAAGATTTGAGGTTATTAGTGATCAAGCGAAAGGAACAAGTTTTCTCAAAAAAGATGAAAAACTAGTTCCGGCACCAGGATTAGATCAGATTTCTGCTCTTTTGGATTGAATTATCTATACTGATGGGGACTGCCCTCTTCTACCATTACCGACTTTTAGTGCGAAAAAGCAAAATGGGAAGAGACTCTATAAAGATGCAAGGAAAGGAAAAGCTGAAATACAAGAAAAACCAATGAAAATCTATAGCTACAAGATACTTGAGTATAATTTTCCGCTTCTCAAGCTAGAGCTTCATGTATGATCTGGAACCTATATTAGGAGTATCGGGTATCGACTGGGAAGAGAACTCTGAGTTTGAGGAAGCTTGATTCAACTAGAAAGGACAGCAATTGAAAAGATTCAGATTTCTGATATATCACAGGATCAGTTTGCTCAGGGGAATATTAAAGGAGAGTTGAGAACTATATTTTTCAAAGAAGTTTGACTTGAGGAGGTTTCCGAGAAACTTTTATCAGCTGAGGAGAAAAAAGATGATTAGACTGGATAAATATTTGGCGAATCTTGGACTAGTCAGTAGGAGAGAGGCCTCTGAAGCCTGTAAATCTGGAGCAATCCTCGTAAATGGAGAAGTGATCAAAAAATCAGACTTCAGACTTTTTGGCCATGAAATACTAACGGTTTATGATCAAGAGATTGAGGTTCTGGAGAAGGTATATGCTATTCTCTACAAATCTGCCGGCTACATTTCTTCTGATGAGGATGAATTTTGATATCTGAGCTACAAAAAGCAAATGCTTGACTGCCCTTATGTAAATTTATTGCATGTGGCTGGGAGGCTCGATACAGATACCGAGGGACTTTTGCTCCTTTCCAATGATGGACAATTTATTCATCAGACCATCAGTCCAAAACGAGAAAAGGAAAAAGAGTATGAAGTCTGGTTAAGATCACCAATTTCTGCTGAGGAGTGTGAGTTCCTCAGAGAAGGAGTGAAACTTGATGATAGCTACCTGACAAAACCAGCGAAAGTTGAACACATCGAGGAGAAAAAAATTCTTTTGACAATTACTGAGGGGAAATATCATCAGATAAAAAGAATGCTCCAAGCTGTCGGCAATGAGGTGATTTACCTCAAGAGGCTTAGGATCTGAGCATGGACACTTGATAGGTTAGAAAAATGAGAGTGGAAGCTGATCAATATTGATTGATAAAAAAATAATTCAGAATTTTATAGAAGGCTCTCTTAGGCTATCTAAAAGACTGCAAAGAAGTTGGATACGAACCATCGGCACACTGTAAAAAACTGCTTGCATCAATCAAAAAATAAGTATTCTCTATGAGAATATCAAATAAAAAAAACTCTGACCTTTCTCAGAGTTTTTATCTTTTTGCGAGTAAGCCTGCCACACCAATCATCGCTCCATTGTCTGTTGAATAGAGTTTTTTGACTGGGGAAAGAAAGGAGATTTCGAGCCTTTTTTTATCAAGAAGCTGGCGAATGACTTCTGATATTCTCTCATTTGCTGAGACTCCACCTGCTAGACCCAGGGTTTGTGCTCAGTATTCTTCTGCTGCTTGGACTAGTTTTTTTGCCAAAACCTCAACTACAGCCTCCTGAAAATCATAGGCGATATCACAAATCAGCTCCTCAGTAAGCTCTACTCAGTCTTTTTTGAGCTTTTCTAGAAGAAAGGAAACCTGACTCTTCATCCCTGAAAAGCTAAATTCATATTTTTCATGAGCGAGGAATATTCTTTTGAAATTTACAAGCGGATTTGGCTTTCACAAGCGGGCTTTTTCAGATATCCAGACTCCTCATGGGTAAGGTCCTCAGAGCATTCTTGATACCTTGTCAAAACACTCCCCTGCTGCATCATCTAGCGTCCATCAGAGTTTTGTGATCTTGAAACCTGCATACTCCCACTGAGGGAAATCAGATTTTTTTGGTGTTTGCTGTGAGTGATCTTCTATCAAGTAAATATCATTATGCCCTCCTGATGCGGTTAATATTACCATAGGCAGCTTAAGATCCTGGATATTTCTCTCAAGCAAAATCGAAAATACATGCCCCCAAATATGATAAACAGGCACCACCTTCTGCTGATAAAACTCTCCAAGCAAGGAAGCAACCGTCTTCCCAACAACTAATGATCCTGGGAGTCCAGGCTCAGTTGTAACTGAGATAAAGTCAACATCTTTGATACGCTCTAACCCTAAACTCTGGAGGATTGCGATAATTTTTTCGCTATGGAGCCTGGAAGCCAGTTCAGGAACTACTCCTCCAAATTTTTGGTGCTCCTGGATCTGAGAATAGGCAAGAATATCTTCCACCTGAAAATTTCCATTTTCCTCGGATACAATTGCTAAAGAAGTATCATCACAACTCGTTTCTATCGCTAAGGTTTTCATCAGTTATCTTTAAAATAAAGCACTTAGAATATAGTTTTTTAATCTCTAAAAGAAAGAAAAAATCTGATTTTTTATTTTTTGAATAAGGTAATTTCATAAGGTTTATGCACAATAATGCGCAGATCTGCTCAAGAGCTTGGAAGATGCTCATAGAGCCACTTTTGATAGATTCCAGGCACCCTAACACATCCATGAGAGCGGTAGGTTCCATCACTCTCCCCTCGATGAAGAAAATATGGGCCAGAATAGCGCAATGCATAGGGCATTGGCTCGCCATTAAACATGCGTGAACGATAAAAGATACTATCATGCCTGAGTGAGAAGATTCCTTCTTTTGATCTCATATTTTTCTTGCCTATTGAGATGAAGGTTGCAAGCGTGAGTTTTCCATCATAGTAAAACCCCAGTGCTGTCCTCTCTAAATCCGTATGTGCAATGACAAGCAAATACTGACTCTTGAGTACATTTTTTTCCTTTTGAGTGAGATCAAGGCGAGTTGAAAGTTCTATCGCAGTATGCGGGAAATAATGCTCCAGCTCTGGATAAATCAGCGGAAAACGGAAACTCTCAATCTCACTAAAGTTCCCCGTCTCACTCAAAGCTAGATCAGGATTATATTTTTTGAGAATAGTAGGTGCCTGATACTCACCAAAGAGTGTAGTAAAAGTTGAAGGGACACCTTTCATTTTCACATAGGGCGTAGATTGCAACTCTGCAGAATACACTTGCTCAACTGATCCCTGATTTGGCTCCAATAGTGAGAGTTTAAGCTCCTGGAATCCCAGTATCCCATAGAGTAAAAATGAAAGCATTGATTTCACCTAATAAAATTAAAAAAAATCAGATTTTTTTGTATTTTGGTTTATTTGAAAAGCATAAGCTCTACATCATCTGGTTTAGCCCAGAAGATGATCTTATCATAAAAATGCTTGAGCAAGTACATCAGTAAGAAAAACCCAAGACAAGCAAAGCCTAGAATTAGTATTTTTGCTTGTTTATCTTGAAAAAAATACAGTAGAAATACAACGACTGAAGCTAACAAAGAAACATTAGAAACAAAGGTAAACACTAGAAAGAAAATTCCTCTAAACGCCAAGAACAAATGATAAATCACTTTTTTCAAAAATCTCATAGGTCTCACTACTGATATAATAAAATTCCTATCCGATCAAAAAATAGATTCCTAAAGTAGAAATTCCTAGAATCCACTTGAGAACAGTTCAAAATGCTGATGTGAAATGATAGCTTTTTACCTGTTTTGCAAGAGCCTGTTCACTTTCTAGAGAAATCACTTTTCTTCAGAGGACTTGTTCAACCTTGTGAATATTCATAAGGATAACTTCCCAGCTCTGGATATAGTCGTATTTTCCCTCTCAGAAAATCGTTTTCATCAAAGCAATATTTGGATTTCATCAGAGTTTCCCAAGATCAAGATTGATCAAATGCTGATGCTTTGCTAAAAGATAGATCATCTCATCAATCTGCATTACCAAAGATTTTTGTAGTCAGAGTTTTTTTCTAGTAAAATAGCGATGTAGCGGTAAGACTAGAAAAAAAAGCACCGCATAAGCGAGAATAACCCAGCCAATAATCTGCAAGGTTTCAGCAGGAAGTCCAGTAAAAGTCTGTATCTCTGCAAAGGCCTTAGTCTGAAAAGAAAGATACTGCGCCCAATAATTTTGGAGTTGCTCCATTAGTTAGAATATTAAAAGCTAAAGCTCAAAGAATCAAAAACAACTATAATGTTTCCGCCCTTTTCTACAAGAGGAACTGAATTTCTGAAAAAAATCGGGATTTTCCTATTGATCATTCGTTTTTTGAGCGTTTTCCCTCTAAAGTGATCATTTTCTCTGGGGAATCTTAGTATTCCTCACAGCATATCTTCCTTGATCTCAAGAGAAGAAGGTCAAAAATTCTGAATTCAAACTTTTGTAAGTTCTTGCTCTTGATTTAGCATTTTTTCCCAGAACTTTGCTTCTGCTTGGAAAAAATACATATCTCCATAGCTGAGAAAGACCGTCCATCATTGATATTCACGATACCCTTGAACCTTATCGGCATATCGCTTTTCTCGAAGTTCTAGTTCTCATTTGGAAATATGAATTTGTAATGAAGCAAATAATTGAGCAATCTCGAATTTTTCAACCTTTCCTACTTTTTCTCTCTGCCAAAGAAAGGCTTTTTTAACCTGCAAAAGTGGGTTGAGAGTAAGAGGAATCAATTCAGACTTCTGGTTTTTCTCTTCTAATGTCGCATAGATTTGCCTTCGACTTTGAAAAAGCTGATTTTCTCTCTCTTTCCCATTGTTTTTATCTTCAAATTTCAGCTCTCAAAGTGGGAAAAGGAATTGATTTCTAACTAAATTTCTCAAGCTCATATCTGGATCAAAATTGCTCTTGTCGAGAAAATAGGGAATTGATAACTCAGTGCAAAGCCTAAGAATCTCTTGCTTCGTAATATCTAAAAGTGGCCTCACAACAGTTTTTCATCAAAGGAGATGATGAGAACACGTCTTTTGCATACTCAAAAATCATTTAATTCCACAACCGCGGATCATATTTAGCAAGCTTGACTCTATCCTATCGGTCAAGTTATGTCAGAGAAATAAGACTTCTAGCTCCTTTTCTTCCATCTTTTTTTGAAAAACAGCATACCTTCGGTTTCTCAAATTTTCCTCGGTTGGATCAGCTTTTTCTTGTCTTTTGATGATTTCCAAGTTCCATCAGTGGAAGAGTTTTTGGAGCTGCTGAGCTTCATATTCACTTTCTAGTCTCACTGCATGATTGCAGTGCAAAAAATATAAAAAATCTGAATTCCGACCTTTTTTTGCAAAGAAGCTCACTAAAAGATAGCTCAAAAACATACTATCGCTCCCTCCTGATACAGCGACTCCAGCCTTTTTAGGATACGGGAAAACCTGCTCGAGCTCCAAGAAAAGCTGATCAATCTCTGGCGAAGAAGATACAAAAGGACAAAGCTGTTGTAGCATACCTTGAGGAGAATAAAACATTTAAGTTGTTATATTCAAAATACCTGTATTGTAAAGGCTTTTTTAAGTTTTTTTGGTCAGGATAAAATCCTTATCATAAAATATTAAATATTTCCTCTTGACTTATAAAGTGTTTTCCGTATATTATATATACGATGATTTTTTCATGTAAAATGTGATTTTTTTAATGATTCCATTCAATGAAAAAGCCCTGGTTTGTATTCAAATCAGGGTTCTTTTTTTATTTTAGATTATTCACTTTTAAAAAAATCTCTTGCATTTTTACTATAAAAGCATATACTCTATTTTACCATAACCTATGGTAGTGGTATATTTATATTTTATAGACTACACCAATGACAGAAAAAACAAATTGTTCATGTAACTGTGGGAACACTTGCTCTTGCGGATCTAGCTGCACATGTGCACACTGCAAAACAGAAAATTCTCAAACTTGCTCTTGCAATAAGTAGCAGTAACTATAGACTCTCTTTAAACTCTTAAAGAGAGTCTTTTAATATTTTTGCGTCTAAAATGCTCCATAGTGATCCATCTACTCATCATACACTTACACTCAATCTCAAAAAGGTCCAGTGAATGATCAGAAAAATTGACACCTTGATCAAGGAAGACACTTATTGCTGAGATATCGTTCAGCAGATCAACGCAACCATTGGACTTTTGAAAAAGATGAATACTACATTACTTAGCTCTCATCTCATGACATGTGGAAAGGACAAACTTTCCTCTCCTAGTGAAGCTGAAGCATTTGTTCAAGAATTTTTAAGACTAACCGATTTAAATAAAAAATAAAAATCTGATCCCAAAATAAAATCAGATTTCCTCTTCTTTTCCTTCAAATAAAAAACTCAATAAGTATTACTTATTGAGTTTTTATTTCACATTTTAGCAATCTGATGGACTATTCCCCATAAAAGCAATGATCTATTCCACCAACACCGAAAACTCGAAACTCTGATTCTTCCTCATCTTCATCATCAGAGAACCAAAGCATAATTTCTTTCTCAGCCTCTTCAGGTGTAGCTGAGGAGTGAACAACATTCAGAAGTGGACCATTTGGATCTTTGGATCCAAAATCAGCACGGATCGTTCCCTTTTCTGCTTCCCAAGGCTTCGTGGCACCATTTATCTCACGAACTACCTCAATAGCATTTGAACCACCAACGATCGCCTTAATCAGAGCCCCAGACATCATATAACGCAAGGTCTCCTCAAAGACTTTCTCGCCCTTTCTAGTCTTCAGCTTACCAATCGTCTCGTAGTGCCCAACAAGCTGCTCACGAGTAGCCTTTATAGGTTCCCACTTGTAAAGAATTGTAAAACCAGCATCTGCATATCGAGAAAATATCTGGCGGGCTAACAATCTTTTTACGCCGTCTGGCTTAATCAGGACAAGCGTACATTGAAAATCATTATTCATTGTATATTCTTTTTATTTAGTAAGTATACTATACTTTTTTTCAAAGAGAAAATCAAGTTTTAAAGCCAGAAATTAAAAAAATCTGAATAGTAATATTCTTTTCAACATCTTCCCTTGACTTTTATTAGCATATATTTATTATAGCCACACAAGTAAAATAAAAATTTAATTAACAGTCTTACACTATGGAAAATTGGATCGCTGCTTTGGTAAGTGTTATCGTGATTTCGCTTGCCTCTCTGATAGGAATCATCTTCCTCGGAATGAAAAAAAATCTCGGACAAAAGACAATGGTCTGTATGGTATCATTTGCTGCGGCGACAATGCTCGCAAATGCTTGCTTTCACTTTCTACCAGAAATCATTGAACATCATCATGATATGGATGAACATGTGATCGGACTTTGGATCTTTTTTGGGGTCGCTATTGGGTTTATAACGGAGAAAATTCTGAATTGGAATCACTGTCATCAGGCAACCTGTGCATCTCATCCTCATACTTTTGCAAAGATGAATCTTGTCGGAGATTTTGTGCATAATATGATTGATGGAATGGTGATTGGTGCGAGTTTTCTAGTGAGTACTCCAGCGGGAATCGCCACCTCTTTAGCAATCCTTCTACACGAGATTCCACAAGAGATCGGTGATTATGCCGTATTGGTACACGGAGGCTATAGCAAAAAGAAAGCTTTACTGCTCAACTTTTTGACAGCACTGAGTGCAATACTTGGTGTAGTAGCTGTACTTTTGATCGGACATTGGGCACACGATTTACAGCTCGTTCTGATCCCAATCTCATTTGGAATGTTTATGTATATTGCAGGTGCGGATCTTATTCCGCAGCTCAATAAGCATAATGACGACCGAAAATTCTCAATGCTTCAGGTGTTGATTTTCCTCACTGGAGCTGGACTCATGTATTTCCTCTCACTTGTAGGAGGACATAGTCATTAAAAAATGATGACTCTATCTTTGATTTTTCAAGGTAGAGTTTTTCTTTTCTCGCATTTTTTGCATTTTTAGAATCTTTTTTTGATATGGGAAAACCTTGGTCTCTACTCATAAATATGAAGCAATCAAGAAAAGATGAAGCCTGGCAGTTACCACCAAATCAGCATTTTTTACCTCTTGAACAAAGGCTCAAAAATCTGACTCTCGATCAACACTTTCCAAAGCAAGTCCAAGTCTGCTTTCTAACTGTTTTTTGTAATATTCATCGTTATACACAGAGTTTCTACCTTTACTTACAGAAACATATTTTAAATTATATCAATCCTGAAGTAGCTTTTTACACTCCTCTAGCAAATCATCAAAAAAGCGTTCCCCGTTTTTATTGAGGTTGATCAATGCTGTTTTTGAAGTTGTCTCGGTCTTTTTTATGTTTTGCCAAGGATAGGCTTCCCAGCTTGTATCCATAAAAAATTCCACATTTTCAAATCAGAAGTTTTTTAATGCTTGAACTGATTCCTCATCTCTCAGGTAGGCATATTTAGTATGTGACAAGAGCCATCTAAAATACGAAACATTCAGCTTTTTTAGAGGCGTTTGAACCCCTCACATGAGATAAACAGGCACTCCATCAGTTTTTTTTTTAGATCGTAATTTTCATATCAAAGGAGCTAGTCCCAGATTCCAATATCGATATGCATCTTTGCTTTCCTCAGTTAGGATCTCACCTCATCAGATAATAACAGCATTAGCCGAGCGATAGAGCGAGAGTTCTCTAATTGATGAGGAGAAAAAATACTTTAAACCTGATCTAATTCATTTTGGAAACTCAGAAATATAAGTAACATCGTCCATATTTTCAAACTGAGAAAAAAATCCCTTAAGCCATGTCGGATCATAGGCTGAAATCAGAATTTTTTTTCCTTGTGCCTGAAGCAATCTGATCGTTCCAAGAAGTATGAGTTCATCACCCATGTTTTTATAAGATCGATTCCCCAAGATAAGGACTTTTTCTCACTGAATCTGTAAATGCTCCATCTCTCTAGGAAATATAAAATTATTTTTTTAAATATCCATTTTTAAAACTAGCAAAATCCATTGCTTTCTTTCATTCTGGCTTGAGAAAAAGCTCCTTTATCGCCTTATTAGGAGAAAAATCTGATGTAATAAGCGGAAGGTTTTTATATTGTTGATAACTTTCCTTGTCTAGAACAAGCTTTTCAATCAAAACATGCTTCCCATCAAGTTCAAAACTAATCTTTGGCCAGAGAAAATAGCCTTTATACTTGGCAGACACACTTTCCAAACTTTCATTGAAAAGATCAATCAGACCATCCTCTTTGATAATTTTTTGAGAAGAAGTAACCTCACTTTCTATCTGTTTTTTACGCGAAATATGGTCTTTTGCATAGTTCCAAAGAGTAGCATTAAGAAACTTTGGTCAGATTTTTTTCATATGTTCTATACAATCAAGACAGGTTCGTTCAAATGGCAACTCAAAACTCACTTGATCCACGATATCTCAGGTATCCATACCCGCATCCATATGCATGATGGTAATTCATGTTTTAGTCTCCTGATTGAGGAAAACGCTTTGAATTGGGCTTGCTCAGCGGTACTTTGGGAGAAGTGAGCCGTGAACATTGATCGGACCAAAGGGAGGAATATCAAGAAGAATCTGAGGAATTAGTTTTCCGTATGCGATAACAACAAAAAAATCTGGTTTCTTTTCTTGGAGTCGATCAAAAAAGTTTTTTCATTCTATTGACTTCTCAGGATTGATCCTGTTTGGCGTCTGGATATCCTCAATAGGAATTCCAAGTTCAAGAGCTTGAGATTTGATTATATTTGGTTGCAGTTTTAGTCCTCTCCCAACTGGCTTATCAGGCTGAGTAACTACACCTACGACCTCAAATCTTGGATCTTGGATAAGTTCTTGCATAAAAGGAACTCCAATCGGAGCTGAGGAAAAAAAGACAACTTTGTAAAATTCTGGATCATAGATCTTTTGCATACTTGGGAGACAATGTAAAACTCTATCACTAACTTTTGATATTCAATTGAGAAAACCATATCTAGCTAACGTCCTCACTCAATATTCACTACAATGAGGTTCATGAGAGCACACCTTACCCTTGAAGTAAAAGGAGAGAATCCCTTTATCTGGAGAGAGAGTCCGCTGATAGCCACGAATAAGGATAATAAGAAACCTCGCTAACATACGATCTATTTTTTTAATCAGCTTTTTCATTCGTATTTCTTCCAATTAAACCCTGGAGCGCTCACAACATCAGCCCATATCCTCAAAAGAATAAATAATTGACCA
>CAUQBS010000013.1:0-26717 GCA_963516485.1 uncultured bacterium
AAATATCGCTGATGAGATCAGAGATCACGCTGCAGTCCTCGCCTACAAAGAAAACTTTGAAACGACCTTTGCTCCTTTTAGGCAAATCTTGAAAATTGAGCTCATCGACTCATATCAAAAAATCGACATCAATGCGATGGAATCCAAGATCTGAGATCAGCTTTTTAACCTTTTGGATACGATTAAGCTCGTAGACAACTATGATGCCTACCAAATCCTCTCAGACAACTGGACCAACATCTCCGGAAATCTCGAAATCCTCAAAGCAGAAGGGCTTGATGCCTGCAAAAAAGTCGATGAAAACCTCATGCGAAAAAAGGACGAAAAATCCAAAGAGCTCATCGAAGTAGCCGATGGATACAGAGGACGTATCTTTGATTTTGAAGTGATAAAAAAATACAAACTCCAGGAGGAAACTGCAAACATCGAAGAGCAAAAAGAAGCCTTGACCGCTATCACCGCTCAGTATGAAGAACTCTTCTCTAATCTGACAGAAGATCAGCAAGAAGCCTTGTGAGACGCCATCTCAGAAGAATCTTTTGTCAATAAAGAAATCGCCGCAAAAGCCAAAGAAATCAAAAAAGAAAACAAAAATCTGAATTTTGCCCAGGAGAGTCCTGAATTCATCGTTTTGAAAGTAAATGCCCTCATCGAGCAAGAAAAATCTCTCAATAAATCCATCAAAGAGCTCGAAGCACAGCTCTTGACCAAGATCATGCATACCATCGAGCAGCTCTCAGACTCAGAAATCACTGAACTCTTGGAGCATCAGTGGATCGATCCGATCATGGATCAGGTGCATGAACTCTTTGACACAGCACTCAAGGACTTTGCCAAAGGACTCCAAAAACTATCCGAAAAATACGCCATTACCCTTTCAGATCTAGAAACCCAGATCCAAGAAAGTGGGAAAGCCCTCTCCGAGATGATCGATGAACTGACTGGAGATGATTTTGATCTGAAGGGATTGGAAGCTTTTAAATCCTTATTGAACGACTAATGAAGACGCCAAAGATAAGATTTAAGGGATTTGAAGGAGATTGGGATATAAAAAATCTATGAAACAATTCAAAAATATCCACATGAACTTGTGTGACAGATAAAGAAACATCTGATAATTATAAATATCCAGTTATTAGTGGCTGAAAAGATATTATGTGATATTACTTTGAATATAATAGAAAGCCAAACACAATAACAATTGCAAGAGCCTGAACCGCTTGATTTGTACAGTTAATTAAATCACCATTTTATTTAAATGATAAATGCTTTTCTGTAATCTCAAATAATGAAATTTTTAATACTAATTTTTTATTTTTTTCATTAAAAAATTCTGAAAAAAATATCATGAATCTAAGAAGTTCAACATCTGTACCAACAATTAATACTCAACATTTAAATTCATTACAAATCTCACTCCCCTCACTTCCAGAACAAGAAAAAATCTGATCTCTTTTCGAGCAGTTAGACTCGCAGATCACAAAAAACCAACAGAAACTCGAAAAACTCAAAAATATGAAGCAATCCTTCCTCCAAAAACTCTTTCCCAAAGACTGATCCGCGCTCCCTGAGCTGAGATTTAAGGGATTTGAAGGAGATTGGGAAGAGAGGAAATTGGGAGAGATTGCTTGAATATTCGATTGAACTCATCAGACTCCTAATTATCAAACATCTTGAATTATGTTCCTTTCCGTTGAAAATATAAAAACACTAAAATCAAATAAATTTATTAGTATCCAAGATTTTGAAAAAAACTATAAAATATACCCTCAAATGTGAGATATTTTAATGACGCGTATTGGTGATGTATGAACAACTAACATCTACAAAGAAAATAAAAAAGTTGCTTTTTATGTTAGTTTAGCATTAATAAAACCATTAAACATTAATAACAACTATTTAAACTATGAAATGAATTCTTTTTCATTTAAAAAATGATTAAAAGAAAGAACCTTATTAACTGCAATACCTCAAAAAATTAATAAAGCAGAAATCTGAAAAATTAATGTTCTTTTCCCCTCACTTCCAGAACAAGAAAAAATCTGAGCCTTCTTCGAGAAGCTCGACGCACAAATCACCCAGCAAACCCAGAAACTCGAAAAACTCAAAAACCTAAAACAATCCCTTCTAGAAAAAATGTTTATCTAATAGTCTTACTTCTATGTCCAAAATTTACAATAGCGAACTCGCATTTGAGGCAGATGTCGTTGAAGTCCTCCAAAAACACGGACGATCTCCAGAAGTCATCAAAAATCCAACCGAAAAAGATCTCATCCAAAACTGGAAGAATATCCTCTTTGCCAACAACAATACCAGACAAAAACTCAATTGATGTCCCTTGACTGACTCCGAGATGGATCAGATTTTGAACCAATTGAAAAATAAATCTGTCTTAGACCTCAATAGTAATTTTATCAATGCGGTGTCTATTGCGATTACTAGGGACAACCCTGACGACACGCTCAATTGTGGGAAAGAAATCAGACTTCACATCTATAATAGAAAGGAAATCGCCGCTGGATCCAGCATTTATCAGATCGTCGAACAGCCAAAATTTGAAAAGAAAAATAAAATTCTGCCTGATAGGAGGTGAGATCTTCTTCTTTTGATCAATGGAATGCCAGTCATCCATATCGAACTCAAAAAAAGCTGTACCCCCGTATATCAAGCCTCTACCCAAATCCAGAAATATCACAAAGAAGGAATGTTTACAGGAATCTTCTCTTTGGTACAGATCTTTGTAGCAATGACGCCAGAAGAGACGCTCTATTTTGCCAATCCATGAAATCGAGAGGAATTTGATAGAAAATTTTTCTTTCACTGGGCTGATTTCAACAATAATCCAATAAATGAATGGACTGAAGTCATCGAAAAACTCCTCTCTATTCCTATGGCACATATGCTCATTTGATTTTATACCATCGCCGACAATGGGGACAGCAAACTCAAGGTTTTGAGGAGTTATCAGTATTACGCTGCCAATGCGATAGCAAATAAGGTTTCCAAAGCCAAACATCACGATGAGAGACAAAAAGGAGGATTTATCCGGCATACGACTGGTTCGTGAAAGACGATGACCTCGTTCAAGACTGCGCAACTCATTGCTGCATCAAATGATGCCGACAAAGTCGTGTTCTTATTGGATAGAATTGAACTCTGAACACAAACCTTGAGAGAATACAGAGGATTTGCCGACAATCCGCAAGACGTCCAAGAAACTGAAAATACTGAAATGCTCATCAGTAAACTAAAAAGTGATGATAAAGATAAAGTCCTCATCGTGACTTCTATCCAAAAGATGAGCAACATCTCAGAGGAAAACATCAAACTCCCAAAAGTATTAGACAAAATCAGATCCAAAAGAATTGTTTTTATCATCGACGAATGTCATAGAAATACCTTTGGTACTATGATGGCAACGATCAAGGAAACCTTTCCTGATGCGATGTTTTTTGGTTTTACTGGGACGCCAATCTTTGATGAAGATGCAAAAAACTGAGACTTTACCAGTTCAATCTTTGGAGACGAGTTGCATAGATACTCGATTGCAGATGGGATTAGAGATGGGAATGTATTAGGATTTGATCCGTATCAGTGTCTTGCCTATAGTGATACTAAACTCAAAAAAGAAATCGCTCTTTATATCGCAGGAGCCAAGGGAGTTGATACCATGGATGAAAAGCAGCAAAACACCTATAATAAAATCATGCAAGAAAATATGATCCAGATAGAAGAACGTATCACCTCAAACATGAATATCTACGGAGATCAGTTCAAAAAAGAAGTCATCAAGGATATCTTGGACTGACGAGATACACTCAGTGTAAAATGAAAGTATTCTGCGATCTTTGCGACCAGTTCTATTCCTGACGCGATTAGATATTACCAACTGTTCAAGAGTTCAGATTTTTCTCACTCTTTAAAAATTACAGCATTATTTGACGCAAATATCGATAATAATGATTGATTTCACATCAAAGAAGACGGATTAGTCGAGATTTATACTGATTATAACCAAAGATACGGAACCAACTATTCGCTCTCCACAGCAAAAGATTTTAAAGACAATATCTGAATAAGATTTGCCCGCAAAAAACAGTTTAAACATATCAAAGAAGAAGAGAAAATCGATATTCTGATTGTCGTTGATCAGATGCTAACAGGATTTGACTCCAAACGAATCAATACCCTCTATCTAGATAAAGTCATTCAAGGAGCCTTGGTCATTCAAGCCTTCTCGAGAACCAATAGAATCGCTGAGAATGATAAACCTTTTGGGGTGATAAAATACTATAGAAAACCACATACCATGAAACAACAGATAGAAAGGGCTGTTAAAATGTACGCAGGAGACAAGGCTTTTTGTATGTTTGTAGATAAGATCGAGGAAAATGTAAAAGCACTCAAATCACTCAATAAAGAAATTCACGATCTCTTCATAGACAATGGAGTGGGAAACTTTGATAGACTCCCAGCAGACAAATCAGCTCAAAAGAAATTTGAAAATCTATTTAGAAAGTTTAATAAAATATTAGACTGAGCCAAAATCCAGTGATTTACCTGGAAAGAATACTGAGAACCCTCTGGTATTTTCAACCAAGAAAGATATCAAGCATTAGTTTTGAGATACAAAGAAATTAATAAAATTCCTTGAGATACTGATACCCAGCCTACTGAGTGAGAAATAGAACTAGATCTTGATCCCTCAATCATAAGTATTGATACTCAAAAGATCGATGATGACTATATGAACCATCACTTTGAAAAATATTGTGTAGCATTGTCCAGATGAGAGGCAACAGGGACACTCCTTGAAAACCTCCACAAAACCTTTGCCAATCTCGATCAGGAAGACCAAAAGTATGCTTCTATTATCATCACCGATATTCAGTCATGAAAGCTCCTCATTGACGAATGAGAATCAAAAAGCTTTAGAGATTTTATCACCGAGTACAAAAAAGAAAAGGAAGACAAAAATATCGCTAAATTAGTAGAGATCTTTTGAGTAGATGAAAAGCTCTTAAAAGAACTCATCATCTCTAGTGCTTGATCCGATACGGTAACTCCTTATTCAAAATTTGAACAATTAAAACAAGGAATCAATAAAGAAAAGGTTAAACACTTCTTTGAACAAAAAGAATGAACTAACCTATCAACCCTTAAAATAAATATTAAAGCTTCAAATTTTCTAGAGCAATTTATTTTATGTGGTGGATTTGAATTTTAACTTTAATACTATACTTAAAATAATCTAAAAAAGCTGACTTATTCCTGAGGCAAAAGAGAAACCTCTTTGAGATTAAACGGAAAAGGAATGAGATTAAAAATGAAAGTTAGCCAATATCCCAGTCCTTATTCTTAATTTTAGTTACAATCCATTCTTTTGCTTTAGTGGAATATCTATCAGGTCACTTTATATATTTGAATTCATGCCATTCTGAATACTTCTTTGCATCATCTAGGACACTAGATACACAGTCAATATCTTCTTGTCTATCTTTTTGCGTATATTTCAGATCAGATTTTTCCTTCTTTTTTTTAAGGAACTCTTTTTGACTTTCTTTGATATACCAATTAGCATATCTATTAAATTCATTGGAATTTAGCTTTCAATCTCTTAGTAAATAAAATTTATCAGTTTCTTCATACTGATGATCAAAATCTACATAAGCATATTCAAAAGCTTTTACTAATAATTTTCCCGATTCTAGCTTATATTCAAGTTTAGAGTAATCTATCCAACACGGTCAGCATCGAGTATTATACTGAATATAATCTGGGAAAACTCGGATTTCCTCACAGACATCAGTATCGCACTCTTCACTAACAAACACCTCATATGGTGGCTTAGTTTCTATCATGATTATATTCAAGGATAAATCTAATACTACAACAAATTATCCAAAATAAAAATATATGATTTATCTAGCTTCTAAAGCATCATAATACATTTTGGCTAGCACATCTCGAGAATGATATCGAGTCCAAGAAACAGCATCAAATCAGAATTCCTTACGCTTAGATTCAACAAACCTATAAAAATCGTCAAATATTTTTGCACGTACTAATACCCATCCTCAATATCAAATATAAACTCATTTTCGTTCATAATTGTGCTCATCTTTTTCAGGCTCTGCTGTTATTTCGCGTAAATGATCAAATAATGGGAAAGTATCTTTGATTGCTCAAAATCAATCATGATCATATCAATCTGTGCGATAAAATCTTAACTTACCGTCTTGCATTAATGCAAAAGCATAATCTTCTGATCACATTCTAGCTGGCAAGAATAATAACTCATAACCTTTCAATGCCCTTATTTCATCAGCACCAACTTCTTGAATGTTTAATAGATGTACAGCTCTATACTTTTCAGCATATTTTATTCGTTTATTGCTGAATTTACATTCAGATTTCCCCTTCCTTCTAAATATCAGAGTGAAGTTTAGAATTCGGATTTACATAACTCGTTCTCTTAACTACCAAAGGATTATTGGTATCATAAATACTAAACATAATATCAGGATACTTCTGCACAAAGTTTGTCTGCATTGCCTCCTGCATCGCATAGATATTCTCTAAAGAATCATCACTAAATCCCATCTGAGAAACAATATACTTCCTATATATAGGATGCTCAGGTAGTGAAGCTACAAAATTATCAAAAGCTAAGACCTTTCTAGCTGAAACAGACAAAGTATGAGGAATATTACTCTTTTCAGCAAACTCAGGATTGGAACATGGGGCATAGTAGGACATCTCCAAGTATTTTGCAATCAACTTATCCAGGTTTTTTGTCTTTGTTCCTACATGCTTATTCATATTTTCCTTAAATTGATCATGTTCTTCAGCAGTCAGTCCCTCATAAAGCAAAGCCTGATGTGATTCAATAAGATCATAAACCTGATTTCCACGTGCAGTAATCAGTCAAAGCGGTCTAGCATTAATATTCGCTTTTTTAAAATTTTTCCAGCTCGGTCCTATTTTCTCAGCATTCAAAGCATTAAGCAAATCCTCCTTCATCGCCCCAGGGGCTCTTAATCAACGGAAAGCCTGTTCTCGCTCATTATTCGGGAGTCTATACCCAGGTTTTTGGATCGTTGCTTTCAGCTCCTTATCTGGGATTTCCTCCTCTACCCAAACAGTTTCAGTTCCTTTTTCAGTCTGCTTGATAACCTCCCTCTCAACAAAAACCTTCAAATCCGTATGCAACAAATTATCATCAATATCAAAAGCATAGCCTTTTATATACTTCTCCCTCATTACTACCGACAAACAAAATAAAACATAAATCAGAGAATATACTATAAAGATATTGACTTATTTTTCAAGATATATTTTATATAATAGAAAGATAAAAAAAGAAAAACTGAGTTTTTCCCAGTTTTCATCTAGAGATAGAATCAGATTTTTTGATAAATCTCCTCAATTTTTCTAGTCGCAATAGCGTTCACCTTTTCACTATGCTCTTGAAGAAGTTCCCTTACCTCATCATCTGAAATCTCAGCAAATCTCTCCTGTAATGGCAAAAGGAATGCCGAAAGTTTTTCATATAAATATTCTTTTGCATACTTATACGAAAGCCCACCAGCCAAATACTTTTCTCTCAAAATCTGATCTTCCTCAGCATCGATCAAATGCTTCACAATTTGATAGACATTACATTCATCAGGATTTTTCGGCTCCTCAACAGTCTTAGTATCAGTCGGGATCTGCTTGACTTTCTTGAGCAAAACATCTGCGTTATCCAAGAGCCCAATATAGTTATTATAGGATTTTGACATTTTTCTTCAGTCAATACCAATAATAGTCGCAACTTGTGGCTGAATAAATGGTTCTGGGAGCTTAAAAGTTTCTCCATATGCAGCATTAAACTTTTGCGCAATATCTCTCGCATATTCAACATGTTGTTTCTGATCCTTCCCAACAGGAATAATATCCGCATCATAGAGGAGAATATCCGCCGCCATAAGTATTGGATAACAAAAGGTTCAAACTCAGATTTCTCCAGCCTTTCCTTTTGCTAGAGCATCCTTGTAACTGTGCATTCTCTCCATCGTCCCCATAATCGTCAAACAAGTAAGCACCCAACTGAGCTGTGCATGTGCAGGGATCAAAGCTGGATTATAGATCAATGTACGCTGCAAGTCTACTCCACAAGCCATATAGAGCTTTGCAATAGTCATGGTATTTGCCCTCAGTTCATCAGGATTATGGGTTTGCGTAAAACCATGCATATTCGCCAAAAAAAGAAAAAATTCTGAATCTTGTTCTGTTTTTTGCAGTTCAATGAACGGCCTTACCGCTCAAAAATAATTTCCCAAGTGAAGCTGCTGCCCTGTTGGTTTAAGTCCAGTAAGAATTCTTTTTGCCATTATCTCATCAAATATAAAGCCGATTTGTCTCATAATAGGGAAATGCGGCGAGGTTTCAAGGATTTTTTTAACTTTGTCATTTAAATCTATGAAGATTTTCAGATTTTATGCCTTCTCTGCTTTTTTATCTTGACTTTTCCTATAAAATAATTATAGATATTAACTGTAAATAAAATCATTAAAAAAATGGGAAATATGTCAAACACTGTAAAAAATCAAAAACATTCAAAACACCTGAGTATTTCAGATGTTGCACGACTCTTCCGTATTGAGAAAAGTATTAGGACCAATGTTATGAAAGCTCTTCTTAATCTTGAAGAAGCAAGGAATACTTCATTAAACCTTAATTTCTGCAATTTCTATGCTGTTATTAGTGAACAGAAATTACAGGAAGCTCTTGGGCTTAAGGAATTACCAGAAGCTTTTCTAACTCCTAAAGAGGCTGCTCAAGAGCTTAACATTACAGATAGAAGGGTAAGAAATCTGATTAACAATGGGACGCTTGAAAACTATGCAAAAGATTTCAAAAGAGAGATTCTTCTCGATCCCAAGGAAGTTCTAGCTGCAGAAAAAACCATGCGTCCAAGATTGCGAAGCGAGATCTTCACGAATCAAGCAGTTCAGAAGTATCCTTTACCAAGGAGAACGGCAAGAGGCAATGACCTCCTTAATATCCCCGAAACTGAGGAAGAAAGGAAACAACGAGAATTTGAAATTGCAAAGATTAGGGCGAAAGTTGAAAGCTATAAAAATTTAGAACCAATAAAATTCTTTTATAGAGTATAACGATCTAAAGCATAGCTTTGACAGCAAAAAGAAAACCTACTGTATCAGTAGGTTTTTTCTCTATTAACATTCGCCAGATAATTTATTCAATCCAATCAGTAAACACTCTATAATCATGCTGGAGTTCTGTATCTGATTTCAGCTTTTTTTCCATATTATTGATCGCATAAATCGCTGTAGCATGGTTCTTCCCTCAGAAATATTCACCTATTTTTTCGAGTGTCCATCAAAAATATTTCTTCGCCAAAAGCATCAAAAGCTGACGTGCTGTACTAATCTCCTTTTTTCTACTATCTGATTTCAAATCCTCGATAGAAAGTGAATAATACTGTGCGACCATTTCAACTAACGTCTCAAAATTTTTTGTGCTTTTCTTATTCTGTTGAAGGACATTTTCCATGGTCTTATGCCTCTCATCTGAATAGTAACCAAGTGTCTTAAGACAATTATACACATCATCCTCAGAAATCTCGAGACCAGAAAGCTGTTGTCTAGTAATCAAAATATTCAAAGCTCCCTCAAGTTCCCTAACATTACTCTTGATATATTGCGCCATCAGTGAAAGATATTCAAAATCAATCTGAAGCCCCTTTCTCTGTAATTTTTCCTCCAAGATTGCAATCCTTGTTTCAAAGTCCGGAGCCTGAATATCAGCCACCAATCCCTTTTGAAACCTTGAAGTAATCCTCTCTTCCAAAAGAGTCAATTCCTTTGGAGGACGATCAGAAGAAATAATAATCTGCTTTTTCTTCATATTAAAATCGTTAAAGAGATTGTGGAATACTTCTTGAGTTCTATCTTTTCACGCCAAAAATTGAATATCATCAACAAGCAAAACATCCACATTCTCAAACTTTTTTAGCAATTTAGGAATAGTATTATTTCTGAGCGCATTTACGATTTCCTGAATCAGATTTGAACTCGGTAAATAAATCACTACTTTATCAGGATTTTTCTGCATAATCTCATTTCCAACCGCCTGCATAAGGTGCGTCTTTCCAAGCCCCACATTTCCATACAAAAAAAGAGGATTATAGACAATACCTGGATTTTCTGCAACAGCTTTTGCAGCAGAAAAAGCAAATTGATTGTTTGCTCCAGCTACAAAAGTATCAAATGTATAGGTTGGATCAAATAAAATTCAAAAATACTGACTTAATTCAGCTTTTACTGTCTTTTCTAAAGCAAAGCTCTGCTCCTGAGGGACTTTTTGCTCATCTGCAATATTTAGAAATTTTTTGAGGTCCAAAAGCAACTCATGTTTCCCACTAGAAAATGGAGTATACACCGCATATCTAAGGGAAAATTGAGGATTATACACACTCTGAATAGCTTCCTTAAGCGCCTTATTAAATAGCTTTTTAATCTGAATCAGAATAAAGTCATTAGGCACTCAGATTACAACTTCCTTTTTTGCTTCATCAATATCCGTAATCCCAATATTTCAGAGAAAAGTCAGCATTTTCTTATGATCAAATTGCCCAGCTATCGCCAAGATTATTTTTTCTCGGAGCTCACGAAGATATTGCTTTTTAGCGGCATCATGTTCTGAGAGAGTATCAATAAGCATATCTTTTTTGTTAGATAAAATTAGTTTTTCTGGAGTATCACATATCAGATTTTGTATTCTTTATTGATACCAGAAGCAGGATTAGCATAATCTCAAAAATCCTTTACAGTAAAGTTTTTTCCCAAATATTTAAAATCCTCAAGCGTATACTTCACAACTCAATCTTTCTCATTCATCAATTCTGAATCACTATGATGATAAGTTAGGAAAACGAGCCCTCCTCTATTCAAATGATCATAAATTGAGGAGATAAAAGCTCCTAACACATATTCCTTATCCATGTACATCACAATATGCTTCGCTATGATGAAGTCATAGTTTTTTGTAATCTTGAACTCACTGATTTTACTTTCATAAAAAGTCACACTTGGATGCACTTTTAGATAATCAGGATAAAGATTTCTAACTGACGTATCTTCTACTGCATCAACCTGAGCTCCATAGCTCGCTGCTAAAATACTAAAATACCCCTTACCAGCTCCAAGATCCAAAATAGTTTTTGGATGATACTGCTCAATCAATTCACTCACAAGTCTTGCTCCTTCCATAATTCTTAGTTATCAAAAAATAAATGCTACTCCACAAATTTCTCTAAAGTCAAAATATTAAGTCCAGACCTAGTAGTATAAAGATCTTCTAGCGTCATTTCCTGCAACTCACTGCTAAAACAAGCTGTGAGATCCTCCAATATTGCAATCCTAAAACCTCTATCATAACTCTCTTCTACAAACATTCTCACACAAAGGTTAGTTAACGCTCAACAAATAACCAGATTTTTTATTCAGCTCAACTCTGACTCCATCTGAGTCTGATAATAGGCGCTAATTTTTTTCTTTTCAATAATAGTATCTTGCTCCTGAATATCTAAATCAGGAAAAAATTCTGACAATGGACTCCTTTCAGAGAAAGCTCCTGATGCCTCTAAATGCTTCACAAAGATAATCTTATAGCCCATCTCTCTAGCGTAGGCAATCAAGTAGTTCATCTTTTCAAGCATCACATGCATATTTCCCAGATAGTAGTCAGTCTCCTTGCTCGCTCGAACAGACTGCATATTAATAATAACAAGTGCGGTTTCCGACATCATCAAGCATTAAATATAAAAGCACTTTCTATCTTACAGTTTCGCAAAGAATATTCAATTTGAAATACAAAAAAACTGTTTAAAAACTCTTTTTCTATTTGATTTAGAAGTCAAGATATGTATGCTAAAGCCTAAGCAGATTTTTAGTTCCTATCTGTACAACAATGTATGGACTCTATCAATCAAAGGTATGGCAAAGACTCCAAATAGAAATTTATAAAAAACCACATGGATTTATCACACTCTTTGGAAAGGAATACTTCTACCTGATAAAACAAAAAAAAATCTGATTTCTGACTTTTAGAGAGTTTCAAATTATGGGAATTGAATTTTCAGACAACTGGGAAGAAGTCAGGCAAGAACTCAAAAAAGTCAAAAAATACTTTTCAAAATCCCGAACAAATATTTTTTTCCAGTTTGGGATTATCAATGAAATAACCAGTTTTGATAATGCTCGAGCGAGGGAAGAAAATATCGTCTGAAAGGTAAAGCAAATGAGACTTCATACAAGAAGCACTGTCCAAGAAGAAACACCTCTCAAGCTCTCTTTCAAAGAAAATATGCCCCAGTCCACCATTATGATTAAGCTTGATAAGACTGATGATGAACTACTAAACGAGATGAATAGTGGTTGTGCTACCAGAATCAGAAAAGCAATAAAAAAAGGGACAAAAGTCAGACTTTGAACACCTGAGGATTACGAAACTTTTTTCAAAAAATGGCAAGCTACTGCAGATGGAAAAGGGTTTCATACCGTGAGCAAAAAACAATTTGATACCCTGTTAAAGGTTATTATTGAAAATAAGTGCGGAAATATGTTTATCTCTGAGCTCAATGGAGAAAGTATTGCTGGGAATATTTGCCTCTTTCATGATGATACGATCGTATATCTCTATGGTTTTACCGATAGAAAATATACGAATCTCGGAGGACATCACTACCTCAAATATGGAATGTTTGAATGGGCAAGAGACCACGGATTTGAATATTGCGATTTGATGGGCGGTGCACCAACAGGATTTCCTGAGCATCCACTCGCCTGAGTCAGCAAGTTCAAAGAAAGCCTCTGAGGAATGAAGCGAGAATTTTACGGGAACTATGATCTTGTACTCAACCCACTCCTCTATTATTCATTCAAACTCCTGACTAAGATAAAGAAGCGGTTAAAGAGATAAGATTTTAGTTTATTTATGATAAAAATATGCCTCAAACACAAAAATCAGTTTTTTCTTCTAGAATGTTTACCATTTTCTTTTGGGGAAGTCTAGGCTACAGTATATTACTTATTTTAAATAGTGTGATAAGAATCTTTGCTTATCGAGAGACATATGAATTTCTAGGTGAAAAAGATCAAAATCTTTCACTTGATTATGTGGCAGCAGCCTTTATGACATTGTGATATGAATTCTACTACTCAATGCTCTTTTGAATAGGAATTTTCACAATAGTATTTATCGTACGGCAAATTATTGCAAAAATAAGGAAGCAATTCTGCCTCAAAACTTTTTTTTACGGACTCATTTGGTTGGTATGTATTACGGGATGTTTAGTGAGTCTTCACATTTTTAGGCTAAAAGTACTCAAGATAATAGGATATATGTTTTCTCCACAATAGAAAGAGAGATAAGTTTTTGTTTAAGAATAAGAAAAGAGAAGTCTAATTTCTTCTCTTTTTTTAGTAGTGATTGACTTTGTCTCTGATATGGTCGTAGTTTCAGACATCAGGGAATATCTTATCGGTATTTCTGATAAATCAATGACTATTTCCCTCTGGCGATCCTCGTTCACTATAATATACTGCATCCTTATCTTCAAAGCATCATCCTCATCATTCACAGGTTGAAGAGTAACTACTACCAGTCACTCCATTCTCATCTACATAAAAAACTTCTCCTGTTAACACTTTAAAAGTATCATAATCAAATCCAGAATAAACAGCCTCAGCATCCCAATAGAGATTTTCCTTATCTACATAAAAACAAAGCGTTCACATGGCAACAGTTCGCACATCATCATAATAAAGAAATTTAAAATATTCTGGAGATTCCGTATGAATCTTTTCTCATAAACTCCAAGAATAGGAGAAATAAACAGTATTTCAAATACGGACAAAACCACAAGTCCCAGAACGAATTGAAACAAAGTGAGACAAAAATATTCCAAGTCAAATAAGGAAAAACACAATAATTCAAAATATCAACATTTTCTTTTTCATCAAAGTCCAAAACAGTTAATAAAATAACTCCACTAAAAGTAATCTTTAGTAGAGTTTTTTCAAGATTATCCGACATTTTCAAAAGAGGAAGAGGGAAAAAAGAGAAGTCTGATTTCTTCTCTTTTTTTGATTTACTCTTCAATATCAATAAAGAAATCAGAAACTCCATCACCATCAGAAAGTGAAAGTGGCTCATTATCTAAGGTCTTAGCTATGTAGAAATACTGGTCACCATCAATATGGAAAATTACTCCCTAATCTGAACCTCATAATCAAAAATACTGACTGGAGCCTCTGAGGAAATCTTAACTGTCTGAATATCATTTCCCTCCCCAAGTGCATTAATACTCGCGAAGTCAAACTTTTGTAGTTCAGAACTCGCTAAGAGAGTTAAGCCAGTATTAAGATCAGGATTATCTAAGTTTTCAACCTCTATTTGAAGTGTTCCTGTGTAGATATTAAAAGAAAACTGAGCATTTTCAGTAATTTTCTTTGGGTAAAAGTGGAAATACATTACCTGCCCACTAAAAAGCGCGAACTGATCAGCTTTGCTTTGATAGCTGGAGTTGTTTGCCTGCGAGTAGAAAGGCTTGTCCTCAACATTTTCCTTCCAAACGAGCGTACCGGTTTTTTGAAAAGCCTCTCGCTCTTGCTGTTTAGTTTGAGGAACTCCTGAAACAGACTCTAACTTTCCTGTATCTCTAGAAGCATCAAAGCTGCAAGCACCGAGGAGAAAGACTTGAAGAAGAGCAACTAAAAACATAAGCTTTTTGTACATGGTTTACAAGAAATAATAAATAAAAACAAAGAAATCAGAAAGGAATATAATCTCTTCAAAAAGATACAAATTCTCCTGAGCATTGCAAGCCATTTACAATAGAGAGAAAAACCAGATTTCTTCTTTTTTCTAATTTTAGAAAAACTCTACCTTAGATAAACAAAGGTAGAGTTCCATTCCTGGGTTAGTAAGAAAAGTTTTTAGAGCACAGATTTATCATATTCTCCTTCATTAAAATTCACACTTCTCTGTTCTAAATCTCTAAACAAGGACGATCTAATCAATCGTAATCTCTCGTTGAGTCTGAGCTACAATTTCATGAAGCTCCTCATCAGAAAAAAGGAAAGGACGCTCTTCATCACAAGATGAAAAATCTTTCAATTTCTGAAGTGTTTGATAGTCTTGAGATATTCTCATCAACTTACTAGATCTGAATGAATCTAAAAAAATTCGATCAGAGTAGAAGCTCTTTCCCTGAGGAGCATGAGCAACACTCAATACTTTTGCTGTTTGAGATTCTGATACCTGCCCAGTATCAGTAACACGTTGTTGTTCACAAGACGCAAATCCTGCAACTGTGAAAATTTCTAGAATAGATAAGAGCTCTTTCATGTTTCATGCATTTTTTATTTTTAGATTTTTATACTCGCTAATATATGCTTATTTATCAGTAAAATGCAAGCTAAAGTAGAATATTATTACCAACTCATCATCAAAAACAAAAAAATCTGACACAAAGGTCAGATTTCTCTTTTTCTTTCTAAAAACTTAGAAAGGAAGATCATCAGATGAAGAATTAGCAGCTCCATTTGACTTTTCAACTCTTCGGCAAGTAATACTATTGAAGTATCTTCCTGGTTGATTTCTAGATTCATTTGCTCTAGCATTCAAATGAACAGTAATCAAATCTCCAGTATTTACATCTGAAAGAAGGTTGATCTTGTCTCTGAAGAAATCTACAGCGATAGAACCCTTGAATTCTCTATCAGTGTTTTCTTCTAGAACAACAGTCTGTTTTTCAACACCTTCTCCGATAGTCTCTCTAGGACCGATAAATTTTACAAATCCTGTGTATTGCATAATAGTAGTAGTAATGAATAAAAAAGTAATCTACTTACCTTGAAGATAAGGTTTTTTGTTTCAATTGCAAGGGAAAAACTCATTTCGTAGCAAAATTATCACAGCAACAGTCAAAAAACAATCAGCCACATTAAAAACCGGAAAACTTCCAAGAGAAACAAAATCTCTAACACCTCATAATATCACTCTATCACTTAGATTTCAAACCGTTCAAGCAAGCATAAGGACAAAAACAAGTGAAGAGATATATTTTTTTCTCCAGAGATACACAAATAATCCAAGTCCCAAAGCACTCACGATCAAAATAATCCAAACATTAAGCTTTAAGCCTCGAGAGATTCCTGTATTAAAAACTGGCTCTAAAACCCAAAGTTCTTGCCCAATTTTATGATCATAAAAGAACATCTTTGTCAATTGATCAAGCAAAAACAAACCAAAAATCAGAATCCAGATTTTTCTTCCTTTTAACATGATAACCTAAAAAATAAAATTCCCTAATCTCGCATTAAAATACTGATTATACTCTCTCTGGAGTCTTGATATGGCAGAGATTCATAGCATTTTCCAAGACTTGAGCAAATGCCTTGGTAATAAAGTAAGCTTTTTTCTGAATTCACTCCTCAGTAATCACTCTCTGCACACTATAATAGCTATTATAGAATCTACACATCATCAGTGCCCATTCAACGAGCAAAGCTGGATTGTCAGTTTCTTCTGCCTGAAGAATGATCATTGGATATCTATCCATTCACAAAATCAAATCTTTCTCAAGGTTCGTCAAAGATTCAGCATGCCCCTGTTCAAAAGTTGGCATTTCTCAATCTGGGACTTTAGCAAGGATACTCTTTGCCCTAGCGATCGAATAAAGAATATAAGCTCCTCCTGATTCCTCAAAAGTTCTACATGCTTCCTGAATATCACTACTGATCGCAACTGGATTTTTCTTATCTTGCTTAATATCATTGAGGATAATAGATCCTATAGCAAGCTTACGAGCAATAGATTTAATTTCATCAGGAGAAAACTGACTATCTTCATATTTTTTCTCAAAATAAGCGATTGCCTCCGTAATCAGTTTTTTCACATTTGATGCACCATCTCTACTTGAGAGTTTCTTTTTTGAGACACTATCTACATAAAAACCATGATACACAAATCTGAAATCCACATCATCTATTCAGAGTTTTTTTGCAGCTTTAAAAAGATTCATAAAGTGATCCTCCTGTTCCTGCCCAACCTCATAAATTACTTTCTTTGGAGCATAGTTCTCAACTCTATACTTAAGCGCCCCAAGATCTCTAGTTGCATAGATTGAGCTTTTATCTCACTTGAGCACAACAAGCCTCTCAAAATTTCAAAAATCAATTACATATGCACCGATATCTCTCTTAATCTCAGAGATCATAGCTTCATAGATCTTGTCTGTGATCGCTCAATCCGCAAATGCTTTCTCAAGCTGAGCAATATCTTGCTGAGCTACTTGCTCAGAATAGAGCTTTACAATTCACTTTTCATAGAGGCTCATCACTAAGTTCAGCCCCATCTCAGCATAAAAACTCTCTCAAAGCACATAATCATGGTGAATATCTAGCAAATCATAGAACTCTCAAAAATCAGCCAAACTCCACTTTACCATATCCTGCCAAAGCAGAGTTTCCTTTGGATTTCCTTTTTCGAGGAGCGAAAATCTCTCCTTTGATGCGGTGATAAAATCATTAAAATGCGCGACAAATTCCTGATAGCTTGCAAAATCTCCGTAGAATTTTTTGAGCTCTTGGAGCTGTTCAGTTGAAAGAGACAAAAATTCTGATTCAGATCTAGCTAATTTCTCCCCCTGCCTGTACATCGTATAAATCGCGAAAAGCAAGTCATTCTTATTCTCGTACGCTATCAAAAGATCAGCCCATCTGTCATATCCCTCTATCAAAAATCAGAATCCTCCTCGATCATTGATATGATTTACTCTATGTGTTGTATATCCAGTAGCAGTATAAAGATTAGCAAGGACTTGACCGATAATTGTCGATCTAATATGCCCAGCATGAAGATGTTTTGCCACATTTGGAGAGGAATAATCTACAACAACATCTTCTCCCCTATGGATATCACTCTCTCAGAACTGTGATTTTTTCACAAAAATATCTCCCAAAGAATCAAAAAGAAAACTATCAGAAAACGAAATATTAACATAAATTCCAACAGTTTCAATCTTAGAGATAATCCCCTTCTGAGATAAAAAAGATTCAGAAATCAGATTTTTGATTTTTGGAATGATTACTGAAACATATTCTCATCCCTTATATTTTCTAAGCAAGCTTGGTATCCTCACGCAGATATCTGCATCAAATTTAGACTTATCAACAAAATCAAACTCTAAATCACCCAAAGATTGAATGCTCTCATCTAAAGGTGAGAGGATCTCAAAAAAAGCATTAAAGAGCTTTACCAAAGCATATTCAGAATACGGCACATATCCATATTCCTCTCTCTGTTTTCTAAGCTTTTCAATCATTAAAAGCGTCTGAGCATGCAACTTTTGATTTTGCTGAGCCAAAATATTCTCAGCAGTGATCTCCATAGCGTTCATTCAAGTATTTATGAAAAATAAACAGTACTTGAGTGAAAGTGTATATTTCTTATTGAGAAAATCAAGAGAAAAAGCCGTTAGAATCGAGCTTTTTCCTATAGCATAAAAAAAAGTCTGTTTTTTTGACATTTTCAAAAAAAGTGATATAATATTAGTGCATTTATATCTTTTCAAAATAAACACAATGAAAAAAACAGTAAAGAACTTGATTCACAAACCAGAATCAGAAAGATCAAAGAAGGAAAAGTTGATCAGAGACATCGCCTTTTTTGGTGTAGTAGTTTACGCTGCAACACTTACATTCCTTCTTGGAAGCGCACAAGCTGACCAAACTATTGCAGAAGCTGAAGCATTCTCAGCTCACATGCAATCTCAGCAAGTAGTAGCTCAATAGTTCTTTAACTAAAAAAACAAAAAAAAATCTGAAGAAAGCTTCAGACTTTTTTGTTATTTTTTATTTTTTCTACTTCAGAGCGTTATTATTTAACAGTAAAAAGAAAATAGTCTATGAAAGACTTAGTAAAAAAAATCAAAATAAAAAAAGCCTCATTATAACGATGAGACCTTTTCTTATATTCAAAGAATAAAATCAGATTTTTTTGGATTCTATTCTTCATCCATTTTCTTAACTTTTCCAGCTCTTTCTTCAATAATCTTCTTTTCGATCATTGCAGGAACCTTTTCATAGTTTGAGAATTCCATAGAGAAGGCAGCTCTACCTTGAGTATTAGATCTCAAGTCAGTCGCATATCCAAACATCTCAGAAAGTGGAACCTTTGCAGCAATAGCAGTTGCATTTCCTCTTGGAGTTTGTCCAAGAATAATTCCTCTTCTAGATGAAAGATCTCCCATCACAGTTCCAACATATTCTTCTGGAGTTACAATTTCTACAGACATGATTGGTTCAAGGATCGCAGGTGAAGCCTTCATAAACGCTTCCTTAAACGCCTTATAAGTTGCCACCTTAAACGCTACTTCTGAAGAATCCACATCATGATAAGAACCAAAGAATGGAACTACCTTAATATTGATAATTGGGAATCCAGCAAGGATACCTTGTGCCATAGTTTCTTTTGCTCCCTTATCAATCGCAGGGATAAATTCGTTAGGAATCACACCTCCCTTAATTTCAGATACGAATTCATAGTTTTTATCCTCAGGAAGTTTCTCAAGTCTAAGTTCAACATCTCCAAATTGACCTCTACCTCCAGTCTGCTTTTTGAAGATTCCTCTTGCTGAAGCAGTATCAAAAATTGTTTCTCTGTATGCTACTTGTGGTTTACCAGTATTTACCTCTACTTTATGCTCTCTTCTAAGTCTATCTACGATCACATCAAGATGAAGTTCTCCCATACCTCCAATAATAGTCTGTCCACTTTCTTCATCAGAATAAGCTTTAAAAGATGGATCTTCTTGCATAAGCTTTGAAAGCGCAAGCCCAAGCTTTTCTTGATCAGCCTTTGATTTTGGTTCAATAGCAATTTGGATCACTGGATCAGGGAATTCCATTTTTTCAAGAACAATTGGCTTTGCAGGATCACAAAGAGTATGTCCTGTCTGAGTTTCCTTAAGACCAAGGAAAGCACAGATATTTCCAGCAGAAATCTCTGAAATTTCTTCTCTCTTATTTGCATGCATAAGCAAAAGTCTTCCAACTCTTTCTTTCTTCTCAGTTACTGAGTTAAGCAAAGTATCTCCAGACTTGATAACTCCAGAATATACTCTCACGAAAGTCAAAGTACCAACGAAAGGATCCGTCATGATCTTGAAAGCAATAGCTGAAACCGGTTCATTAAGATCAGCTTTTCTAACTACTGTTTCATCTTCCTTATCAGGATTGTGACCTACGATCTCACCTCTATCAAGTGGAGATGGCAAGAAATCAATCACAGCATTAAGCACAAGTTGAACTCCCTTATTTCCAAGAGCTGTTCCACAAAGCATTGGATAAAGCTCATTTGATACCACTCCCTTTCTAATTGCTTTTTTGATCAATTCATTTGAAATTTCTTCTCCTCCAAGGAATTTTTCAGCCAATTCATCATCAAACATAGAGATTGCATCAATCATAGCTTCTCTATATTCCTCTGCTTGAGCCTGCATGTTAGCTGGAATTTCTCCCTCAACTACATCAACTCCCTTCTCTCCCTCGAAGTGATAAGCCTTCATGGTAATCAAATCAATCACTCCTTCGAAGGTATCAGCCTTTCCAATAGGAAGCTGGATAGGGATTGCCTTATTTGAAAGTCTCTGAGCTACAGATTCAATCGACATAAAGAAATCTGCACCCATCTTATCCATCTTATTTACAAAGATAAGTCTTGGTACTCCATACTTATCAGCTTGTCTCCAAACGGTTTCAGTCTGAGGCTCTGCTCCTTGAGAACCATCAAGCAACGCAACAGCACCATCCAAAACTCTAAGAGATCTCTCTACCTCAACAGTAAAGTCTACGTGTCAAGGGGTATCAATCACATTAATCTGATTATCATGCCAAAAACAAGTAGTCGCAGCAGAAGTAATAGTAATACCTCTCTCCTTTTCCTGTTCCATCCAGTCCATATCAGCAGCTCCATCATGAGTTTCCCCAATCTTGTGCTTCTTTCCTGTATAATACAAAATTCTCTCAGTTGTAGTGGTTTTACCAGCATCGATATGCGCCATAATACCAATGTTTCTTACCTTATCCAAAGGTTTTTTGTCATTTGCCATAATATAAATAGCATAAAATATAAAAATTTGAACGGTTTGAGTATAAAAAAAAGCGATCTATTTACAAGTCAATTATCTCTTTTTTCTTTTTGAGGAAATACAGAGAAGAAAAATAAAAGAACAGACAGGGAGGATTAATCTAGTTTTAAAACTGAACAAATTAAAACAAAAATTATCAATAAGCAAAAAAATCTGAGTTTAATATTCAGATTTTTCTCTTATACAAAGTCTAACCCCTCTCAGTTTCTAACACAATCTCCTTTCCCCTCTGCATGAGCCGAACCAACCTCTTCTGCTCAAAGAGTGAAGCGACCGAATCCGTAACTAAAATGCGAACAGAATACGTATTCAGGTTTTTATCTTTTAAGAAAGAAGAAAAAATCTGATCTAAACTCTCTAAAGTATGAAATCTTATCTTTTTAAAATTTAAAAACTTAGCAACTGTCTTTTCTGATGCAAAAATACAATAATTTAACGGAATCAAAGTATCAATCATCGCATCTTTAAAAGGGAGAAGTTGATGTTTTAGGAGGGTATTTGTCAGATACGACTTCCAAGAAAGTTGCGATAAAAGCCCCTTTGCGACACCAAGCTTTTCACTCCAAAATACAAATGGAAAATGAAATCTCTTTGTCGCAGATTGAGCTGGCTGTAAGACATATTGAGCAGCAAAATCTGAAATCAACTTTTGAGCTACAGAAAGCTCCTCCCCATCTCCAAAAATTCCAAGCTTCCCAACCAAAGAATACTTAAACACAAATTCAAAAAGATACGCTCTAAAAAGAGGTAAAATCTGATCTTCTCCCTCCTTTAATAAGGCAAGTTCATACACTGGCGGCACGATAATCATCTCAGCTCATTGCTTTTTTAAAGTCTCTACACCTTTCTTAACTGCGGATAAACTTGTTCAAAAATCCTTGTCTCCATAAGAAGCCATCAAACTATCAAAGTACACAATATATTCACAATCGTACTTGTTTAAAATCTTGAAGAGAACAAGACTCTCCACACCACTACTAACGATTCCAATTTTCATCTTTTAAGAAACTATTTGCTTAGATAAAGTCAGATATCTTCCTAAATCACACACGAAAACATCTATCTCTTTTGTCGTCAATAAACGCTCTATCAATCCTTCAATATCCTTGAGTTGAGCGATCTTCTTTGGCAAAAAAATACTATACGGACTCTGCAGTAGTTGCTGCTCATAATCCTCTTTCATACTTACAAATTCTTGACGCTTTTTAGTCAATTCATCTCTAACAAACTCTTGGCTTCTCACCAAAAAATTAGACTGAAAATCTGAAACTGCATTTTCGATCAGCTTAATTTGAGAGAAAAGTTTGAAAAAAAGCTGCTTTTTCTCCTCATAGAGAGCCCTTCGATACTCTACATCATCTCCCCTATTCATATTGGTAATCACCTGCATAATGCTAGAATATTCTCTCCTCAAATAACCATCCAACAGCCTGCGGTACTCAGTACACTTAAAGGTTCCCTCCTCCTGCAATAAATACACTCTCACACTTGTCTCCCCAAGCTGACAATATAACCTCTCAGAAAAATTCTCATTTGCAAAACTCCAGCCGATCAATAGACTTCCAGCCATCAAAGGAAGAATTATCCTTTTCAAATCTCTCATCTTCTAGCAGTGAAAAGTTAAAATTAAGCTCAGATTTTTAATATCTCTTGTTTTGTACGCAACCAAAAATATTGCTCAGCCATTTTACCTGTCTTGATCGCATATTCAAGATCAATCAACAGTTGAAAAAAACTGACTAAAAAACCCTGATTTTTCTGAAGCTGCGCAATATATTTCAGGTTTTTGTTAACAACAAAAGGATGCAACTTTGTCTGAGCGATAATCTCTTTCGCCGAAACAATCCCCTGCCCATACAAATCCAAAATCGTCAAATAGATCTTGAGTCCCCAAGTCAAAAGCCCTGAAACTTCATTCCAAGATTTACCATCTTCCTGCATTTTCTCTAGACTCTTGACAGCAAGCCTAGGATCACTCCACAAATGATCAAAAATCTCAAATGCATCTCATTCAACCAATCAAAAACAATACTGATGAATAGCATCAATAGAAACCTGAACCTCTCACCTCGTCTGTAGTCAGATTTTTAATTTTTCAATTTCATTCTCTAGGCGATACATATCGTTTCACACCTTGAGCAAAAGCATATCCACCTCAGGTTCCCCAATCTGAAATCCAGCCAACTGCTCTCTAATAAATCCCTTTAACTGAGCCTCCTTATAAGGAGCAAATTCCTTGAGTTGAAGCTGTTCACTAAACCACTTAAAAGCTTTTGTCCTCTTGTCTGGCTTATAGGAGACTAAAATCAGAATTGTATCACTCGTTAACAGGCTCATATTTTGCTGAAAATCCTCAAGAAATTTATCAATTTTATCAACCATAAGCGAATTATTTTCATAAGTATCCCTAGGAACTCAATAGAGAACTACCATTTTTTTGCTCACAAAAAGACTTCCAGCGTAAAGTAATTGCTTAATCTCTCATAGATCCCAGTTTTGTGAGGTAAACTCAAAAAGTGTATCTGCTCAATATTTCTCTTGAAATCAGATTTTTCGTTTTTCGAGCTCCTTATTGAGCGTATAGGTATTTTCTCAACAAAATAAGAAAGCTGAATTGAGCATACGACTCCCTAGAGATAAAACAAGCCTTAGTATATGAATAGTCTAAAACTTTTCAAGCAGAAAAGATAAGTACGAAAGAAGTCTGATTTCAGGTTTTTTTCTCTCCTTTTCCTCTTCCTACTCAGTTAATATTTCTATCGAATCCTCCTCTTGACATTCTACCGTAAATAAATATACTAGACAAGTCAATGAGATCGTTAACAACTATGTTTAAAAAACCTACCTTAGCATATTGAGCTAAGGCGCCTACATATATGTCTTTTGCCTCCATTTGTGATCACAAGACAAAAGAGGGAAAATCATCACTAACTTAATTAAATCTTTATTTTATGAAACAGGGAGAAATTACATCTATCTGGAATATGAGACCGAACTTCTTTCATGATCTCTTTTCTTTCACGCTTGATAAGTCACGCCGTGTCTCTCAGAGCTTAGAGAAAGCCTCTATACAAATTACTAAGAGGGAACGAGATTTCCTAGGTAGTTATGGTATTGATATCCTATCTTTTTTAGTTAAAGTAGAAGATATGCATATGGAGCCAACTCCAGAAAAGAGGGAACAACTCCAAGATGAATGTTTTGAGGAGCTTGAAAAGATTAGGAAGATCTTCCGGAATAAGGAATAAACCTCATTGACAAAGTACTCCACAACTTGTGATGTGGAAAGGGATATGAGTATGCCCAATAATAAAATTACTCGTATATAATCCTTTGGTTTTCCCAAGGGATTTTCTTTTCTCTTGACTTTTTAATATAAATAAGTATGATCACTATATCAATGAGATCGTTAACAACTATAGTTAAAAAAAACATACCTTAGTATTGATCTTTGGTATCTACATATACGTCTTTTGCTTCCATTTGTGATTACAAGACAAAAGAAGAAAAATCATTGCTTAACTTAAATCTTTATTTTATGAAACAAAGAGAAGACACGGATATCTTAGAAATAAAACTAAATATCCTTCATAAACTGTTTGCTTTTATATATAATAGTAAAACAGCAGAAGAGAAACTATCCGAAGTTACTAAGGAGGAAAAGGACCTCTTAGTCAGCCATAATGTTGATCTTCTAGCCTTTCTTGCTAAAATAGAAGATATGCATAATGAAGACTCCTCAGAACTTGGGGCATTACTCAGACAGGAATGTCTTGAAGAACTAGCAAAAATCAGAGACATCATTCTAAATAAGGAATAAATCTCATTGATAAAGTATTCCACAACTTGTGATGTGGAAAGGGATATGAGTATGCCCAATAGTAAAATTACTCGTATATAATCCTTTGGTTTTCCAGGGGATTTTTCTTTTCCCCTTGACATTCTATAGAAAAAGCATATTGTTTATCCCGTAAATAAATAAAAATAGTAAAATTATGAAAAGAAAATTTTTAAGCAGGGTTATATTGAGCTTTTTAGCATGTTTCCTTATTCCATCGGCCTTGATTCCGGTGGTTCTTGGATTAGAAGTTCGCATCGAAGATCCTTTGTTTTGGCTGATGCTGATCGTGGGACCGATGATTATGGTAGGTCTTCTCGTCCTATTCATAAAGCTCTTACCAAAGCATTTGAGTATTCCTCATAAAATCTTATTTGCTATGGGGTATCTATTTATGCTTAATATCATAGCCTTTCAGGCAGAAAATCTATGGAAATCCATAGCAACAGGTATTTTCCTAGGAGGCAGTATGGTGGTGATTTTTGTTTGTTTTTGTGAACTGCCTCCGGAGAAATCCTGAGGAAACAAGGAAAGCTAGAAGTCTGTCTTCTAGCTTTTTTTATTTTAGAAAAGAGAATGAATGAGAGAATATATCTATCAGTCAAGTAGAGACTCTCCGGAAGCTGGGGAATATATTTATATGAGCAAGAAATAAATAATTAAGCTTTAAGGAGCAAAAAAATCTTGACATTTTGTATAAAAACATTATTATTTTAATCCAGTAATCAACAAAAATTAGTTTTTATGAAAAAAGAAGTCTTAACACAAGTCATTGTAAACTTCGTTTTGTGCTTTATGCTACCAGCAGTTGCAATGCCTATCCTCTATGGCCTTAGAGGTCCAGAGGGATCTCCCACATTTATAGCTTTATCACTAATAATAGTGGCATGCTATTCATGTTTGGTCGCTGTTTTTGTAAGTCTCACGCAGGATTCCCTCAGTAAGACAAAGCGCCCCCTCTTTATGTACCTATATATGGGTATCACAGCGACACTATTTCTCGTCATCGGGGACTTAGTGAGGTCTATCCTCGTAGGAGTAGCTCTAGGAATCATAACGGAGTCACTCCTCGTGTGGCAGGCACGCAGAACTCCAGAGAAATCCTGAGATAACAGTAAAAAGCTAGAAGTCTCTCTTCTAGCTTTTCTTTTTTAGAGGAGGAATAGATAGAGAGAAATATATTTACTGGCTAAGCAAGTTTTCTCAGGGAGCCTATAATCACCTCCTGACTCGAAACTAATAAGCTCTGAGAGTCAGACTTCTAAAACTCTTGACATTCTTTATAAAAACAGTATTATCTACCTCAGTAAACAAATAAAAATAAATGTCCTATGAAAAAAGAATTCTTAATAATACTCATTGCAAATTTTATTTTTTGCTTTGTGTTACCTTCGGTTGCATTACCCATCCTTTACAGCCTCACAGGTCCTACAGAAAATCCCAGGACCGTAGGGCTTCTCATGGTATCTGTAGTATGTTCAGCCACGATGGCTTTTACTTTTATGAGTATTTTACCAAAGACCCTCAAGGAGAAACAACAGGATAGATTTATCTCCCTGTATGTAGGCATGGCTATCACCATGATTCTCTTTGCCCGTAATATGGTGGTATCGCTCCTTGTAGGAGTAGTTCTGGGACTCGTAATGCTAGCAC
>CAUQBS010000014.1:0-23436 GCA_963516485.1 uncultured bacterium
CTACAAACGCAGTCCCATACAAGTATTTCTATAAAGCATTCGGCTATTGGATACTCTGCAGTCTTCAACGATGCAAAGAGAACAAGAATCGCTACGGCATTCTTACCAGAAAACTTATTAACTTTTCGAAAAAACTCTGGAAAAGGATCCGATCTCTCGCACAAAGGATTGCAAAAGAGATTAGAGAGTTTCAAAAAAGACCTGACGCGTCGCGTCTCTATTAAATGTTTTTTGTAGTAGTTTTTTTTCTTCATTGAAAAAGATCTCCATGTATTTCTTAGGAGATCTTTTTTTATTTCGAATATTATTTTTTTTAAAAATCTAAATTTTCTCTGTTTTTTCAGTGAAAATATCAAAAATCTCTTGCATATTAAGGTAAAAACTATAAAAGAGAGTGTATTTTATCTTTCTAAATAAGAAACAATGACAAAAAAAGAACAAACTGCAGGTGAAAAATTTGATCAAGCAACTCATACCATCTCAGAAAAACTTTGAGCAGCTGGTGAGTGAACTAAGAAAATGGCTGGAGGATTTATGCACTGGTGGAATAACTCAAGTCTAGAAGAAAAAATCACTATGATCATAGGAGTTATTCTTGTACTTTGCGCATTATGGCAGCTTAGATCTTTCATCTGGGGAATTCTACTTCTTTTAGTTGGTATCCTCGCAATCTCTGGGACATTCAATACTTACATCAGATGCGGAATTGATGCAATCAATTCAAAAGCTAAAAAAGGAACCAAAAAGGCTAAAAAAGATGAAGAAACTGAATCTGAAAACGAATAATCAGTTTCAAAACTTTTTATACTAAACTACTAAATAAAGCCAACTTATCGCTTAATCAGGGATAGGAAGGCTTTTGTTTTTTGAAGAGATAAATTTTAATTTGCTAGCTTGAAACCAACTATGACTAAAGAAGAGAAGAATACACTCACCAGTAATATTTTTAAGCTTATTATTGGGATCATCCTGCTCACAACGTGTTTTTGTTATCTTCACCAAAATCCAGCTGAAAAAATCGCGTTATATTCAGGTTTCAAAATGGTATTTCAAAAATCAGAAATCATCTTCTATAAACTTATAGGGAAAGATTGACAACTTCTAGAGCAAAAATACAAATTGGAAGACGATTTCCAAGAGTTAATCAATTTTGCAGAAGAAAAGGGATGCTCTGATAGAGACTTTCTTAATGATCTCCACACTACCTCTGAAAATTTTCTTTCAGAAAAAAAGGATGACATTGCAAATTACATCGCAGCTTATAGAATCCAATATAGAGATTTCAGTATTAGAATTGAACAAGAAAATTGTCACTAAAACAATCAATACACAAAAAGTAGCTTTATCCATTCCATGTAGATACCAATGTTTATTTGAGTTGATATTGATGAAGTTATCGCTGAAACCCTAGACTTTGTACTAAAATTTCATAATTATCAAATCGCCTGAAAACCTCTAAAAAGAGAACAGTTTAGCTCCTACTATATTCCAAATATCCCTGGATATGAACATATCAGCAAAGAACAAGCCGTAAGCTTCTTCACAGATGGAATGAGATATTCAGCTGAGCATTGAGGTATTCAGCCTGTTCTTTGAGCAAAAGAAGTACTCAAACAAGCAAAAAAACAAGGGCATACACTCTACGCTATTACTGCAAGAGGACCACTTGTTCAGCCTGCAACAGAAAAACGAATCAAGGACTACTATCCAGAAATCTTTGAAGAAATTATCTTTTGCAACTATCATGATACAACGAAGCCTCAATTTACCAAGGAGGAGATATGTCAAAAATACTGAATCCAACTCATGATTGACGATAATTTAGAGTATGCAAGAGCAATTGCAAACAGCAATATCCGTGTCCTTCTGATAGATAATCCTCGAAACCAAGATTACTCTCCAGAAAAAGATCCACTTATCACAAAAGTTAAAAATCGATCAGAAATCCATTTTGACGAATAAAAAAGAAAAATCTGATACAATCAAACTATCAATTAAACAGATCTCTTCTTTAAAGAAAAAAGCCTGATTCATATCAGACTTTTTTTTCATAATCATATCATTCAAAATTACTTTCCATATTTAGCATTAGCTCCAAGATGTTCTTCAATTCTAAGGAGTTGATTGTATTTTGCGATTCTATCTGTTCTTGATGCAGAACCAGTTTTAATAAGTCCAGTATTCATCGCAACAGCCAAATCAGCAATAAAAGTATCCTCAGTTTCTCCTGATCTATGAGATGAGATAGATCTCATTCCATGCTCATGAGCCATATTGATAGCATCAAGTGTCTCAGATACAGTTCCAATCTGATTAAGCTTAATCAAAATAGAATTAGCAATTCCTTTCTCAATTCCCATCTGAAGTCTAGAAATATTTGTTACGAAAAGATCATCTCCAACAAGCATAATCTTCTCTCCCAAAGCATCAGTTAATTTCTTCCATCCATCAAAATCATCTTCAGCCATACCATCCTCAATCGAAATAATTGGGTATTTCTGGCACCAATCCTGATACAAGGCAATAAGTTCATCAGCATTCAGCTTTTTACCTTCTCCTGCTAGATCATAAATTCCATCTTTAAAGAACTCACTAGAAGCTACATCAAGTGCAAGAGAAATCTTTCCAGCATAACCTGCTTTTTCAATTGCTTCCATAATCACTTGCAAAGCCTCCTCATTTGATCCAAGATTTGGTGCAAAACCTCACTCATCACCAACTGAAGTCACAAGCCCCTTAGCTTTCAAAATTGACTTTAATGTATGGAACACCTCTGCTCCCCATCTAAGTCCCTCACGGAAACTAGGTGCCTTATTTGGAACAATCATAAACTCCTGAATATCTACATTATTATCTGCATGAGAACCTCCATTAAGGATATTCATCATAGGAAATGGCAAAGTATTTCCTTTCCCTTCACCAAGATATTCATAAATATACTTCTTTTCAGCATTTGCACAAGCTACTACAAACGCCATACTCACACCAAGCAAAGCATTAGCACCAAGATTTGACTTATTTGCAGTCCCATCAAGCGCAACCAACTTTTCATCTAAACTTCTAAAAGATTCAAAACTCTGACCTTCAATAGCATGAGCAATACTTGTATTCACATTTTCAACTGCCTTCAATGTCCCTTTTCCAAGGTATCTTGATTTATCTCCATCTCTAAGTTCAAGTGCTTCATGAACTCCTGTTGAAGCTCCAGATGGCACTAAAGCTCTACCAAAACTTCCATCAGCGAGCGTAATTTCTACCTCTACAGTAGGATTTCCTCTAGAGTCAAGAACCTCTCTAGCATAAACTTTACTAATTGTGTATCACATATATCTTTTTATACAAAATAAAACCAAATTTCAGACTATGATTTTGCACATAAAATGCAAGAAGAAATCAGATTTTTTTATCTTCTCTTCCCAAAATCATAAGGCATAATTATTATACAACAAAGCTTTCAATCAGGAATATCTATAACTTTTTCCAAAAAAAACAACTAAAACACACATCCATAATTTGTACCACTCTGAGTATAATGATTTTTTACCTCTTGAAAAGTATCATTTTTAACTACCGCTTCACAAGCCTCACGAAGCTGAGTATCAGCCATAAGTTTCCAAGGTTGCAAGGTTTGTTCTAGAGATTTCTCCATTGCAGACTGATTTTCTAATGGAGCATTTTTTATCACGCAAAAATAAAAATCAACAATACGATTACAAACTTGAATAGAAAAAAAATGATTTTTCTCTTCTTCCTGAGCTCATGCAACAGTTCAAGACGAAACTCAAGATCCATTAGAAACACTAGTCGAGCTCTCAGTTATTCAATTTCATGAAAGCATACTCACCTGCTGAACTCAACTCAAATCAAACTGCCCTTCTCCACTCAGAATTTGACTTCAGCTCAATAAATTCTCACCAGTTAAAGTGAGAGAAATATCAGGCTTCCCTCTTTTAAAAAGGAAAATTATAAGAAGTAGAAGCAACAAAAAAAGAGAAAAGACAATTAAAAAATGAATTCTCCTCTTCTTTTTTAGTTGAGATCTCCTCCTAAGCATCACATGCACATAAAATAAATACTGATATTACTTTTTTATGAGTTCAAACCCATCTTTAGAATCTTTTACTTCCCATCATTTTTCCAAAATCTCAGCCCTAAGCTGATCCGCTAATGCATAATTTTTATCAGTTTTAGCCTGTTTTCTTGCCTCAGCAAGGTGTAAAATCTCCTCTGGAACTTCTACACTTTCCTCAATAACAGGATCAAAAAGTCAGACTTTAAGTACCTTATCCTCGAGTTCTTTAAGAACAGATAAGGTTTGCTCAGTAGGATATGATAGAGCTAAATGAATATCAGAGAGCAACTTTGGAGTATTTAAATTATCTCAAAGCGCAGCATAAATTTTCTCCTGAAAATCATCATCTCATTCAGTTGGAGTCAGATTTCTTATCTTTTTAATCAAGCCAAGTCTTTCATTTTTAGCCTGTTCTAGCGCATCTCGAGTAAAGTTCAAAAAATTAGAATACTGAGCCTTAAAATAGAAATATCTTAAATCCAATGGAGAATATCCTTTTGCTTTGATATCATCAAGAGAATAAATATTTCAAAGAGATTTACTCATCTTTCCCCCATCAACCTGAAGAAACTCATTATGAAGCCAATATTTTACCCATGGCTTATGTCAAAAACTACATTCTGACTGAGTGATTTCATTTGAATGATGCACAGTAATATGATCAGTTCCTCCGTGATGAATGTCAAATTGCTCCCCAAGATATTTACTCGCCATAGCGCTACACTCTATATGCCAACCAGGAAATCAAATCCCCCATGGAGAATCTCGCTCCATTTGCCTTTTTTCATCTCTAGGAGAAAATTTCCAAAGTGCAAAATCTGTCGGATTTCTTTTACCTCAGACATCAACTCTCTCTCCAGCATTAAGATCTGCCAATCTCTTTTTATAATTAGCTCACATCAGCTTTCCATAATCTTCTACTAGACTCGTATCCATATAAATTCCATCATCAGGAATAGTATAAGTATATCATTTCTCTTCTAATCTCTCAACCATCTGAATTTGTTCCTGAATATGTTCAGTAGCCCTCGGCATCACATCAAAACGCTCAATTCTAAGCTCCTGCATCGCCTTCAAAAAGATATCTTCATATTTTTTTGCAACATCCCAAGCTGAGATCCCATCAATTCTAGATCCCTTCTCCAGCTTATCCTCACCATCATCTGCATCCGAAACCAAATGCCCAACATCAGTAATATTCATCACCGCCTTTACCGGATACCCAAAATATTTGAGCGTATTTCTAATCAAATCCGCGGTAAAAGTCGCTCTAAAATTCCCAATATGTGGTGTTGAATATACTGTTGGTCCGCACGAATACATCCCAACATATTTTTTTCAGTTTTGAGATTCATTCATCAATGGCTCAAAAACTTCTTTTTCACGAGTAAGTGTATTATAGAGTTTTAGTTCTGGCATCAAAATATCAAAAAAGTCTAAAAACAACTATGCGTTTAACCTTAGGAATAGGCAAAGAAAATGCAAGAAGAAATCAGACTTTTTTCTCTTTTTATTCTCAATATTTTTTAATCGCTTGCTGAAAAAGTTCCCCCTTCTCCTCAAAATTTTTCCAATTACTATAGCTTGGAGATGCAGTGGACAGAAGACACACTTTTCAAGGAGCAGTATGCTGATAAGCAAACCTTACAGCTTCATCCATATCTCTAGTCGAAAGCATATTTCACTCAAAATCAGACAACAATTCACGGATTTTCTCACCAGATGGAGGGAAGAAAACCAAATTCTGAATTCAGAGTTCTTTTATCTTTTCTACAAGAATTTTGAAATCATATCCCCTATCTGTTCCTCAGAGAAACAGAGTTCACACCTTATTTCCAAAAGTTTTTAAAGCTTCTAATGTAGAATCAGGAGTCGTTGAAATTGCATCATCATAGAAAGTTATCCCCTTAAAAGTTCCAACAAGCTGTAGTCTATGAGGAAGCCCATGGAAATGAGCTATCGTCTGATGGATTGAATCATTATTGATTCAAAGATACTTTGCAACAGCGATTCCAAGCGAAATGTTTTGAAGATTATGTTCCCCAAGAAGCAAGCGATCCTCTGTAGAAAAGAGCTTCTCACCTTGATAAGTAAACACTCCATTAGCCCATGTAGACTCACCTCCTTGTCCATAAGTATGGAGATTAGAATAAAGCTCCGAAAGCTGAAATTCTTGAACTGTTCTTGCCAGAACAAAGTTCTGCTCTGATCACTTTAAGATATTGAGTTTTGCCTGAGTATAATGCTCAAATCCTCCATGCCAATCTAAGTGCTCAGGGAAAATCGCTCACAAAACCGAAATAAAATTCTGCTTTTTAAGCTTCTCAAGCATATAACTTGAAAGCTCACAAACGACATAATCTCGCTCCTCCTCAAAATCAATCTCATCCAAAACAGGCTTCCCAATATTTCAAACAAGTTTTACACGGAAACCAGCATCTTTTAAAAGTTCATAAATCAGGCTTGTCATTGTAGATTTTCACTTACTAGCGGTAATTGCAATTACCTTACCCTTATAGTGATCAAAGAAAAATTGCATTTGCGTCAAAACCTTATCTTGATAAGGCTTTAACTCAGCTGAATACGGCACACCTGCTGACTTAAAAATAATATCAAAATCTTCCAAATGCGAGAGATACTGCTCTCCTGTCCTCAAAGCAATTCCCTGTTCCTCTAGTTCTGGCTGATCTTTTACATCCAAAACGGTCAACTTCTCAAAAACAAAGCCATTATGTAATAGAAAGTTCAAAGTCGATTTTCCCTCAAGTCAAAATCAAAGAAGCGCAATCTTTTTCCCAGCAAATAAGTTCTTATCTAGCATTACCTTATCCAAAAGATATAAAATACTGATCTCTAAATCTTAAAACTTTTTCCATTTTATCAAAACAAAGAAAAAACCAGCTCCTCAGCTGGATTTTTCAGTTATTACAGTTCCTCATCTTCAAAAAGATGCTGAAGTACTCTCTTATTTTCAGTCCTTTTTGGAGCATCATCATCTACGATATTCAGGATTTTTGTCTTTTGTGAATTTTGATTTGCTGACTTCCAAACCTCAATAACGCTCATAATCAATCAAACAACAAGAACGATCAACTGAACACTCAATCCCCACGCAATACCGATCGTACCAGTATTTTGAGAAACAAGTCCTAGAGTATCCAAAATACCCATATATGCAGCAACAATAATCCACAAAAACATAAAATTTAATACTGGTTCAGTCTCTCTAAATCCAAGATATTTAATGATAAATCTCTTAAAATTGGTATGCATATTCCATCCAAAGAGAAATCCAAGTGAGAGCACAATAACAATAGCAGACTTAAAGTAAGTTTTCCCAAGCAACCAGATAGAATAACTAGATTGTCCCTGAGTAATCGGAGTAATCTTCGCGATTGGAAGCAAGATCAAAACCGCTGCTAAGACAAACAAAAAGAGTACAAAAGTCTTTTGGTGTTTTGTATAGTTACTAAACTTGCGGAAAGTCCTCTCCAAATACCTTTGGATATCGGTAAGTTTGAGTTTTTTTGCCATTATGTTCTCTACTTAGAAAAGATAAAATTCAGATTTCACCCTCTGATATATGGATTTTTTATAAAGTATCAAGTCTTATTTCACAAAATACTATCAAAGGATTGTATCTGATTTTTCTTACTTTTTTATTATTATTTTTACGCCTCACACCCAGAACAGCTGATAATTTTTTTACTAAACTGCTGTGCAGCATTCATACTGTGCTGATAATAAAGTGTCTTAATTCCCAGTTTCCAAGCCTGAATATAAAGATAATTTACCTCTTTTGCTGGCGTCTTTGGGCTAATCATCACATTAAGTGACTGAGATTGATCAGTAAACTGCTGTCTATCAGCCGCCTGATAGATAATCGCCATCTGATCTATCTCGCAGAAAGTCTTAAAGACATCCTTCTCTTCTTGAGTCAAAAAGTCCAAATGCTGAACTGAACCATCGTGATCTCTAATACTGAGCCAGATTTCTCTAGTATTTTGCCCCTTCTCTTCCAAAAGCTTTTCAAGATAAGGATTTTTGATTGTCACTTTAAGCTTCGCAACATCTTTCACATAACAATTTGACATATACGGCTCTATACTTTGAGAAACTTGTCCCAAGATAAAGGCAGATGAAGTCGTTGGAGCGATCGCATTGAGCGTAGTATTTCTTCTTCCATATCCTTTGAGCATTTCAGGTTCTCCATATTCCTGAGCTAGTGCTTCAGAAGCAGCATAAGATCTCTTTTGAATAAGTTCAAAAATCTCTTTATTCAGCTTTCTTGCCTGGAAACCTTCAAATGAAAACATCTTTGACTGTAAAAGAGAATGCCATCAAAGCACTCAGAGTCCAATTGCCCTATTTGACTTTGCAAAAGCATAAGCCTTTTTCATAAAATCAAAAGCAAGCTGATCATCTCTCTGATCTGAATCTCTAAGTTTCTCAAGCTTCTGAATAAACTCAGTCATTACTGCATCAAGGAAATAGACAAGCGTTTCAACTGCATCAGTATCCTTCCACTCATCATAATGAGCCAAATTAATAGAAGAAAGACAACAAACAAACGACCAATCCTGGTTAGCTGGCAACATAATCTCACTACAAAGATTACTTGCATAGATTTTCAGATTTTTATCCTTGTATACATCAACAGTATTATTATTTACCGTATCTGAGAAAAAAATATAGGGATACCCCATTTCACCTCTTCTCTGAAGTAATTTCGCCCAAATAGCCCTTTTCTCATGATCTCCATCAATCATCTCTTGAAGCCACTGATCACCAACAGTTACTCAGTGTGTGAGTTTCTGAATTGGATTTCCTTCACTTCAAATATCCAAAAATTCTGAAATATCTGGATGTTCGATCGGCAAATATGGAGCAAAACTTCCTCTCCTCACATTTCATTGACTTACGACATCAATAATGGTCTCAAAAAGCTCCATAAAATGAACCGCTCCTGAACTGACTCCATTATTTTTGATAGGAGTTCCCCTTGATCTCAAAGCCCCAAAATACCCAGAAGTTCCACCTCCATACTTACTCATCATTCCTGCCTCAGCCTGAGCATAGAGAATATCTCACATATCATCAGCAATATATGATCCAAAACAGCTGATTGGCAGCCCTCTTTCAAGTCCAAAATTTGACCACACTGGAGAAGCTAACGAATAAAAACCTCTCGCCATATAATCATAAAACTTCTCAGCAAAACCAGGCTTCTTTAGGATTTCTTCAGCATTTTTTGCAATTGCCAAGATTCTCTCTTCCGGACTTACTCCTTCCTGGAGATATCCATTTGCTAGGAACTTTCTACTATTTTCATTTAATCGTTTCATTAGGACATTAATTAAGAATAAATTAAGAATCAGAATATTGATAGGGATCAGAAAAAAGCTTTTCGAAATCTTTACTAAAGATCTCAATTTAAGGTAAAAACCTTATATAGGATCAGTTTTATAAAATTTTACATTAGGATACATCTATATCTTCAAAAGTGTTAATATAATCGTTCATAGATTGAGGGATCGTTAAGATATATCTATGTCTTCAAAAGCAATAATATACTTTATAATTCATAGATTGATCGTTCATATCATGTTTTCTATCTAGAAATCCAGCATACATTCTTCCAAAAAGAGGATACTGTATATATCCATTCTTTAGAATCTGTATCTGACTATTTTTATTTTTTTTACTCAATTTATTCTTTTAAAAATAAAAATTCTGATCCCTATCATTATTCTGATTCATAGCAATAAAGTAGTTAAAACAAATCATCGCTCGTGATACTCTGACTTCTTTTATTATAATTGATTGATCTTTTATTAAAAAAGTCCACATGCTTAGTTGCAATTACCTCATCATCAAACCAATCTGTCTGCTGCACTAAGCTCTCATCTATTTCGAATAGTGGCTCTAGACCAATACTTTTTAAGGAATTGTTAAGCCTATTTTTTATAAACTCTTTGATCACTGCCTTTGGCAAAAAATCAAGCTCTCCCTGCTCACAGATCCAATCAACAATTGCACTCTCTGCTTCAAAAGCTTCTAAACAGTGTTTTTTTATCCTTTCATTATACTTTTCATCAAACCATTCAGGATGTTCCTTTTTGATAATATTGATAATATCAATACCAAACAGCCCATGAATCTGTTCCTCTTTTGATGTTGCCTCAACCGCATTTGACATTCCCTTAAACAGATTCCTATATTTATTAAACGCCATAATAATAAGGAACTGAGAAAATAACGAAACATGCTCTATAAAGAGTGAAAAAAGCAGAACCGCCATTGCATATTCCTTTTCTTCATCATTACTAGAAGTTTTGATTGACCTCTCAAGGTAATTCACTCTATCAATGATACAAGGCACAGACTTAATCTGATTAAAATCATTATTTAATCCAAGAATCTCAAGCAAATGAGAATAAGCATCATGATGACGAACCTCGGACTCTGCAAAAGTATACCCAACAGAACCAATTTCAGGTTTTGGAAGTCTTTTATAAATATCTCCCCAAAAAGTTTTCACACTTACTTCAATCTGCGCAATGGCAAGCATAGTATTTTTGAGTGCATTTCTCTCAGCATCAGTCACATTAACTTTGAAATCCTGTACATCTGAGGTAAAATTAAACTCAGTATGAATCCAATAAGAATGCCTAATCGCATCTACATATTCCAATAATTCTGGATATTCATAAGGCTTCAATGTGATCCTTTTTTTGAAGATATCTCTTTTTCTTTCCTGTGTTCTTTTTTCTCTATAAAGGATATAGTCCTTAGCAACCTGATGAAGTCAGGCTTCCATCAATTTTTGCTCAACCACATCCTGAATATCCTCAACATTAGGTACATAAGACTGATCCTGTCCCCACTTTTCCAAAAGTGCGTTATGAACCTGCTCAGCAATTGCCTCTGCCTCTTCTGGATGCTCATATTGAGAGTCGAGCATACCCTTTTTGATAGCATTAACAATCTTTGCTATATCAAAATCTACCATCATTCAATTTCTCTTTCTGATTTGCTTGATTACCATTCTCTAATAGCGTAAATAAAATAAAAAATCTGACGTTCTAAGCACCTTTTACCTTTCGCAAAATAACTATATATAGTCATCTTAGAAGATCAGCAACACAAGATATAGTATTACAAAAAATAATTGCAAGTGTTTTTTGCTTCAGTTTTTTTTACCCCTTGACATTTATATTAGGATAATTATAGTAGTATCGTAAACAAAAAAAGCACATTTTTATGACAAAAAATCACAAACAAAAAAAAGTAACTTCAATTTCATTGAAGTTCAAAACTCCTCAATGTATCAATTTCTACCGTAGAGAGATGTGCCCAGACCACTGGTCTCTAGTCTTTTCTGGCTATGTACCATCTCTTGAACTTAAAGTTGATAGGCAGAAGATCTATTTTCAAGTCAGTGAACCTAATCCGGGTTTCGAACTAGAATTTAATATCATTATTGAAAATAAAATTTCTAGTAATGATAAACAAAGAGCTAGCGTACCTAGATATAAGGATACTTCCTATGCTGTTAGGGTAAGCTATGATCAGATCTCTGAAATAAAAATCAATGGTGAAGATCATTGGAACCTAGAAACACAAACATTTATACATTTATAAAAGTGTTTAAAGGGGGAAAATATCATTTCAAACATTGATACATAAAGAGTTTTGACATTCTAAAACAAAAAACTAGAAACAGAATTAAAAAAATCAAGTTTTATGGGACACAAGAAAAATGAAAAAAATCTGACTTTAGTACATCTAAAGTTTAGAGACAGACAAAAGGTGGACTGCTATCGTTGGATGCCTGAACTAGAAAAATGGGTACATGATAATGATATGCTAGTTTCTGGACTCTGTATCAGCAATCAAGATGGGCTAGAATTTACTCTTAGAGCTCTCTCCACTATCCGTAATGAAGTAGAAATTTATATTACTACTGGGAATTATCACTATGTAGTGATAATTGAGGAAACTGACATTAATACAGTTGAACTCAATAGTATTCCTTCTTGGGATAGAAAGGAGAAAAAGCTTATTTAAGATCAGCCATTCTCAAACCTTTCTGTAGAGTAAAATCTATAGAAAGTAAAAAACCTGAAGTATACTTCAGGTTTTTCTTTTTTTATATTAATTATTCTCTCTTGGTTCTGTAAGCTTCTCCTGATGATGGGCAGGTGTCATACACAGAGACACAATCACTGAAAGCACAAGCACAGAAAGCAGCACAATCAACGAAATTTTTGCAGGAATATGAAAGATCGGTGAAATCAACATTTTTGTTCCTATAAAGGTCAATATAACTGCAATTCCATAACTCAGATACTTAAATCTATCAATAAAGTTTGCTAAAAGGAAATATAAACTTCTTAGTCCTAAAATAGCAAAGATATTTGAAGAGTAGAGAATAAAAGGATCATTAGGAGCTATTGCAAAGATTGCTGGAATACTATCTACAGCAAAGAGTAAATCCGAAAATTCTATCACTCAAACGACAATCAAAAGCGGTGTTGCATATCTTAGTCCATTTTGAAAAACAAAGAATTTTCCTCACTCAAAAGTATCGGTTACTCTTGGGAAAAAATATTTTACTACCCTAGCTCCAGCCGAGTCAGAGAAGTTTTCATTTTCTTCATGTTCATGCTTAGTGAAAAATGACTTAATCCCAGCATAAATAAGGAAACCTCAAAAAATCGTGAGAAGCAAATTAATCTTAACTGGATGATCAAAGAGCAAGAATTCAGGCAGATAGGTCAGTTCTATAAGCTTTACTCCTGCAAAGATAAATATCGCTCTAAAAATCAATGCTCATATAATTCCTCGAAAGAGTACTTTATGCTGGAGCTTCTTTGGAACTTTAAAAAAGCCAAAGACCATAATGAATACAAACAAATTATCCACAGATAGGAGCTTCTCTACCCAATATGCCGACTGAAAATATGAAAATCTTTCAAATCCAAGCTCCCAATAAATATATCCACTAAAGAGCATCGCAAGTCCAATCCACACAAGCGATCGGGCTAGCGCCTCTTTACTCTTGATCTCGTGATTTTTCTTGTTAAATACTCAGAGATCTAAGAGTAGCATAACTACAATCAGCACCGCAAAAATAATTTCAAGTTTTAGCATCTTTGTTTAACAGAATAAAAAATCTGATTTTTCTGACTTTTCAAGTCTTCAACCGAACCACTATACACATCTACTCAACCATTTCCAGTGAAAATATGCTATTTTCCATTGAAAAAACATCTGACATATCTATACATTAAAGCTAGTATTTATCCTTTTATGTTTGTGATACGATGTCAAACCTTGAGATGATGGAATCAATCTTAGCATACCGAAAATCGGACAACACCTTTGAAAAAAGCATCAAAGAGAGAAATGAAGCAATGGCATACAAGTTTTTTGATGGTCCTCCATTTGCCAGTGGTAATCCCCATTATGGTCATCTTTTAGCATGAAGTATCAAAGATACCATCCCAAGATATATGACGATGAGAGGTTATCAAGTTAAAAGAAAACGAGGTTGGGACTGTCATGGTTTGCCAGTAGAAAAAGCAGTTGAGAAGGCACTTGGTATTGATGGGAAAAAAGATATTGAAGAAAAAATCTGAATTCAAACTTTTGTAGAAAAGTGCCGCGAATATGTAAATCAGACAAATACTGAGTGGAAACGATTCGTAGATCATACAGGAAGATGGGTTGATATTACCAATCCTTATTTTACCATGGATCTAGATTTTATGGAAAGCGTAATGCGATGCTTTTCTAATATCTACAATCAGAATAAAGTATACAAAGGATTCAAAGTACAAGGATACTGTCCAAGCTGTGCAACGCCGCTAGCAAACAACGAAATTGCAGAAGGATATGAAGATAGGCAAGATACTGCACTTACTGTAAAATTTCCACACCTTGCACCTGAAAGCGAGAAGTATTCTTGTTCTGAGGATGGGTTTATTGATGTTGTAGCTGGTGTGCTTCGTGATGAGAAAGGTCGCTATGCGATGATTCACCATACCAAGGAAAATCTCTGGTTTTTCCCTGGAGGGAAAGTTGAAAAAGGAGAAGACCTCATCACAGCACTCAAAAGAGAACTCAAAGAAGAAATCTGAACAGAACTCACTACGAGTAAGTATCTCTGAGCAGTAAAAATCATTCATCTCTCAAAGCCTCGAAGAGTTCACCGATTTGAGGTAGAGTCAAACGACATTCCAACCCTCCAAGAACCAGAAAAACACAAAGATATCCAATGGGTAACCGAAGAACTATACGAAAACAGTGTTGGTTTTGCAATCAATATCAACGGAACAATCATCAATGATGAAAGGGAACTTCTGCATGATTTCATCGATTTTTACCTTTTCAAAAAAGTTCTCAATCCACAAGAAAAAGGTCTTATTGAAGGGAAATTCAACTTCCTTGCCTGGACAACAACACCTTGGACACTCCCAAGTAATATGTTTTTGACTATTGGGGAAAATATCGACTATGTGACCGTCTACGATCAAAAATCTCAAGAGTACTACGTGCTCGCTGAGGCTTTACTCAAAAAATACTACAAATCACCAGAAGACTATACTTTCATTTACAAGCAGAAAGGGAAAGAACTAAAAAATCTGACCTATCAGCCACTTTTTGATTACATCAAAAAATCAAATATTGCAGATGAATATAAGAATCAGTTTTTTCAAATTTTAACCTGAGAATTCGTAAGTACTGAGGATGGAACTGGTATCGTACATACTGCTCCAAGCTTTGGAGAGGACGACTTCAATGTTGTTGCGAACCTTCTAGGAGGGGAGAGCTCAAAAGAATGGCTCTTTATGCCTGTTGATGAATATGGATGTTTTACGAGTGAGGTTCCAGATTATCAAGGGATGAAAGTCATGGAAAGTAATAAACCTATCACTGAGCATCTAAAAGCTAACCAAAAAATTGTAAAAACTGAAAGTCTTGTTCACTCATATCCTCACTGCCGAAGATGTAAGACTCCTCTTATTTACAAAGCTATGTCGAGCCGATTCATCAAGGAAAAAGAGATGAATGCTCAAACCGCTAGCCAAGCTGGAGAGATCAAATTTATCCCAGAAACCGTAAAAAACAGATTCGTGAATGGATTACAACAAGCTCCAGATTGGAATGTTGCTAGAAATAGATATCGAGGTTCTCCACTACCTATCTGGCAGAATGTAGAAAATCCAGAAGATCGTTTTGTGATCAATACACTAGATGAGCTCTATCATCTCACCACTTCAGGATCAAAAAATCTGACCAAAAATGTCTTTATTCGCCATGGAAGGACTGATTTCAATGAAGAGAAAAAATTTGACTCACTAGGAGATGCAAGACTTAATGAACTCTGAGAACAGCAAGCTCAAGGCCTCGTTAGCAAACTTGCTCCTCATATAGAAAAAAAATCTGATGTTGTGTTCATTTTATCTCCTCTTCCAAGAGTTTGGCAGACCATCAAACCAACTTTGATAAGCTTTTTCTGAGCTGATGAAGTCGCAAGATGTGAAAAGCTGTATTTTGAGCATCATGAGAGCCACAAAGATCGTTTTGAAAAAAGAACAACCTTTGATCATGTGCATAATGGAGCGGCCGAAGAAATCGTTGTAAAACTCAATGATCAGCTTTTTATTGATTCTCGTATTACAGACTTGATCAACTATACTGATCAAGGAGAAAAGATTTCTTGTGATATGTTTAATCGATTTGATGAGGAAAGAAGTATTGGAACTGATGGAGAAAAACTTGAGGATTATAGAAAAAGAACTGAAAGTGCAATCCACTACTGGAATAGCACTCATCAGACAAAAACTCTGGTTTATGTTTCTCATGATGATACTATCGCAATGCTAAGAAGAGCCTTCCGCAAGTTTGAATATGGACTCTACAGAAAAAATTATAAACTCGGTAATGCCGAAGTCAGAGTTCACTACCGAGATAATGATAAACAGTGAGAAGTTGATCTTCACAAGCCATATGTAGATACTTATCGAGGAATTAGAGAAGGTAAAACCTATAGAAGAACACCTGAAGTTTTGGATTGTTGGTTTGAATCAGGAGCGATGCCGTTTGGGCAGGATCACTACCTTGGAGAAGAGGGAAGAAATATTAGTTATCCAGCAGATTTTATTGCGGAAGGACTTGATCAGACGAGAGGTCGATTCCGTTCTCTCCATGTGGTTGGACATGCGATCAAAGGAGAAAATGCCTACAAAAATGTGATCGTAAACGGACTCGTACTCGCAGAGGATGGTAAAAAAATGTCTAAAAGTCTGAAAAACTATCCAGATCCAAAAGAGTTGCTTGAAAAATGGGGAGCTGACACATTTAGGCTTTATACTTTGAGTAGTCCAGTTGTGAGATCAGAACCTATGAGATTCTCTGAAAAAGGTGTTGAACAGCTCTTTAAGGACTTCAATATCCCACTAGAAAATGTCTTTAAGTTCTTTGAGACTTACGCAAAAATCGATAATTGGAAGGCCAATAGTAAGGAACTCTATGTGATGAATAAACTCTCATCTGATGAAAAAACTCTCCAAGAAAATTTAATCAGAATTCAGCCTGATATCATTTATATTGAGTCTCATCTAAGTGAGTATAAATCAAAACTCTCAGAGCTCGTATCAGCTTTCCTTAGCAAGAAACCTGAAATCAAAATCTTAGATCAAACTCTAGGAAACTACCTCGAATTGGTATCTTCTTTAGAAAACCAGAGAACACTGATCATTGCTGATGAGACTCAAATCAAAACACTTTGGTCACAAGTATCATCTAAACAAATCTCGGAAAATATCCTAGAGGGAGAAGTCCTCAAGCTTCCAAACTATGCAATTTGCAATGAACTAGATAGATGGATCTTAGCAGAACTTCATCAAACACTACATAATCTTGATCAAGGACTAAGAAATTATAATCTTGACGGAGCTATCAAGTCAGGAATCGATTTTATTGAAAAGCTCAGCAACCGATACCTTAGAAGAAGCAGAAGAAGATTCCGGGGACATGATATGACAGCGGACAAAAACTCAGCTTATTCAACACTTTTTGAGGTATTGACTATGTATCTTCAAATGATGGCACCATTTACTCCATTTATTACTGAGGACTTACGAAAAAGATTACAAGCATTCAGAGGAGAAGAAAATCACAAAACTGAATCAATTCATCTTTCATTCTGGCCGTTCACAAATAAACTGTATATCGATCGCGACCTTATGGATGAGATCACAACAGTTAGAAAAGCTATTAAGCTCGCACTCTTCATTAGATCAAAGAACAAGATCGCAGTTAAGCAACCACTTAAATCATTGAGTATTAGAATTGAATAAATTCATAAAAAGAGAAAAACCTGAAATCAATTTCAGGTTTTTTATTTCGAAATTTCAAAAAAATGACCTGACTTATTAAGCCAGGTCGGTTAATTCAGACTTTTAGTCTGATAGGTGTGTCAAAGTAAGCTCTCCTTCATCTCCATCCCAGCAATTCTTATCGTCGATATTAAATTCTAACAGCTCTTGTCTTTTGACTAGCATTTCAGATTTAAAATCTTCGCAAGAGAGATTGATATAAAGATAGTCAACATAACCTTGTTCAGAGACAATATTAGAGTATCCTCTTACTGTTGCTCCAAACACCTTGTCAAAATCTCTAAATTCAATCTTGACTACAGGAGGGAATGTGACGAAATCTTTTTTTACTCTACCGAGCTCAGATCTCATTCCTTCACCGTTTTGGAAATAGGATCTAATACTCTTCGGAGTTGTAAACTTAAGAGATACAGATACTCCATCGGGATTTTGGTAAATAACAACGCCATTCTTCTCTGTTGTTATTCCCCTTGTCATACTTGATGATCTACGTGCCATAATTTCAGTATTTTAGTTGGCCTCTACTTTGAACGGAAAGTATTGTAGTGTATGATTTTTTAAGATGAGACCGTCCTCTTCATCTCTAGAGTTATGAGTTACAAAGCTACTCTAGAAAACTTCGGAAGTATTATATTTATCGCTAAATACCTTACTTCATTTTTATATTCTTCTCATATTTTTTATATTACACCAAATGTATATATATTTACTTACAAATGTCAATACTTTTTTTAAAAAATCTGATCTTTTTATTCGTTTAGATCAGATTTCTCGTTTATTTATAAGCAATACCTCACCTCAGGCTCAAGCTGAATTCAGAACTTCGCAAGAACACTCTCCTCTACCTTTCTCGCATAGTCTAAGACTGCGGATCAGCTCTCTCCTTCGTTTACCAAGATGAGTGCATGTTTTTCATACATTTTAACTCAGTTTTCTTCTTTTCCTTTCCATCAGCAGAGTTCTATGAGTTGCCCAGCTGAGAGTTTCATTGTCTCTTGCTCAGTCAAATGTGCCTTGAGCTGTGGAAACTGAATAGAAAGTTCTTCTCGCTCAGGAAGTCAGATTTCTGGATTTTTTCGATAGCTTCCAGCCGTTCAAATTGTATGATAATCAGGCAACTTACTCGATCTAATATCAGAGATAATCTGAGATATCTCACGCAACTTTTCAAAAGACGAAAGCTGATCAAAATCAGATTTTTTGTCTGATAAAACTTTCTGAATATCAGCATATTCGGTAGCAAATTGATAGTCATCATTAACTTTCTTGAGTTCAAAAATGATATGCGTGATAATAAACTGATCCTGAAGCTCATGCTTAAAAATACTCTCACGATAGGCAAACTGACACTCCTCTTTCGTCAACTTTTGAATTGTTTTCGCCTCCAGATTTACACCGATAACCTCAGAAATACTACTACTCGCCTCCTGCCCATAGGCTCAGATATTTGAAACCGCACTCGTACCTACAGTCCCAGGAATATCAATCAAATTCTCAACTCCACCAAGTCCCCTCTCAGCTGCCCAATATACAAAATTATTCCACGGTTCACCGGCTCAAACCTGAACTTTCAGACTTGTTTCATCTTCAGAAAGGATCTTAAATCAAGGGATCTCCATCTTTACAACAATTCCGTCAAATGCCTCAGCACAAAAAAGCGTGTTTGCACCTCATCAAAGTATCCAATGCTTACACTCATCCCAAAGTGGAGTTTCAATAAGATTCAAAAGCTGATAGGTCGTAGTAATTGGCATAAAATAACGGGCAATACAGTTCGTTTTAAGTGTTGTAAAGGGTTTTAGGTTGATATTTTCTTGCATCTAGATAGGAAAAGAAAATAAAAGTCAGATTTTTCCTTTTTTTATATACTATTTGAGAAATTACAGAATAATATCTACAATCTACTATAGGTTTTATCAGTATAGTTCCTCAAAATATCTAAAGCTCTATGCACATCTTGAGCTGTTGCAGCAGGCGTTCACTCCAAAGGATATTCCCATCAGAGTTTTTTTCGCTTCTCCTTACCTAAATTATGATAGGGCAAGATCTCAAGTCTTTGCATACCTTTTAGAGTTTGGACATATTTCCCATACTGATGGAGATCTTCCTCATCATCAGTCAATCCAGGCACCAACACATATCTGAGCCAATAAGGTTTTTGAATCTTCTCAAGATACTCAAGTGTCGCTAAAGTATTAGTATTTTCCTGTCAAACAAGCAAAAGATGCTTTTTAGGATTAATCTGCTTAAGATCTGGGAGAATCAAATCTGAAAGCGCAATGACTTCTAACGCTTCAGGCGTTCTAACAAAACCATTCGTATCAATACAAATATGGTATCCTTCAGCTTTTAATCTTTTTACAATGGGTAAAAGTGCTGGAGCTTGTAAAAGCGGCTCTCCTCCAGAGAAGGTAATTCCTCCACCATTCGCAAAATAAGGACGATTTCTCTCAGCTAAATCCAAGATTTGTTCCTCGTCCATTCGCTTCGCTTCCTCATTTTCCATTGGGATCGTATCTGGGTTATGGCAATATAAGCACTTAAACATACAGCCCTGCAAAAAGATCGCGACTCTAATCCCAGGTCAATCTTGTGTTGCAAAAGTTTCTACAGTATTTACACGGAGCATCTTTGCAATAAAAATAAAAAAATCTGATTTTTCTCCCTTTTTTTCATACCACATTGATACAAAAGGGAATATTTATCTAAAAAAAATCTCCGCACTTCCTGAAAAGGCGGAGACCAAGACATTTTCTACTAGATAACCTCAATCTGATATCCACTGAGTTGAGAAGCAAGTTTGATATTACTAGCTCCTTTTCCGATAGCAAGCGGTTTTTGAGATTCATCAATCTTTACAACAACCTTTCCATTAGGCTTAAACTCAACATTTTTTTCTTCAACCTGAGCTGGTTTTAGAAGTCCGATGATGAGCTGAGTTGGATCTTCAGTATTTTGAACGAAATCAACCTTTTCTCCATCAAGAAGTGAAAGAACAGTATTGATACGATCTCCCTTATGTCCAACCATCACTCCAACCGCATCTACTCAATCTTGCGTACTTGAAACCAGAATTTTAGTCTTTTTTCCAGCAATTCTGGCGATATTATCAATCTGCACAGCTCCAGACTCAAATTCAGGAACAATCTTTTTGAGGATTGCCTCTACATAATCAGGACTTGATTGTGTGATATCAAGGACAATACCTCCAGTATCTCTACTGATCTTCTTGAGATAGACAAAGACTTCCTCTCCAATTTCATACACCCTATTTGGAATCTGACTCTCAGGAGGCAAAACAACAGTTGTTCCATCAATATCAAGAATAATACTATCTGAATGCACTCTCAATACCTTTGCTTTCAAAAGTTCTTCTTCTTTATCCTGAAACTTCTCGTAGAATCTCTCCCTTTCAATATTTTTGATCCCTTGCTTAATAGTCTGCGCTGCAGCCTGAGCCGCAATTCTTGAGAGCTCAAGCTTTGCAGGAGTAATATTAATCAAAAGCTGTTCTCAAACTGAGATATCTTTTCTCTCTTCTTTTGCCTCAGCAAGCAAAATCTGAGTATCTTCATTTTCAATCTCTTCTACTACTTCAAGTGCCTTATAGATACTGATCGTACCATCATTTTCAATATTTACAAGCACCTCAGCCTTTCTATATTCAGGGAAATCCTTTTTGAATCCTGACTTAATTCAGTTTCTAATCACTTCTAGGACTTGATACGGATCAAGTTTATATTCTTCTACGAGCTGCATCATCGCAGCCTGGATACTTTTTCCATCGAGTTTCATGCTCGTATTTTTATTAGTAAGATAAAAAGTTCTCTTCAGAATTGACTATAGTTATTCTGATTGTTTTTGCAAGAAGAAAGTGAGTCCTAACAAAAGCAATAAACAAAAGTAGTCTTGACTAAACCTATAAAAAGAATAAAATCCAGATTAATAACTTTAGTTATTTTTATAACCTTCTAAAAACAAAAATGCCACAAATAAATCTTTCTTTTTGATACGCAATTTCTTTTTTCCTTATAATTTTGTCAATTGGATATATTACTGTTGAAATCATTTTAGGGAAAAGCTATCGATTTAGGGACCGCATAGATACATCTAAAAATCCATTATTTGACAGAATCATACATTATATTATTCGAGGGTTTTTAATAAATGGGATAATCCTTTTCCTCTTCCCATATATTCCTTTCATAGAAGCTATAATATCAAAAATTGTTTCCTGAGGACTTGAAATCGGACAAAAGCTCAATCCAGATAATTACACTGAAATTAGTATCACCATAAGTTCTTTCCTATATTTTTTCATTTTCATTCTTTTGGTTACTATTGAATATGTTATTATAACTGCGATAACTCTTATTCTACTTCTTGGGAAAAAAGTGATAAATAATCGGGACACAATTAAAAGTATACGAAACTGTTTTATACAATGTATAAAAGAGAAGAAAAAGAATCAATAACATAATAAAAAACTGACTTTATTCCAAGATCAGTTTTTTTTTACTTTTTAAATTAGAGTATAGGGACGCTAAGGAGAATTATAAGAGGAAGTTCTGAGAGTGTATGTTTTTTTTAAAGTCGAGCATCTTACCTCCTTACTATTTATGATAAAGAAAAAAAGCTGAATATCTTTATTAAAAGAGCTCTTTATTTTGCAAATTTTACATTATTAAATATAATATATGCATTTATTCATAACACTTGAATATGTTTACTATCAGAAAAAATTCAAAATGAACTAGTGTATCTCGTGGATCTGTATATGGATGTTTAATCTTTCTTATGATTGGATGCAGCTGAGGAATATTAGCCTTCTTATATCAATATTATACTTCGGGAGATATTAATTATTTAGTTCCATGTTTATTTCTTTGAATATTCTTTGTAATATTACTACTTATTTTTAGATGAGAATCAAAAATTAAAAAAGGCAGAGATTTAAAAAATAACTGAAATTGAATCTTAAAAAGATTACCCGTTACTGATATTTGACATTATACATCACAAGGGGATAGTGATAGTACATGATTTTCATGATATTACCTAGAAATAAAAGATTGAGATATGATATATTGTAGTGACTGATTTGAAAACGCAAAAAAAGAATGACTCTCAAAGGAACAATATAAAGCAATATATAACAAATATTGATTTGATTATGATGAAAAATATAAACAAAATATTTTAGATAAAATAGATGAAGAATTATCATCTGTAGAAGATCAGATGAAACGTTCTCGATTTTTAAAAAAATGGTTTATAAAAAATGTAACATATCGTGTTTTAAAAGATATTAGAATTATTATTGAAAAATGATATACCCCAGGGAAAATGATTGTTAACTGAAAAACAGTATCCATTTGAGATTTAGTCGACATTTACATAGATCCGAATGAGAATACTATTTATCATGTAGATATTGATTTTCTAACGAGAAAGTAATTATATAAATTTTCTACTGTCTTTCTTCAATCCCCGCAGTTTCTGCCATGTTAGCACAAGATACAAAAAAACTGATCTCAGAATGAAGTCAGTTTTTTAGTGTTTGCTTAGTTGGAGTATAGGGAGCGAGGGAGGAATTGCAAGGGGAAGTTGAGGGATTTAGTTTTGATAGATAAATACATTTATTAATAATGATAAACTAATCAACAATTTTATTCCACGCCAATTTATGTTCTGCATTTATTTCTGAATTATTTTCTAAATTCTTAATATATCTTCATATAAATATATCGGTATTTTCTAGTAATCTTAAGTAATATTTTATAGTGGGAATCACCCCATTTACTATAACTTGACATCAATGTTCTTCTCTAATTTTATCGATCAAATTATAAATTTTTTCTAAATCATCAGTTTTTGGGGGCAAGGTACTTAATATATAATATCTCTGTATTGATGTATTTGAAAATTTATTATATGCATCCTTAACCATAGTAT
>CAUQBS010000015.1:0-22257 GCA_963516485.1 uncultured bacterium
GAGATGAGTATGAAGTTAACATACCAAAGTATGATTTCACCTTTAGATTTCCGCTAGAGAAAGACAAGCATAACGAACAGGCTCTCAAAAAACGAAATTGGGTGCAGTCAGGAAATATTGCTATTCCAGATAAAAGATTATGAAATAGCAACACAACAGCTATAGGAAACCTTATTGCTTTTTATTACGTTCCTACACTCACAAGCGGAAGTTCCTTAGTAGAAGTTTGAAATGAATATAAAAAAGTATATGAAGAAGTTTATCGTTTAAGAGATTGGAAAAGATTCTATCAGATACAAGAGGAACGGTTTTCTAAACTAGATAGAAATATCAATACTAACGATAGCGATGTCTACAAGGATTTTATTGTAAAGGAAATGGAGATTCCTATATTAACTGATCTTAAGAGTTTTAAGTTTTCAAAACAAACATCGGGCGGTGTTTATGGTATAGAAGCACTTCAACTATGTCACTATTGAGAAAAGAACTGGAAAGAGTTACGAGATGAGAAATTAATTCCTGTTTTACCAAATTGTAAAGAAGAACAGAACAAAAAACGAAAAGATTTTACCAAATCAGCTCTTATTTATTGGTATAAATATAATCCACAAAGAATAACAGTAAACGTTATGAATATGCGAGGCAATGGTGCAGAAGTGTTATAAAAAAAGACTAGAGAAATCTCTAGTCTTTTTTCGGTTAATTTTACCAATGTACAACATTAACCGTTTTTCCATCACTGGAAGCACTTTTAGCCATACTTACGATAACCGAAAAATAGCTATTATGAGCATTAGCAATGCAATGTCCACAAAGCGGTTGCTTCGCAATCCAGATAGAAGTCAGACCTGTTCCCTCCATACCTGGATCGCCACGGCTCACATTCATGAGCCTCGCGATGACCAAATATCATTACGACCATTAGCGAAGAGATATTCACAAAACAGCAAGACTGAGAAAGCATTGACAATCACAAAATCCCCTCAAAAATTTGCAAAAAAACACATTATGACTATACTTAGAGTGAGTTTATTCTATCAAACAAAACATAATGCTCAAAAAACTTTTTCAAATCAGTATTGTATTACTTCTCAGCTCAGTCTCAGCAAGCACTTTTGCCAATAATCTCCTAGATAAGACTAAGCTCAATGAAATCCTAACCACTGATCAAAAGGAAATTATTAAAGATATCTGAGATCAGGATGCCCTGAGGGAATGAGCCTATAATGCTATCCACTCGAACAATCACAAGATAAAAAACCTAATCAATAGCAATGATCAAATCAAAACACAAAAAGATGCCGAAAAAAAGACTTTCAAACTCATCAAGAGACTCATTAATTATGCGCTAGGATTAGTATCTCTTATCGCGTTAATTATCTTACTCATAGCTGGATTTCAAATGGCGACAGCGGCTGGAGATGACAAGAAATTTTGAGCTGGGAAAGCCTCTCTTCTCAAAGTGGCAAGAGCCATCTGATGAATCGCAGTTTCATGGCTGATTATCAACTTCATCTTCTGGATTATTGAAGTCATTACTAAAAATGTATAATATTACCTTTACCTACTAAAAGAAAAACATGAAAAGCTGATGGAAACTAATGGTTCTCTTCCTTTGACTAACAGGAATATCAGGCATGTGTCTCGGAAACTCAAACTTTTCAAGTAGTCAAAACCCATTTTACTACGAAAATACAGAAAAAATCGTAGGAAGTACCCAAGATACCAACTACTGAGCACTCATCACAACCGATGCCGTCAAACAAGATGATGGACTTCTTACCAAAATTATGCAAGTCCTAAAACTCGATATCAACAATAAATATAAAGGTCCTCAAAAGGCTTTTTACTACATCAAGAGTATTCTGAATTATGCATTAGCTTTTGTGAGTTTTATTGCATTTATGCTACTTTTGTATGGATTCTATATGATGCTCATTGGTGATGGAGAAAAAGGGCGAGACAAAGTCAAATCTACCCTGAAAGGAATCGCAATCGCGATCATCTCAATGTCACTCTCATGGCTTATTGTCTCAGCACTATTCTGGATCTATGAAAACCCAGCTCAAAAAGAATCACCAACTACTCAAACTCAATCCCGTCCATAAAAAAACAAAAAAATCTGACTTTTACTTCTTGTTTAATACATAGGTATGCTCTTTGATAACCTTCAAAATAAACAAATCCAAAAAGGGAAACAAGAATCTCAGTTTAATACTGAGACCATGCTTCCTATTTCTGAAATCAAAGATGGTTACTGCATTCTCAAAGATGGAGGGATCAGAGCAATTCTTAGAGCTGATGGTATCAACCTCGACCTCAAAAACTTTGATGAAATCCAAACGATCCTAGAACAATACAAGAGATTTCTTAATGGACTCGAGTTTCCTCTACAATTTCTAGTAAGGAATACCTATCTAGACCTCAGAGAATATCTCCAGTATGTTTCAAGAAATATTGACCAGCTAGATCCCTGAGCTCTCAAACAGCAGGGACAATCTTATCTCAGCTTTTTAGAAGATATCAACATGAAACAAGGGCTCATCTTCGTCAAAGAATTTTATGTGGTTGTGCCTTATTATGTCAATGAGCAGGACACTGACCAAATCAAAAAACCATGGCGAAGCAAATTCATGGACACCCTGAACGCAAAGGATGATGTAGAAACTATCGTTTCAAGATACAGAAACTTTGTCAAAGGACAAAAAATGCTCAATACCAGAATAGCTCTCATCCAAGAAGGACTTGCTGGACTTGGTATTCGTACTACTCAGCTCAATACCAAAGATGTGATCTCGCTCCTCTTTTCAGTATACAACCCACTTCTAGACTCTACACAAGCTCAACGAGAAGAAAAATAAAAAAATCTAAAAATCTGATCTAAACTAGGACTTTTTGGTTCTAGTTTTTTGTTTTTTGGGCTTAAAGTACTGATCCGCGAGCTGAGCAATATTAAAACACAACTCGGACAGTAAATATAACTGATGCCAACTCATTAATTTCTCAAGCTGAAGATCAGGCTTTAACTTTTTAAAATCAATAGAAAGCTGAATTCAGTATTCTGGACTCCCCTTTCGCTGAGCAACATATTTTGAATAATGAAATTCCAAGGTTATCATTGCTGAACCATTCAGCTTTTGAACTCTTTGCACCTTAGGAGAGAGAATAAAATCCCTCTGTACCTCATAATCTTCAAGTTTAAGCTTAAGACTTGAGGTAGTAGTATGATTCAGCACATTCCTCAAAAACCTGATTAACTGCTCAAATGGGAAATACTGATCCTTAAGCAAACCCTTGAGATATTCACGAAAATTCGCATCATTTTCGATCATTTCCCTCATCACCGAGAAAATTCCCCTAAACGCGCTAATCTCAGTCAAATAGCCATAGACATTCCTCTGCTCCTGATGTCCATAAAAAGAAGTAAAAAGCCTCTTGAGCATACGTTCCTTGAGCATAAATGAGCTATTTTTCCCAGTCCTAAGAGAATAATCCATCGCCAAATCAGACAAATCATTGGTCAACATAAGCTGCTCCATAAACTTTCCCAGCATGAGAAAGTGATAATACCCCTGAATCAATCTAAGCATCTTTCTCACAAAAAATATAAACTAAGGAACAGAAATCTGAATTTCTACCCTATTAGTATGAGGATTTTGAGTAATCTCAGTCAAATACGTTACTCCATGAGTGAAATCAGCATTAAAACTAGCGTATTCACGGAAATCTCCATGTATAGCTCAAATCTTCCACTCTGGAGGAAAATAGATCATCTCCCTTGTTTCTCGCCAGTGACGAGGCATACTCGGATCTGCAGAAAAATCCTGCAACGATAAAATATATCTCTCCCTATCGGTCATCTTAATATGATACTTCTCCTGCAAAGCTAACATCTCATCCTGATAACTCTTTGGCAGATCAAAAGTATAGGTAATCACAAGCTTATATTCTCCAGAGGTAATATTTTTGATAGAAAACTTCTTTTGATCTGAAGAGGCAACTACCACTCCATCCAAATCCTGAATCTCCACCTGCTTTTTCAAAAAACCATCTGATTTATTAAATGCCGTATTGATATTCCAAAGATAGAGCATATCTGGCTGATATACAGTCGTCAAATCATATGCCTGCAAAAACCCCCACATCTGTGCAGAGACATTTGAGAGATACACATTAACATATCCCTTATGCAAAAGCTCCTGCACAGTATTGATCGCTGCTGAAGCCATACGAAGTGCATTCTGTTTGAGATAGGAGTTAAGATCTTTGATATACAGATCCTTTTTATTGCTCAACACAGCGCCTCTAATCAGATCAATATTCGCATTTACAAACTGCCACTCCCAGGCCTTCTGACGAAACGATGGTAACAGATAAGTAATTAACTCTGAATCCAAAAACACTACCCCCTTAATATCCTTTTTAAACAGTTTATTTCGCTCATCAGGCTTAAAAAGTCTGGACTTTTTCTCTGGATCAAAATCAGTATGAAAGATTTTTTCATACAATAACTTCAGATTTTGACCATCTTTATCAGTAAATCCAAACTTATTTCCAGCAATAAATCAAACAGCCCTTGATCAGAGAATATCGACAATCCAACCTGGCAAATTCACGCGAGAGTTTGGAGAGATATAGTCAGGCAAATATGAATCGACTACTTGTAGATCCTCAATATGTCCACCAGAAAGACTCACAAAAGCAAAAGACCCAAAAAAACCTCAATTTGGACGAGTTTCATTACTATTTTGGAGTGGAATCAGATAATTATAGTTTTTATCCCTTCCCAAGAGCTGAAAAATCTCCTCTCTCAAAGGCCAAGCATCATCAAGCATTTGAAATATTCTCTCATAATTGGAGAATCCCATCTTGGAAAGGTAGGTTTTTTGAGACCTTGCATACTGCCAGAGCTGAAGGAGCTCTTCTTCCTTACTTTTTAGCACATTTTCTCACCTCAGATAGGACTTTACCACATCATCCAAGGTCAATAACTGCCTTGAGATTTCAGGATCAATTACCCAAAAATAAAAAGAAATCTGATCCAAATCATTAAAAATATCAATTTTATTGGGAGAAAGGAACCATCAGGTCAACCTTGCATAGAGAGAAAAAAATACAAATGCGAAAAAAACCAGTACTCCAAATATTCAACGAAGTACCCATAAACGACGAGAAGAAGATTGCGAAGGACGAGCGACTTCTAATCAGATTTTTTTCATCTTGATAATTAAATAAACTGCCCTTAGTCTAGGATTTTTAAGAGAAATTGCAAGAGAGTTTTTTGATAAACTCTTGAACTCAAAAAGCTTTTTCCTATACTTTTTGAAAGTTTTAGCTACTAATACAAGAAAAAGTATGAAAAGACTCGTTTTGATCCGCCACGGAGAAAGCACTCGAAATCAAGAAAATAGATTTACTGGATGGACAGACGTTGACCTCACTGAAAAAGGACAGCAAGAAGCGATAAAAGCAGGTCAAACATTAAAAAAAGAAGGTTTCTTCTTCAAAAAAGCATTCACCTCATACCTAAAAAGAGCTGTAAAAACACTGAATACTGTTCTTGATCAAATGGATCTTGACCGAATCCCAGTTGAAAAGAGCCGAAGACTCAATGAAAAACATTACGGAACCCTCCAAGGACTCAATAAAGCCGAAACAGCGGAAAAATACTGAGAAGAACAAGTACTTCTCTGGAGAAGAAGCTATGATATTGCAACAGATCCACTTGATCCACAGGATCCTCGTTCACCACTACTAGATCCTCGCTATGCGCTTATCAATCCAGCGGATCTGCCACTTACTGAATCGCTCAAGGATTGTATTGCTCGTACACTTCCTTATCTAGAGGAGACTATCCTCCCAACCCTCAAACAGGAGTGAGAAATCCTCGTTGCTGCACATGGAAATAGTCTCAGAGGAGTAATCAAAATCCTCAAAAACCTTTCTGAGGAAGAAATCCTTAAATTCAATCTTCCAACTGCTGTACCCTATGTATTTGAATTTGATGATGAAATGAATCTTCTCAAAGACTATTTTCTTGGAGATCCTGAAGAAATTGCAGCACTTATGCAGGCAGTTGCAAATCAGTGAAAAAAAGCATAAATCAATCCAAACAAAATCAGATAGCCATCTAGGCTATCTTTTTTTTGAAAAGAAAAAAAATCAGATTTTTGCTGCCTGTTCCCTATCATCTCATATAGTCTTGACTTTAACTACTTTAAGGCTATTATGCGATACAAGATAACTCTTTATTTTTTATCCCCATACGCATGAAAAAACGATCAAACCTGAGTCTTATGCTCTTCATTCCATGTGTAGCATTCTTATCAGGATGTACTAATACCCAAAGTCCTGAAATAGCAAATGAAGACAGTGAGACTACGAGATTAATTAGTGCAAAAGCCTTCCTAGAGACTCTAGCACCAACACTTGAAAAAACAGCAAAAGACATTACGGCTCAAGCCTTCAGCTGAGGATCAATCAATGGAGAACTCTCTGGCTATCTCCTTAGCAATACGAACATGAAGCCGAACAACGAAATCCGAGAAAAAATCGATCAAGCATTTGAAGGTTGGGTAGAAAAAAGCGTAGGAGATGGTGTTTGAGAATCTTATGTTGAATATTTAAAGGATAACTTGATCTGTGCTGTATATTCAAGAGTCAATTATGATATCGATGAACTCATGGAACTTGCATATTCAGACAAAGAAGATCATAGCAAAGAACAAGAAAGAAATGACAAAATGGATAAAATTTTCACCGAAAACACTCAATCTTTAGAAGTTCACTGTGCTGAATTTAATGAAAAAAATCCATCTCCACTCGAATTTAGTTTTGATCTGTTTGGAGAGGAGCCTTTTTGGAATGCAGAGCTAAGAGTAAGTACGCTCACATACACGATTCCAAATGATGAAACAAGTCAGTTCAATACTGATAGTACGTATATTTGGTTTTGGGGAACATCAGGAGAAACTCTGATTTTTACTGGAGAAAAATACAATCTCGGCGGAATCGCATGAGAAATTAGTAAGGAGAATTGTATTGATAGCTGAATCGGTAACGAACATGAATACAAAGCAAAGATTCGCTTCTGAGCTACCATATTTGAGGGCTGCGCTGACAAAGTAGATAACTTTCTAGTAGAAGGAAGAAAAGGAATAGCAGAAAATCTCTTCAAAAAGATCAACTATAATAACTATCGTGGGAAACTTGATCCAAAAACTACCTTCTATAGCGAAATTCAGACAAAAGGAAATCTCCTAGAGATTTTCTTGACGCAAAAAGGCAAAGAAAACACAGAATATCTCGTCCTTGGAAAGACTGATGATGGACGAGAAACCTATTGGCAAGGAGAAGTCCCTGTAGACGCGGATACCTGTGAGAAATATGTTGAAGTCCCTGGATTGATGGATTTCGGAATTTTCAATAGCTGTCCAAGAGGCTAAAACAATATAAAATAAAAAAAATCAGAATTATTGTTTTATCTTTTAGAAACAATAGCATGAAAAAACTTACATTAGGAATCATAATTTTAGGACTGTCTACACTGCTTATCGCTTGCAAACAGACACCTGTAGAAAACACAGAGCCGTATGAAGTTTCTATTCTCCAAGATTTCGCTAAACAAAATCAGCTCACAACTCCACAAATAGAACCTCATTCATTTGAATGGCAAGAAGGAAAAAAAATACTGACTATCCAGTGACGAGGACTCTCACTTTCATGATTACAAGAGAGTCCTGATGACACAGTAGAAAGCTTGTTTCAGCAGTGGGAAAAAAATGAAGAAAACACACAAGGACGAGGCTCTGTTAACTTTATGGGATATGAAAAAGACGGGATAATCTGTTTGAGCGAGAGTCATATTCAAGCATCTCTTGAACAAATCAACGATGATGCTCATTTCCCTGAAGATATCCCGCACACCCTTCTCCTAACTTGCGGAAAAAAATGAGCAACACAAACAACTGCTGACAAAAAAGATCAAAAACCTGAAAATTCGACAACGCTTTGCCTCACAGAGATTGAAAAACAAATCTTTGCATCTCCTCAGTTCTCTGGAGTAAAATCAGCATACGAAAAAGCTCTCAATACTCCAAATAATGAAGAATGAGAATCTCTCTTAGGATACTATTTAGATCTGGAACAAATTGATGATCAAGGCTATTGAGTTGCCCTAGCTGAGGAATATCCAAATAGAGTTCTAAAGTATCATCGCTTCCAAGTAAACAAAAAGACCTGAGAGATTAAAGAGTATGATGTCGTCAATGATACTTATGATGAAACCATTCCTAGTGATGAAAACTATTTAACTTTTTTCAGCAAAAATTGCAAAAATCTAACAGATGAAGACTAAGTTTATATGTATTATCATAAGGTAGACCAAATGAGCGTTCTACCTTTTTTGTATTCCCTTATTTTGCATATCACATTTTTTAAAAAAACTCCTGTTTTTTACAGGAGTTTTCTCTTATTTATTTTAAAGTTCAACATTCAGTTTGATTCTAGAACGAATATCAGGCAACGTCTGACCTCACAAAAGTCAAAGATCAATCTTCACACTAGAAACCTCTGGATATGTCAGAATTTCTTTTCTTGTTTCCTCAATACTCTTCCCAACAATATTTGTCTTAATCTGACCAAGGATTCCCTTCGTATCTCTGGAGAAATCATATCCTTGCAAAATAGTAATTTTGGTCGGCAGCATAAAAACCTTATTTTGAATTACTCGACCAAGATCTCCAACAAATCAAAAAGTATTGGGATCTAGACTAATAAGCTGAATACTATCCGATTGCCTCTGCTTAACATAAGTACTAAACGCACTGACCACATCATCCCATTTGAGATACAAAAAATCAAAAGAAACCTGAGCGCTTCCTCTGAGAGAGGTTGTCTTATCTCAAATATTTCAATCTATTGAAAGTGCATTAAATTTTGTTTTGATCAACGGATCAAAAAGCAGCACCATTGCATTTTTCTGAGAAAACTCCCTCGTTACGATATTAAGCTTATCTTTATAAACTGCATCTTTAATCTTTTTTGCCAAAAGCTCACGATCCTTCTCTGAAACCATACCAAGAGATTTCATAGCTCCTCCAGTAAAATTTTCTATTGTCTCAGCCCAAATCTGCTTGAGATAATAGCTATCTTTGACATTCCTAATTGTTAACTGTGTCTTAGCTGGAATATTCCCTCTTACTCAAATAATATTTTCAGATTCATCATATTCAGCTGCATAAAGCTTCACTTTAAGTTCTGAGGTACTACCATTAATTGCTGGAGGAATAACAATAGGCTCTCTTGTAAGAAATGTTAATCCATCAGCAGTTACAAATCTGGTATTGGATACAAGTTTGAGTTCATTTGGTGTCTTATTATAGATTTTCACATTACCAGCAGAAGGGTTAATAATATGCTTGATATTTTCCGTACTAATAGAAAGCGTATACTCATAGTCCACCTTCCCGGTATAATAAGGAATACTCAGCTGCTTGATAGCCCCTAAATACTGTTGATCACTCGCAGGATAATAACGAAAGTTATAAATAATGTTTTCCGTCTGCTGAGAAACTTTTAAGGTAATACTGGCACTCGGTAAGATCAGCAAAAACAAAAGCCAAACAATACCAAGCCCCGCTAAAATCTCAAAGAAAAATACCATATAAAACAGATACTTTTGCTTATTGTAGGTATGCAGGTGAAATTTTTTGATATCAAACAAAAAAAGAGAAATCGTTTTTAGCACCTTCAGAATAAGTCTTTCTTCCTTATACTGAACCTGTGCTCCGATCTGCTGAAAATAAATTCTACTCGAAGGTTTCTCTGCCAAAAAAGTAATATTCAGATTTCTATTCTTGATAATATTCAATGCTTCCTTTCCCCATCGCTGATTTTCAAAAAAAGAGTGCTCGGGATCAATAAAGATCTCAGCAGCCTTTTGAGGTGGGATTCTTTCAAGAGTTTTGAATATTTTATATAAGCTCTCAGTCTTGGCAAAATAGAACTTCATCAGCTACACTTCACATCAAACCCAAATAAAATCTTAATACGGTTTTCTCAGTTTTCTTCGAATAAGTCCAAAATACAAAATCAAAAATAACAACACAAAATAGTTAATATCAAGTGTAAACCTTCCTAAGGCAACTACACCATGTGCAGGATAGTTCCAAAATGATAACAAGACCAAAAACAGTACAAAAAGCAGAATAAATCAAACAATTCAATGACCAACTTTCTTAGTCATAAACCTCCATACACTCACAATTACATTTACTATTTCAGCTCAAACTGAAAGAAAAAGCCCAAGAGGATATACTCCTTCAAATTTTACGAGCACACTTTCAGGCCTCAATGCAGTAACATGCAAAAAACCTGAATATTCCTTTCCTATAAAATTATCTCAGAGCAAAAGGAAAATTCCCAAAACCGTCAAAGCATTTACAAATCCAAAGAAAAAAATATCAATCCAGACCTTTTTCGTCTCACTCCTTCTAAAGTTTCTCAAAAACAAAACCATAGAAAACACAATTGCAACAAGCACTCCTATCATACTAAAGCGATATCCATACGGACTCAAAAACTTTAGTGAAGAAGGAATAAGTGAGCCTCCATCTAGCACCGCAGACACATAAAGACCCAGGACATAAGCTGGGACAATAAGCCACGGCAACCAGTTGAAAAGCTTAATAAAATCCTGATTGTATTTTTTACAAAGATAATAGGTTGTCACTAGAAAGACAATACAGGAGAGAACAATTCCCACACCTGTCATATACATCTTTGTCCCAAATACCTCAATAAATGGATACATGTAAATCAAAAAAGATATAAACAACTTATCTTAGATATTGTATGAGTTTTGTTTCTCTTAATGCTGTAAGTCTAATAATTCCTGGATAGTCAAGCTGTTCCTCAATCTTCTTTCCAACAGTCTGGAGCAATCCCTCAACCTGCAAATCTGAGATCATCTTTGGATTTACAAAGACCATAATTTCTCTTCCTGCCTGCATGATATGCACTTTCTCAACACCTTCAACCTCACGAATCAACTTCTCAAGCTCTCCCATTTTTTCAATAAAGAACTCCTTTGTATCAAATCTAGCTCCAGGTCTAGAAGCCGACATCGCATCTGCAGCAGCCACAATCCATGAGATTGGATCTGTCATCTCTACATCATAGTGATGAGATTCTGCAGCATTAACGATCACTGGATCCATTCACCATTTACGCAACATATCAGCTCAAACCTTCGTATGCGATTCCCCAGCTCCAGCCAATACTTTTCCAACATCATGAAGCAAACCAGCTTTTTTCGCCAAAGCAGGATCTAGACCAAGTTCAATAGCAATCATCTCTGAAGTTTTTGCGACCTCTAGAGAATGAATCCACAAATTTTGTCCATAACTATACCTTAGAAAAAACTGACCAATAGCTCTTACTACTTCAGGTTTCATCATAGGTATATTCAAAACAGTCAATGCCTCCTTTCCTTTTTCCATCAAAGTAGTCTGCAAGTCAGCAGTCACCTGATTAAAGACCTTTTCAATATAAAAAGGATTAATTCTTCCATCTTTGATCAAAAGTTCAAGGGTTTTTGCAGCAACAAATCTCTTTTCACAGTCAAAAGATGAAATTCTGACTGAAAGAGGCGTATCATCAATCAACAATTCAACTCCTGTCAATTTTTCAAAGAGCGAAATATTCCTTCCCTCTCTTCCAATTAACTTTCCCTTAAATTCCTCACTTGGCAAGTCAATCATCTTTGAGGTAAATTCGCTCACGGTATCAGCAGCAACCTTAGGCAAAGCCTGAGAAATAATAATTGCTGCTTCTTTACTAGCTTCCTCAGCTTTAATCGTCTTAAATTTCTCAATATATCTAATCAACTCTTCCTGATGCTCAGCCTCAATCCTTTCCATAATTTGCTGTTTAGCTTCCTCTGGCTTAATTCCAGCGATTTCAGAGAGTTTCATCTTTTGCTGGTCAATCAACTGATCCGCTTCTCTTTGTTTCTCCACAATTTTCATTTTTTCTTCTTCAAGCTTTTCAAGCTTTTGATCCATCTTTTCTTCTCTCAATAAGAGCCTATTTTGAATCTCTTCCATCTTAGCAAGCCTCTGATCCTCAATCTTCTGAGCCTTAACCTCAGCTTGTTCAAGGATAACTTCAGCCTTCTTCTTCGCTTCATCAAGCATTTCCTCTTCAATTTCCTTTACTCTTTCCATCTTCTTCTTGTAGCGAAGCTGTTTCTCTGTAAGCGATTTTTTATATCCATAAAAACCAGCAGCTCCTCCAATCGCTAAAGAAATAGCCGCCGAAACGATTGCTCCTCGTAGTGGCATTATTTATATATATTTAAGATCATAAAATTCTGATTTCAGCGAAAAAATTCCGCATTTTTGCACTCAAGTATAAAATTTTGACAGCTAAATGCAACTGAAAATTTCAAGCAAAAAACCAAACTTCTAAAACAAAAAAAATCTGACTTTTTTGACTTTTAAAAAAAATCAACTATACTTAAGAGAACATTTTTATACCTTAATGCTCATCATTTATGGCAATTGCAGAAGATAGCACAAATCCACTTTTAGAGGAATCTCTAGCATCACAGCTTGAAAAAGCCGCAAAAAATTCACCGCAAGAGATCCCAGTTCCAACTGATGCAGGAGTAAAGCAAGCTCAAGCCTGAGAAACCATCCCAACAGTGCCAGCTCCTCAGTCTAAGCCTCAGCAATCTCTTCAAGCTCAACTTGCTACTGACAAAGATCCAGAACTCAAAGGTAAGGAGCAACTAGTAGAACAAAAAGCTGATCCTGAAGATGATAGTAATATGCACATTGCTGCAGCTGGAATGAGCACAACTCTTGACCTGCTAAATGATAATATCGCAGGACTTGGAGCTCACGGAGTTCATCCAACAAAAATTCTGTCTTACAATCAAAAGTTTTTGCTTTTGCTCGTAGGATCGATCATATTGGGACTCTTAGGCTTTGCTTCATTCGCATTTTGGCAGTATTTAGGAGAAAAATCTCAAGCAGATATTTCTCATCTTTCAACCACCACGGAAAAAACATCCAAAAACTATGACGAATACTGACAAACACTCGGACTTTTTGATCTCCAAAAATACGAAAATCTGAATGTTGATGAATGAGCAAAAGAAAAAATCACAAAAATCATCAAAGACCTCTCTCTAAATTACGTCCAGAAAAGAGATATCCTTCAATCTGTTGCAAACAAGATTGGAACAAGCATTCTTGATCTCAAGTGAAAGATCCAGCAAGATACTAATGCTCTCAATAAAGACTGATTTTTTCCAGAAGAGCTTGTATGAATCCTCAAGCAAGATAACGCTGTTGGATCAATCCAAAGAAGTCTCCTCTCACTTGAGGTAGTAAAATTCTCAAGTGCAATCAAGGTTTTCTCTCTAATGGATACCTTCCTCTCATCAATGGTGAGTGACTTTGGATACCAACAGTCAGAAATCAAAAAAATCCTGAATGAACTTATTGAAAGAGGAGAAAACGATATTCAGAATTATCTTAACTATTGTTATAATAATCCATACGAACCAGTGCAATGTAACATTATCTGAGACTTTGATAAGTATTATCAACTCAGAGAAAAATCAACTGGAGAAAAGCCGTTTAATACTAGCTTTTTCAAGAAACTCATGGAGCATATTGATAAAAAACTAGAATACAGCAATGTACCAAGCTTCTCAATCACCTTCAATAGCTTTGATGGAAAGAGTAATAGCATCGCATTTACTGTTGAGGTAAACACCTTGAAAGAAGATGAATATGTACTCCTCAAACAAGGTATCAAGAGTCCGCATATCTTCATCGTTTCAGAGCTCATCCAACTCCTCAAGCAAAGTACCTTCATCGTCGGGAAAGCGATTGATGCAAAGGATATCAGAGTAACCTCAAAACCTATCACAATCTGAGGTTCAAAATATATGGTAAACAATTCAGTCAAAACATTCACTCTTCCAATCCAAAAAAATACTGAAAGAGAAATCTTTGACTACGTAGATAAGTATCAATCAAACCTTATGCCTACGCAAGAAACAGAAAGTCAATTACCAACAAATAATATGCCTCTATCAGAACAAGCAAACTCTGAGGAAACAAATAAAAATGAAATTTGAGGATTCCTAACAGATCCTGAAACAGAATCAGGAGACAATGCTACTCTAGAAAATCAACAATAATCTAAAACAAAAATCAGCTTTATATCTACATATTTACAATGGAATTCAATATTTGAAGCACAAAATGAGCATTTGACATGAAAGCTATAATCGAATGGGCAAAAAACCTCTGGCTCAATCTAAGCGGTAAAAAAAAGTGAAAAAACTGAGAAATACTCGCCTTTTGAGTGAAGAAAGAAAGCTATCTTATTATGTTTGGAATCTTCGCAGTACTTTTGCTGACTACAGTAATCTTTATCGGATTAGCATTTTATAGAAACCACGCACTCAATCAAAGACTCTCTCAACTTGAACAACTCAAAAACTATCAGCTCAATACCTTCAAAAATGATGAGCTTATGGCCGATCTCAAAGACGAACTTCCAACCAACTTCAATGAGATGCTAGAGCTCTACACTACTACAAAAACTACAAAAGAGAGAGTTGAAGCTGAACTCAACTTCAAAAAAAGTGTATATTCAGATTTTTTGAGAAACTTTCTCCTTCCATCACTCAATATTTGGAAAGATCCATATACTCAACAAATTGACCTCAGTATTCTTGGTAAAAAATATCTCCAAAAAAATCCATACCAAGACATATCTCTCCTTTCTCAGTGGAGTAGCATCATCAGAGAAAGTGGTAAGGATATCGGAACCAATGAAGTCGTAAATATGCAAATCTGAGAGATCAAAGAAGGAGGAAACTGATTTTTTAATATCCCAATCTCCATCTCATTCAAATCAAACTCAAAAAGAGCCTTTCTCCTACTGGTAGACAAGCTCTCACTCACATCAAACATCAACAATATCGGACTTTTAAATGATTTCACCTATCATCTCTTTGACACTATTAGAGAAGAAAAAGCAGAAGAAATCAAAAATCTGATTCAAACCTATGGTGCAAAAAAAAGCGATGCTATGGATGAAAAAACATTCAAAAATCAGATTATTGCACATTACCTCTACAACTTTCTAGAAAGCAAATCTGATGAAGTAAATCTCCTCATAGATAATACACTCGTAGACAAGGTCATCAAACAAAGTATCGTCTGTGGAGAAAAAGAATCTTCAGCTACATGTTACTTTAGGTTTAGAGATAAATATAGAACTATTCCAGGACTAGCCTACTCTATTTGAGTTGAATCAACAGCAGATAAAGCTACTCTTCTCAAAGATTTTTACACTTCAATACCACCATTGATCGCCATTCAGTCTTTTACCTTTGATAAAGCAAAGGCACAAGGATTCTCACTCGCTGATGATGGTGAATACCTATGAAATGTAAGCTTTAACATCTATGGAAGAGGAATCTCTACTGAAGAATCTACGGAAATCTCAACACTACTAAAAGAAGCATGCTTTGGTAGCGGAAGCTCTACAGACCTCACAGTACAAGGTGCTCTAGATAAGGTAAATGAAAAGATGAAAATCATCGGAGCAAGTACTGATACTTCAGATGGTAAGGTTGCACTTCTTTCAAATCTTCTAGAACTTAAAGACTCACTCACATCTCAAGCCGAAGAATTTGATAGACTCTCTCCTTATAACCAAATGATCAAAAAATTTGAAATTTACAGAGAACTTAAAAACATGTCACTCTGTACTCAATAATAAATTTAGAACAGAAAAATCCCTTATATAAGGGATTTTTTGATATCAAAAAAGAAAAATCAGATTTTTATTCCCGTTCTTCCAAATCTTGATCATCATCAGAGACCTCCTTATTTTCACAATCAGGACAACGCTTTACAAAAGGCTCCTGCATTTTAATCGCATGATACACCAACTCTCAAAGATCAATAATTCCATTTCTCTGATCAATCAAAAGCACCTCTTCCTCAGGCTCATCTTCATCAACAGACAAAACATATTTTGCGCTATAGTCCTGAACACTTACCGCTCTCTGATATTCCTTTCCACAACTGTCACAAATCTCAGTAATCTCACACTCAAGCTCCTCAATCACAGCAAAAATAGCATCTCTTCACAAAGATTGAAGTCTGATCTTAGCTGAAATTCCCTCTTCTGAGAGCCCTGCTATCATATCCAAATCCTGATTTTCGATTACTATTTCATCAGTAACATTAGTCTGGAGCATATCAGCGATTTTCAACTGCCATCCTGTATGATTCATTCTCTTTTCTACACGAGTAAAATGTGAGCAAAACTATAGCCGAATTCCCCTTTATTTCAAGAGAAAAGAGAGAAAAATCAGATTTTTTCTCCCTTATACATACGATATCATCTTACTGTTCACTCCAAAATTTTCGCATCAACTGTTCTGCTCAACTTGGCCACATATGATTTCCCTCAGAATATTTGCAAAACACTACAGGAGAAGTAGGAAGACAGCTAGTATACTTTAGACACTCCATCCCATAACTATTCTCATAAACTATCGTATCGGCTCAACACTGATTTTGCTTAAGGTATTGATTACGAATTTGCTCTCCTCAGGCGAAAGAAGCAAGATTATCACTAGGATTATGGAAAATAATCGCAGGAGTTGGAGCTAAACAAGTAGGGAAACGCATTGGACTTCCTGCCACAATCCCAACTCAGCGAATCGCCTCAGCCCTAGCACATCCAAGCATACTCGTAAACCAACCTCCCAGTGAATGTCCAACCACATATACTTCTCCTGGATCAATACAATACTGCTCTGAAATCAGTTTTTTTATCTCATCAAAAAGCTGATAATCCCTAAGATTTGAAACTTTATCTCACGGATCTCTTCGATTTCTCTGAGGACCTTCTTCCGGTAATCCTGCTGGATAGACAGTAATTACGTTTCCATCAGACGCCCCCTCTATTCCATAATATCCAAGACTCGCATTATCACTCGTGCGACCATGAAAAGCAAATACAAGCTTTGCTGGTCTTGATGAGGAATAACTTCTCCCTACACTAGTGATAAAATGCCTCTCTACTCCATTGACCATAACAGCAGAAGGAGGGGTTGATGGCTGAGATTTTCCACAGCCAAGAGATTCCACATTTCTAGTATAACTCCAGCTGCCAGAAAGCCCTTCCAAAAGCTTGATCGCTAAATGCGCCATCATCTCACGAGTCAACTTCTGCTCTGGATAATAAGCATATTGAGAGAAAATTCAGTTCTGATGGACAAAATCCAAATACCTCGCATACCAAAAATCTGATTTCACATCTCTGGTCTGCACCTTAAATCCCTCAATCGCCATCTTCAGCCCTTCCACAAAAGTAACTGTCTGATTGGGCTTAAAGGTTCAATCATCATATCACTTCACAATTCCCATCGCCTTTGCAGAGCACACGATATCAACATACCGCTCCTCCTTTGGCACATCAGAGAAACAACTCTCTTGCCCAGTTGAAAGCTCAACATTCGCCGCCAAGAGAATAATCTTTAGTAGCTCAGCACGAGTAATAGCCTGCTGAGGCTTAAAAGTCCCATCTGGATAGCCTTTTACAATATTACGGGTTGCAAGTTCATTAATCGCGCTTGCATACGGGCTCCCCTCACTATCAGAAAATTGCGCAAAAGTGGATGAAATAGTAAGTCCAAAGACTAAAAATAAAACAAAAATCAGATTTTTCATCTTTTTTTTAGATTGAGATAAAAGAGAAAGAATCATATTCAGAATACAAGTATATGATTTCTAAAATATTCTTCAAGGGAATCAAAACAAGTTCCACACAACACCAAAACCTAATCGTTGGCTATTCCAGTGCCAAAGCGGACTCTCAATGACCAGATAACGATCATATCAAGAGGGGTTTCTCGAAGATACCAAGGATGATCGATCAACTCTAGGAGCATTTCCGTCTATCTCTGGATAATCCCACGCAGAGCCAGGCAAAACATCCACATCATCTCTCCAGCTGAGAATTTTCCATTCTCCTTGAGCATTTTTTTGGACACTAAACCAATAGCTCATTCCACCTTGCTCTCTAATTGGATTACTCAGCTTTCCCTGAGGAAGTTCATACCAAAGAACAACATTATCGAGTACCCATCTATCTTTTTTAAATGATATTTTACTATATTCAGTCGTTTTAAAATAACCAGAATAAGAGAGTATTTCAGCACCTCCTTTCCTGTTATAGACAGCACGATCTATTCTCTGCTTGAGGTTTGGCTCGGGATTGACCAGATACTGATCCCACTGAGGAATACTATCTTTGCCCAAGGCATAATTATACTGAGCCTCTACAAATGCATCAATGAGCGGCAAAGTTTCCTTTATCACCTACTGAGAGGTGTACTTAGCGATCGGCTTAGATGGAGCTTGAATATTTTGCCCATCTGAAGCATTACATCCAACAAAATGAGATGCTACCATAACCAGTGCTAGCACAGCTAGCGAATGCACTTTTTTCATCATGATACAAAATATATTAGAGATAAGAACTATTACAATCAGTAAACTCCCATTTTATTCAGATTTTTCCTATTTTTCTATCGACTTACTAAGAAATGGTATAAAACCATACCAACAAATCAAGAGAAAATCTGATTCAATCAATAATATATTTGATTTTTTGCTTACAATACCTATATATAATCTATATTTTTACACAACCATTCCTCTGATGAGAAAAAAAGCTTTTACCCTCATAGAAATTCTGATCGTTATCGTGATTTTCTGAGTTGGAATCCTAGCGATTCTCTCAATCATGGCTAATAGCGTCAAAAACTTTGATACCATCAATATGCAGACAAGAGCTACACTTTTAGCCAAAGAAGGAATTGATCTTGCTTTTCATCATAGAGATAGTAACCTCGAGCAAGGTTATCCTTGGGACTACTACACACGGACCGGAAATAACGACTGAGGAAATGAAGAATTTCTTTGAACAGGCTGAAATACCACCTTCAAAATCGGACTTTCAGTCGATAAAAATAAAAATCCCTATTACCTGCTAGAAAAAATAGAAATCTGAAAATACACAGCGGACACTTTTGATCAGTATTTCAAAACTTTTGCTCTTGAACTCACAAAAAACAATACCCTCACTCCCTATACCTATAAAGCAACAACCGAGACTCCAAATAAAGGCTACGCGAGACGAATTGAATTTGTCCCCCCCACGATTAAAAACTTAGACCTTCTAAAAGTCAATTCTCATGTGATTTATAAAAGATGAAGTTTCACAGGAGAAGTTGTCCTAGAAAGCTTCCTCTGACCTAGAGATTCAGAAAGATAAAAATCTGATTTCCATTTTCTTTACTCCTCACATTCCTATGAAAAATAAAGCATTTACTCTCGTTGAAATTCTGATTGTAGTCTGACTTTTCTGACTTCTTTCTGGGATTATTCTCCAAACCTATACCACTATCTCTAGAATTTCCTATCGTATCCAGCAGGAAAAAGAAATCGCAAAAGAAGCCCTTGTTCTCACGCAAGTCTTAGAAAACATCGCTCAGACGTACACAATCGATTACTCAAAACCAGAATATAAATATCCGAAACTACAAAGATCAGAGGGAATCGTCTCTGAACTCCACCTCAAAGATGAGAAAAATCAAGGAATAACCATAAACACTACCGGAACTTGTTTCCAAGCCTCTGAGCTCCGAGAACAAAAACAACTTGAACTTCTCCCAGTAGAAAACGAAGAAACACTCAAAACCATTAGAAATTCCAATTGCAAACTCATACTTGAAAAAAACAGAGAGGAAATCACACTCCTAGACAGCAAAAAATTCAACATTAGCCAAGCCCAGTTTAAAATTATCCCTTTCATCTCTAACCAAGATCTACAGAAAATATATGAAATCGAAAACCAAGATTCTAATATAAGTAAACTTCCACCTGCAGGGAAACCAGGTTTTTGGCTCTTTATTACACTCACGAGCAAACATTATACACCGAGCCAACGAAGCAATAATGTCGTATTACCACTCCAAACATTTGTTTCACTGCAGTGAACAACTCCTAGTATTTATTCTCCAGTAAAAAATGAGAAACCAATTGACTAATCCAAGAGGTAATATCATCCTCCTCGCACTTTTTGTCCTCTTTGCAAGCTCCTTGATTGGGCTTTTGATCAGTATGATGATGAGAGGTTTTTTGAGATATAGTGAAGATATCGCCAGCTACCAAAAGGCCTCATATCTGGCAAAAGCTGGAGCTGAAGTATGATTTCTCCTTACTAACACTATAAAAGCAAACTTTAACTATACTCTAGAGAAAGGAGATAAAGAGAGTATTCTAAACAACTTTACCTGTAAAAGAGGAAAAGAAGAAAACTGAATTTGTCCAGATTTTAACCTTAATCTCCAGATTACCTGACTCTGAAATTCGCTGAATAACTGCTCTAAGTCTAAGGATAAACTAATCACACTCAGCTGAGGACAATCAATCATTATCCCAGCATTTTATGCAAACAAGGTATGATTATGATGAAATCAAATGGGACAAGTAAAAATTTCAACCATCGCCATCGAATGAGACAGCAATAGCCTAAAAAAGACAATTGCTACCTATGATCAAAATAACACCCCCACACTAGAAGAATGGAAGAACGGCATAACCTCGAATACCAATAGCTATTTCATTCTCTCAAACACCTCAGAAACCACAGAAACCACAGTACAAATCTGCCCATCTTGAGAAAATATTCCACAAGAAAATATCAAAATCCTCTCAACTGCAACCTTCAGAGATAAAACCATCTGAAAAGAATATCTCTCTACACAAAAATTGCCAGACTTCCTCAAGTCTGACAACTATCTAGCAACAAAATAACTAAGCCGACAACAATCTTGTCATAATCTCCTGAATCTGCTTTGGATCGGCCTTTCATTGCGTTTGTTTCATCACCTGCCCAACAAAAAACCCAATTACAGTAACTTTTCCACCTTTATACTGCTCAACGATCTGAGGATTCGCATCCAAAACTCACTTCGCAACTTCAGTAATCTCATCTTCACTAACAGCAGGCGCATCAAATCATTTCTCCTTGATAATTTCCTGCAAATCACCTCACTGATTGAGCAACTCATCCATCAAAATCTTCAACTGATTTTCTATCAATTTACCTTCTTCCGCAAGATTAAAAAAGCTGATTAACTGCTCCTTATCAATTTTTAATTCAGAAATCGCAACTGCATTCGAAGTCATATAGGCACTGATCGGACCTGCAATCCATTTCGCTACAAGCTTTGGTCAAAATCCCATTTTCACCAAATCATAGAAAAAATCTAACACTTCTTTATCATTGATCAAAACATTGATAAACTCCTTATGAAAACCAAAATCAGATTTCATTTCTTTAATTTTTTCATAAGGAAGCAAGATGTCACTAGCATTCACCTCATCCAAGAGCTCTTTTTTTAACTGAAGCTCTGGCAAATCAGGCTCTGGGAAATATCTATAATCAAGTGCATCTTCCTTGCTCCTCATCGTAAAGGACATTCCTTTCAGATCATCTCGTCTTCTTGTCTCCTGATTGATTGGCTCATTTGTTTCTCGGCACGCAAGCTGTCTTTTCACCTCAGTTTCAATCGCCCTTTTGATTGCAGAAAATGAATTAATATTTTTGAGCTCAACTCTTGTTCCAAATGGTGCATCAAGTGAAGGTCTAATCGAAACATTTACATCAACTCTCATCTGACCTTTCTCCATATCAGCATCAGAAATCTGATTATATTTTGCAATCCTCTGAATCTCCTTTGCAAAAGCAACAGCCTCATCTGCACTCTGAAAATCTGGCCCCGTTACGATTTCTATCAGCGGCGTTCCTGCACGGTTAAAATCTAGCAACATTTTACCATTATAATGCAATACTTTAGCAGTATCACACTCCAGATGAGCGTCAGTAATCGTTACTGTTCTCTCCTCATCAAAGGTCTCAGAAAAAAATGAAAGCTGACCGTTAACATTGATCGGACGGTAAAACTGCGTAATCTGGTATCCCATCGGCAAATCTGGATAAAAGTACGACTTTCTATCAAATGATGAAGGATTTTGAACTACACATTTAAGCGCTTTCCCTAAAAGCAATCCCTTTTTTACAACTTCTTCACTCAACTGCGGCAAAGCACCAGGTTGCCCAGTACATACTGGACATACC
>CAUQBS010000016.1:0-21919 GCA_963516485.1 uncultured bacterium
ATCTCGAAAGAGCATTTTATATTGCCCATAGGATTGACGCTTATCATTTTGTGCTGTTATTCAGATCTCTCAATCTTTACAATTGTTAATGCTGTAATATCTTCATTCTAGGTCTTGCCCAGAAGAACAGTATTTTATTCTGTGTTTTTTATACCAAGTGGTGTCTGTGATTACGCTATTTTCATTTCCATAGGCAGAAAATACTGAATAATGTCAATTTGCTGTCTGAGTTCAGATTTTTGATCTATTAAAATATTCTTCATAATCAATGGTGTAGTCTTGGAAGAGTTCAGCAAATCTATTCATAACTCAGTTGGTCTCTTCAATAAGTGCTTGTCTAGCATCATTAAAATGTTTTACCCTTGGTAGGGTAACCATAACTGAATAAATTGTCGTTAAAAGGCTCCCAGATATGACAATAACTAGGAGCATTTCTAAAAGGGTAAATCATTTTTTCTTGTGCATCTGTAGAAAAATACTGAATAATTTATTTAGATCATACTATTGATTTTTGCTCTGGTTTGTGGACCAAATCGTCCATATCCAGATTTATTTTTTTCTTTTCCTGTGATTACTCCGTTTTTGAGCTGGAACTGATATACTGCTTCAATCGTTGCTCTATCATAAATTCCATTTATTGCTCCTTTGTAGAATCCCCAGTTTGTAAGATAGGTTTGGAGATCCTTTACCTGAGCATGATATTGACCTTTTTTGAACGTTTGGGTAAAGGTTGGTTTGCTCGTAGTAGGCGCTTGTTCTGGCTGAGTTGGCTGTTGAGGTTGTGTTTGTTGAGTAGTTGTTTCTGTTGTTGTTTCAGTAGTAGTTGATTCAGCTTTTTTTGTAGGTGTTTCACTCTCTAGCATGAGTTTGAAATTTCTTCTGAGTTCATTTCCTAGATCAGTGATTGTTTTATTAAATGCACTTGAAGCAACTGGTTCTAGATCTTTAAGTTTTACTTTTCAGCTTTTGATACCTGAGGTAATGAGATCCATACCTTTAATAGTATCATTGGCTGTAGATTCGAGATCTTTTGCATAATTTGCAAAGTTTACACTTGTCGTAAGGAGTAGACTGCAGTTTACATCTCCAGAGCTAGCATAAAATTTCTTTTTAAGATCTTCTTGTCTGCTCATGATATCAGCGTATTTTTCATACTCAAAAAATGCTGAAAAGGTATAGTATACTGATTTATTGGTTTCAGTAATCATTTTTTTCATAAAGTTATCTTTATGAATTTGGTATTTTGCTTGGATTTCAGGACTAGGGTTGTGAGAGCTGATCATTTGTCCAATAGTAGTATCAAAATCCATACTCATACTTGAAAGTGTTTGATCTTTGATTTTTGCCATATTAGACCAGAGGCTTGAGTGGCTATTGATTGTATTATTTAACCCAGAAAAAGCTCCGCTCACAGCATCAGCATATTTGTTTACATTCTTGATGATATCAAGTTTTTGGGCAAGTCCATTGAGAAGATCTTGATTATTTTTTACATATTCTAGAAAGGTAGCTTTCGTTTTCCCAGATTTGAGATAATATTCATTTTCAAGATTTGTAATTTTGATAGCATTTTGATTGTAGAAATTATCTAGGGTGTTACCTAGCAGAATAGGATCAGCATCTTTGAGTTCAAGACTGTATCTCTTAATATCTCCATCTAATCCAATGTATTCATTGAGAATACTGGTTTTGAGGCTATCAGTTAGCTTATTAAAATCTAAGTTTTGGTCTTCCTTGGGGATAGCACCAAGACAGCTTGCAGCATCAAAAAGTGTTGTATCAGCAAATTTTTTAGTTTCATCAGCTATTGATTTTAGCTTCTTTTTGCTGTTTTCAAGGTTATTAAGGAGTTTTGTTTTGTTGCTTTCTAGTTTTGAAGTAAGGCTATTAATCTCCGCTGTGGTCGGTTTTGCAGCAAAAGCGGCACCACTGAGGACGATCATAGATCAAATGATGCTTATTCAGAGTTTTTTCATTTTTTTCTTTTATAAAATTAAAGGTTTGAATATCTAATGAGTATCGTTTTTGTAGTAAATTTCAAGTTGAAATTTGAAAGTAAAACGATACTCTCAAAAAAATGAAGAAATCAGATTTCTGATTTGTTTTTATTTTGTATATTTATGGCTTATGACCTTGATCCCTACAATTATTGAAAAAACTAAAGCTTGAGAGAGAGCATATGATATTTATTCTAGACTTTTAGAGGATAGAATTATCTTTGTTGGAGAGGCAGTACATAGTGCGATGGTAAATACTGTGATTGCTCAGATGCTCTATCTTGAGAAAAAGGATCCGGACAAGGATATTATTATGTATATTAATTCTCCTGGAGGTGAGGTGTATTCTGGACTTGCGATTTATGATGCGATGCAGGTTCTTAAATGTGATGTTCAGACGATTTGTACAGGGCTTGCCGCTTCAATGGGATCAGTATTTTTGACTGGGGGAACGAAAGGAAAGAGGTTTGCTTTGCCGAATTCTAGGATTATGATTCATCAGCCATTGATTTCATGAGGTGGAATCTCAGGGCAGGCTACTGATATTCAGATTGAGGCAGAGGAAATGCTTAAAGTAAAGAAAAATCTGACTGAAATTATTGCGAAACACTGTGGGAAAAGTTATGAAACTTGTCTTGCAGATATGGAGAGAAATAAGCGAATGAGTCCGCAAGAGGCGCTAGAGTATGGTTTGATTGATAAGATTATTTGAGCATAATTTATTTTTGTTTGCTATGATGTTTTCTGTAGCATTATTTTGAGCTTCTGCTCGCGAGGAAAGTTTAGCACTTAAGTTGCAAAATCGTTTACAAAAGGAATGAATTCAGATTTTCCCTATTAATCCTCGTTATCCAGAGATTAATTGAACTGTTTGTTATCCAAGTTTTGAGGAAGTGGATAAGGAGGGGCAAAGAGTAGATCTTTTTGTTTTTATGACAAATCCACAGCTAACACTAGATCTTCTTAAAAATAATTTGAAGTTTTGAGTAAAAAAAGTCTGGTTTCAGCCTTGAACTTTTGATGATGGGGTGCTTGAATTTTGTAGAGAACATGGTTTAGATTTCAGTACAGAACACTGCATGATTATTGCTCCATTGAGTATCGTTGAGGAGTTTTTGAAGAGATAGTTTTTTAATTTTGAATTATGATAGGCAAGATGAAAATTTTGGTGGGACTTTCCTGAGGTGTTGATTCTGCTGTTGCTGCCTATCTTTTGAAGGAGCAGGGGCATGAGGTCGTGGCTGGGTTTATGAAAAATTATGTTTCTGAGGGAGGAAACTGTACTACATATCAGGATTCTATTGATGCGATTAAGGTTGCTGAGTATTTGTGAATTGAAATTCGTGCTTACGATCTCCAAAAAGAGTATCAAGAAAAAATTATTGATTATATTTTTGAAGGATATCAGAGGGGGATTACTCCAAATCCAGATGTTCTTTGTAATTCTCTGATCAAGTTTGATGTTTTTTTGCAAAAGGCTTTAGCAGAAGGTTTTGATAAGATTGCAACTGGGCATTATGCGCAAATTCTTAGACCTGGTGAGGAGTTGAGAGGGAAAGAAAATACTGATTTCAATTCAGATTTTTTTCATTTGCTTCGTGGAGTTGATGAAATTAAGGATCAGAGTTATTTCCTTTCTGGACTAGATCAATTTCAGCTTTCTAAGTCTCTTTTCCCATTATGAGCGATGAAAAAGTCTGAAGTTAGAGATTTGGCTGAGCGTATTGGCTTGCCAAATGCGAAGCGTCGTGATTCGCAGGGACTTTGCTTTATCTGAAATATCCCAATTAGAGAATTTCTAATGAAAAAGCTTCTTCCGAAATCTTGAGCGATAAAAACGCTTGATGGAAAAAAAGTTTGAGAGCATCAAGGGGCGTATTATTTTACGATAGGTCAAAAACAGGGACTTGGACTAAATTTTAAGGCTTATGTATATCGTATTGATATAGCGGAAAATACTGTGTATGTTTGTGATAAAGACGCTGAGGAGCTTCAATCTAGAGAATGTTTGCTTAAAGATTGGCATTGGATAGCAGAGGAGCATCCGTTTTGAAGTCAGCTTTCTGGAAAGATTCGTTATCGTCAAAATCCTCCTGTTGCTTGTGAGATTATTGGGAAGCAGTGATCTGATTTGCAGGTTCGTTTTCAAGATCCTCAATGGGCAGTGGCTCCAGGACAGGTATTTGTTTTGTATGATGGAGAAGTTTGTCTATGAGGAGGAATTATTGCTTAAAAATATGAAAAAAGAAAAACCTGAGTTACTTCAGGTTTTTTTAATTTTTCTTCTCTTTTCCTTCAGAATCTTTTTGAGCTTCTTTCTTAGCTTTTTTTGTATCAAGGTGGTGTTTATATCGTTCAATAAGAATTGGGAGATTAGAGAGGACAATAATCCCTACGATTAGTAGACTAAAGTGTTTTTGAATAATAGGAATGGTCCCAAAGAAGAATCCTGCGTATACGAGTGATGCTGACCAAAGAAATGCTCAGAGAAGATTGTAGTGGAGGAATGAGGTATATTTCATACTTCCGATTCCAGCTACGAACGGAGCAAAGGTTCTCACGATCGGTACAAATCTAGCGTAGACGATTGCTTTTCCTCAGTATTTCTCATAAAAGTGTTGAGTTTTTTCAAGGTATTCTTGTTTGATTCGTTTTGATTTCATTTTGAAGATTTTTGGTCCGATGAATTTTCCAATTTCATAGTTAAGACTATCTCCAAGTACTGCAGCTCCGAAGATCAGAAGCCAGAGTATATGGACATTGATATGATTCATAGGGTTTCCTGCTAGGGCTCCTGAGGCGAAGAGGAGCGAGTCTCCAGGAAGAAATGGCATTACAACAAATCCTGTTTCAATGAAGATAACACCGAAGATGATTGCATATACTCGTAGTCCATATTGGTGAAAAAGTCGTGCAAGATGCTTATCAATGTGAATTACAAAATCCAGAAGAAAACCGATATGTTTGAGTATTCGATTGAATACACTGTAAAAATGGTCCATACTTTTGATAAAAAGGTTTAAAAGTCAGATTTTTATATTTTTTAGTTTCTTAAAGCTCGCATCATAATTGCTGTACTTTGTCCAATGTTCATGCTTTCTTTGATACCCTGCATAGGAATATATACCACTTCATCTACTGTTTGGAGTGTCTGAGGAAGAACTCCTTCAACTTCATTTCCAAAGATGATTGCAAGATTGTTGTTTTCTGGTGTGTAGGTATTAAGCGGTTTTGCTTCATTAGTGATTTCAGCGGCTATGACCTTGATGTTGTGTTCTTTAGCATACTTGATGGCATCACTTGTATAGTCAAATTGTTTGAGACCAACATGATTTTCTGCTCCTAGTGAGGTTTTGCGAACTTTAGGGTGATCAATAGGTGATGGTGTATATCCAGTGATCCATACATTCCGTCCAAGTGCATCTGCTGTTCTCACAACATTCCCCACATTATAAGCTGAACGAATATTCTCTAAAATGATAATCTTTTGTCCCATTAATCACGAAAAAGTAATAATAAAAAAGTTTCATGTAAAAGCAAGTTATTTTATTTTGATAGTTTTCGTGAGAGTATGATTTCTTGTCACGAAAAAATCTGCAATTCCTTGAGCTATGAGTACTGTGTATTTCTCCATATGTATATAAAGATCGAGATGTTTCAAATTGCTGAGAACGGGATAGGTCCTCTTGAAAAGAAGTTTTGCGGTTTTAGGTTCTCAGAGATCATAGCCTCTCAGTGTAGTTTTCCCGTTTTCACGAGTTATAAGAGAGAGGATTTTTTGTTCACTATTCCAATACATGTTATCAAGCAATTCTGTATTATTTAGAGAAAGCAGAGTTCCTCCTTTTGATTGTCCTATTTCAGTACTAGTTATCGTGATTGCGTTGTTTGTGTTTTGTATCTTGATGAGGTTATTCCCTAAAGTGAAAAGCTGGTTTTTTCTTCGTTCACTTGTTGGGAGTAAGTATTGATTCTTGTTTTGAGTGATGATCAGTGTTGTTTCATTATTGGATAGCTGATAGGATCAGCTTTCTTTTATTATATTTTGACAGTTGGATCCAGTTTCAGCTAAGATGGTTGTAGTGAAAGTGCTGAGCTTATTATTAGCTTGAAGGATACGATATTGTTTCATTTTCCCACTGGTTTGGTAGAGTGGGATTTCAAGCTTGAAGTCTTCTGTCAGGTAATTTTTTGAGGAGAGGAGCGTTCAAGAAAGAATCGCATTGTTGCTCTGATAGAGTTTTGGATCAAGTGAAAATCACTGAATAAGTGTTTTTTCTCCGCTTCATTCAGCTTTTTGAGAACAATTTTTGCAGGTGATGTCTGTATTGTTATGTGGTTTTAGAAAATAGAGATACTCTGGTCAGATGGCAATATGGTTGAGCTGTCCGAGGAAATGTTTGATTTCTGGCTCGGTATCTAGACTGTTAAGATTGAAAATTGCTAGTGACGTCAGGGTTGGTAATTCTCCATCAGTAATATTGTGAGCGATTTTTTGACAAGTTGCTTGTGAAATTATTGAGGTTTTGAGTCAGTATTTAATCGCTTGCTCAAGTTTTGGGAGAAAAGTTTTGTCCTCTCAGTTTGCTTTGAGGAGTGTCTCTAAGCTATCTTTGGTTGTTTGTTTTTGTGTGATGAGGTAGAACTTATCTCATACTAATTGAGCTTGTTTAAATGGACCGCTCATTTTATAGTATTTGAGTGGCTTAAATGATTTATCCTCAATAGTATAGATAGCGATTAGAGAATTTTGATTTTCTTCTGCTGAGATAATCAGCTTTTTATCTTGATAAAAAAAAGTCTGAATATGTTTTCGTGATTTTGGCAGGTGGAATTTCGCTAAAAGTGTTGGGATTGCAATATTTACAGTATTGGTCTTTGATTCTTGAGCTCATTTGAAAAGATAGAGGAGCTGCTGATTTTTATCTAAATAAGAAAAATAGGTCTGCGAGGTGATTTGTTGGTTTATTAGAGGATCCTTGTCTGATTTCGCATAATTACTCTTCAATAATCGTGCAGATAGTTCAGAACTTGCGAGATATTTTTTAAGAGAAGTTGTTAAATCAATGCATGATCTATAGTTGGTCCATTCAATAGAGGAGTCTAGCCCTGTGCTTGCAAAAGTTGGTGTTGTGAGAAATATGGCTCCTAGACCGATCCATCAATATTTTAATATTTGCATGTGGTTTTGTATGCAAAAGGTTAAAAAATTTGTTTATTTGTATGGTTTTGATCTGAATTTTCAAGTGATGATTATGCTGCTGTAGGGCAGGAAAAAGTTTTTTTATTTTTTGTGAACTATAGTTATTCCCTATGAAGTTATGCTAAAAAATACATAATATCATAAAAAACGAAAATGAGAAGTTGAAAAAGAAATAAGAAATCAGATTTTTTTGTTTTTTGTAAAAAGTCGTGTATAATTGAAGTGTTATATTTTATTCTCTATCAGAATCTAACAATGAACGAATTAAACAGTCTCAATACCGTTGCAAGTACAACAACCAAAATGAACACTCTTTTGGATAAGATTGCTTCTACTTGTGATGCTTTGATTGGAGCTTTAGATTGTACTAGAGAAGCAACAAGCCAATATGGAGGAGGGATTATTCAGGATTTTGATACTGAATATGTAGATGTTGTGATTAAAACGCTTGTTCAGCTTAGACTTTATACAGCTAGACTTCAAAAAGAAATAAAAAACTGACTTATTCGTTCTCAGTATGATTTGGAGTTGTTTCTGTCTGGAATGCAGGAATTGTCTGATAAGCTCAATACTTTGATGAGGGAAAATGGAATGATTAGAAATAATTTTGAATATTGATTGAGAGAAATAGATCAAAGCTTGCATATGATGATCGAGGAAATCGCAATTAAATAAAACAATGCTCTGTGTAAAAACTCAAGATAAAAAAGGCAGGTTGTCTCCACCTGTTTTTTGTTTTTCGGATTGTTAGCTTGAGAATTTTGTTATTTGTAGAGATAAACAAAGGTTGCCTTTTTCAAGAAAATTCCTATTATCGGGTAAGTCTTTATCTATAAGAATAAGAATATGCGTATTTTCTTGGCTTTGGTGGTTATTTTGTGAGGTGTTGTATATTTTGGTAGAGGAGAGTATTATTGAGAGCTTGCAATGAGCTTTTTGCCATATTGGATGGTTGTATTTTTTATAGGACTTATAATTTCAATTTTTTCTTTTTTTAAGGTTGCTTCAGATAAGTTCTTTTCTACGATTGAATTTTGGATTATGATCTGATTTATTGGGCTTTTTTGGGGATTTTTGGCACAGTTTTTGCATTTTTATGGATTAGAAAGCAGGAATCCACATCAGACAGATAATCCGATAAGGGTGATCTATTCAAATCTTTACAAGGAAAATAGTGAATATCAGGAGATTTATGAGATTATAAAAGATAAAAAATCAGATTTAATTCTTTTTGTAGAATACAGTCAGCATCATCAGGATAATCTCTGAAAAATGCTTGAAAAAGACTATCCTTATAAAATTATGAATATGAGTGTAAAAGGTCAGATTTGAAGTGCTATATTTAGTAAATATCCACTGAGAAATGTCTCAAAGACCTTTGAGAAAGGTGAGCGAGGATATTTGCACGTTCAAATGACGAGGTGAGATAATATATATCAGGTGTATTTGATACATACGACTTCTCCGACAAGCTTAGCGCATTTTCAGAGAAGGAATGTTCAGCTAAACTCTTTAGCAGAGGATCTTTCAAAAACCTATCATTCACAAACAAGAGAAAAGGTACTTGTTATTTGAGATTTTAATGTGAGCCCGTGGTCAATATATTATCAGCAGTTTGCTCAGAAAATTGATGGAATTCTTAGAAATACTACAGCTCGTTTCCCATTTATGATGACACGAAGTGCTTCTAGACTTTTGAAAATGGAGAAAGAATTACCAACACTTTCCGCTCATCTTAAGCGTATTTTAGCATTTGCTTTGCCTATAGAAAGTCATATTGATCATGTATTTATCAGTCCGAAGGTTGCAGTAGATGGTATTCAAACTGTACAATTTCCAGGTTCTGATCATAAGGGATACAGTTTTGATATGCAGTAGGAGAGGTTAGAAAACGGTTTTTCAAGACGGACTTGCAATTTGAGTTCGGATAGCTATATTTGAACCGTAAGTTTAGAGTTTTTGTGAAATATATTCAGTTTTTTTATTCTTTTTATGTTGTTTGTCTAAAGATGGACCCCTTATCGCTTTTGCTCTTTGTGATTTTGATTTTCTTGTCAATGTTTTTCTCTGCGAGTGAGACGGCTTTTACCTCAGTGCCAATGCACAAGGCGTCAGTCTTCTTGAAAGAGAAAAAAAGCTGAGCAAAATCTCTTTATAAGCTTAAACTCAAGCCAGAAAGGGTTCTAATAGCAATCTTGATCTGAAATAATATCGTAAATATTTTTGCTGCTTCCTTGGCGACTGTGATTGCGATGGATATTGCAGCTAAAGTGCAGTTTGATCAGACATTAGTTATCTCTATTGCAACTGCTGTTGTGACGATTTTGGTGCTTTTGTTCTGAGAGATTTTCCCGAAAACCCTTGCAACGCGTCATGCTGAGAGAATATCGCTCAGTATTGCTCCTATTTATACGGTATTGATAAAGGTTCTCTTCCCATTGATATTTGTTTTGGAGCGAATGATGAAGGGATTAACAAAGAAGGAGAGAAAAAATCTGATTAGTGAGTCAGATTTGGAGGCTTTTATTGAGCTTTCTAAAAAAGCTGGTGTCTTTACTGACTGAGAGGATCAAAAGATTAAAAAGCTTTTGACTTTGGATGAATTGACTGCGGAGGAGATCATGACTCCAAGAATCAAGATCAAGTCTATAGATGATCAGTGTAGTTTGGATGATGCGATAGAAAAACTCAGTGGATACCATTATTCTCGTATCCCTGTGTACCATGAGAGTATTGATACGATAGATAGGATTGTTACGCTTAAGGAGCTTTTGAGGCTTAAAAAGGAACATTCTTGATCAACATTACTTTCACAATTGACGCTTAATCCAATTATTAAGGTGCCACGTAGTCAGCCTATTGATTCGCTTCTTCAAAAATTTCAAAAGACGCATAAGCATATTGCTGTGGTATTAGATGAGTATGGGGGAGTTGATGGAATTGTGAGCTTGGAAGATATTATTGAGGAAGTATTTTGAGAGATTCAAGATGAGTCTGATGAAGAGCTTACTCCAATCAAGAGAAATGAGGATTGAACTCTGATTTGTCAGTCGTATGTAAGAATGGATGAGCTATTGAATGTGCTTGGTCTCCATCCAGATGAGATTGAGCTGGATGATGAGTATGAGGCAGAGACTTTGAGTTACTTTATTACGAGTTCTTTTGAGAGGTTTCCAAGTAGTTGAGAGAAAATTAGCTTGGATATTCATTTGCATGATGATTTGGAAAACAAAACGCATAGTACTCTTGAATTTAAGGTGCTTTGGGTTAAGAGGAATGTGATTTGAGAAGTGCAGGTTGCGGTTAAAAATAAGGAGGTTGAGCAAGAAAAGTAAATATATTTGATCAAAAAGAAGGAGAGAAATCTGAAATGAGACTCAGGTTTCTTTTCCTTTTCTAGCTTCACAACTAAGGAAAATTTCATCTCTAAAAAACTCTCATAAAAAATTGCAATCTTGACAAAAATAGATATAATGATATCGCAATATTTATCATCTAACAACAAACTGCAATGACAAAAACAAAAACGACAGAGGATTTATTGAAAGATTATCAGCAACTCCTCCAATTTACTCAGAATGCTTTGACTAAGGTATCACTAGAACTCAAGAGAGTGAAGGTTGCTGTTAGTCAGCTTGCAAACTTTGATCCTAATGATCCAAATTCTTTGGATCCATCAAGTCTTGGGCTTGGTGAAGCAGAAGCTAATGAGCTTAGAGAAGCGTATACTGATGAGGAAATGGAAGTAATTGAGGGAATTTTTGATGGATATTACATGGTTTGAGTAGATCAAAAGAAGTATCTTGTTCCGCTCAATTATTCAAGTAAAACTAAGTTGATCCCTGGGGATACCCTTAAGCTTAAGATTACTCCAGAGGGAAAGATGATTTATAAATTGATTAAACCAGCAGGAAGAAAGCACTTGAAGGCGATTCTTTCAAAGACTGATGATCAAAAATTTACTGCTCACTCAGAGGAAGGTCAGATTTATTTCCTCAATCAAGCTGCTGTAAATTTCCATCATGGAAAGCCAGGTGATGAAGTATATATCATCATCAACGAGGATGGAGAAGGAATGTTTGCTGCGATTGAAGCGGTGATTAAGAAGTAAAATACTATCTTTAAGATAAAGAAATAAAAAAAACCTGAGGTAATATCAGGTTTTTCTTTTTTATATTGAATTTATTTAGATTTTACGAGTTGTCCATTATCTAATCTGATAATATGATCAGCGAACTGAAGGATATCTTCATCGTGTTCAATCATCAAGATGGTATCTCCCTTTTCAAGGAATCTCTTGATCACCTTCAAAAGCTTTTCAATGTCTGCTGGGTGGAGTCCTACTGTTGGCTCATCAAGGAAGTATACCGTATTTCATCTATATTCTTTGAGGAGGTGTTTTACGAGTTTGAGTCTCTGAGATTCTCCTCCAGAAAGGGTATGTGCCGGTTGTCCCATTTTGAGATAACCGAGTCCGATTTCTACCATAAGTTCAAGCTCTTGTTTGATATGATCCATTTCTGAGAAAAAGTCTAATGCTTCATCAATATACATATCAAGGACTTGGCTAATCGTTTTTCCTCTCCAAGTAATTCATAGGATTTCAGGTTTATATCTTTTCCCCTGGCAAAGTTCACAGGGAACATAGGTATCAGGCAGGAATTGAAGTTCAATTTTTTTGTATCCGTATCCATTACAAGCAGGGCAGGCACCTTTGTCTGAGTTAAAACTGAAATGAGAATTGTTAAAACCAAGGTATTTGGCATCACTGGTTCCAGCATAGAGGAGCCTAATTTTATCAAAGACATTTACAAAGGTAGCAGGACAGCTTCTTGGAGTTTTCCCAATGCTAGATTGGTCTACGTAGATGGTATTTTTAATTTCTTCTTGTCCGGTTACTCTTTCTACTCAGATATCTTGATAGAACTCTTGAAGTGCAAGGTTTTCAAAGTGGGCATATTCCTCAGCTCTCATTACAGGTGCGGCGAGGATTTCCTCCCAAGTGAGTCCTTTTTTCAAAAGCTGAAGTCTGATATAACTCTGAACAAATTTTTGTCTATCATTGAGAAATCTGAAGAGTGTGGTATACATTAATGTTGTTTTCCCGGCCCCAGAAGGTCAAGTAATCACTGTAAAACTTCAGAGATTGAATTTTACATCAATATTTTTGAGATTAAATTTGCTGGCCTTTCTGATATCAACTCGCTTCTTGCTTGGAGTATGAGAAAAGTCTATGCTAACCTTTCTTTTTCAGGTAATGAAATCTGAGGTCAGTGTTCTTGTCTTGGTAAATTCTTCATAACTACCATTGAAGATGAGTTCTCAACCAAAATCTCATGCTCAAGGTCAGATTTCTACTATTCGGTCTGATGCTCTAATAAATTCCTCGTTATGCTCTACAACGATGATAGTATTTCCCATTTCTTTGAGTTTGTTGATTGAGACGATTGCTTTTTTGATTTCTCAGGTATCAAGCCCAATAGTTGGCTCATCCAAAACATAGATGATCCCTGTAAGCTTGTTTCAGAGCTGTTTTGCGAGTCTTAATCTCTGAATTTCTCCTCCAGAAAGGGTATCAACACCTCTAGTTAGCATGAGGTATCCGAGTCCAAGTTCTTGGATTGTCTTTGCTCTATCTAGGAGTGGATTGAGGATTCTTTCAAGCAGGTTGATCGGCTTTTCACTTGTGGATTTGTAGAGCTCTAGAAGGTTTATAAGTTCGTTAAGCTCAATTTTTTGCAGATCTCGAATATTAAATTTTATCAGATCTTGATCTTCGGGTTGAGCAAAGGGTAATCCTTCTTGTTGAGTGAAAAGTGTAGGTAAAAGGTTTGAAAAGTCAGATTTTTTTTCAATATCTTGCTTTTTAATTGTTAAAAAGCAATGCAGACTCTCTTTTTTGAGTCTTGAACCGAAACAGTGAGGACAGGTCTTCATATTGAGCATTGCCTGAAAGTCAACCGTCAAAAGTCCTTTTACATATTGGTCTTTGATGATTTCTTCGATTCCATTGTATTTGATACTGGTATATTTTCCTCAGGTGTTGATTCTTAAAAGTTCTTGATCTCCTTCGATCACAACATTGAGAAATCGCTCTGGCTGTTCTGCTCGTTTTTTTTCGGGATCCATACTATATTTTTCGCAGAGTTTTTTGAGGATTCACTGTCCTAGATTACTATCTCTCCATGGAAGAATAGCATCTATTAATGGACTTGCAGGATCTATTACTTTATTATAGTCGACTTGGAGAATTTCTCAGATTCCAAGACAGTGGCTACATGCTCCTTCTTGTCTATTAGGAGAGAAGTGCTGTGTTGTAAATTCTGGATAGGTAATATTACAGTTTGGACAGTACATTTTGTCAGTGAATCGCTGAATACGAGTTCATTGGGTAATTTCTTGACCATCGGCTTTTGAATCAGCTTTTTTGCTTTTTTTTGCTTGTGTGATTTCAATTCCTGCTCAAAAATTAGCTTCTACTTGCTTTTGAGAGGTGGGTTCGTTTGTTGTATTTTTTTCTGCTAGATAGACTCCAAATTTTTTAGTCTCTGAGAGGATTTTGATGATATCCTCTTTGAGTCTTCAGACTTTTTGCTCTTCCAAGGTTACACGGTCAAAGATTCCATAGCTATTGATTGGGAAATAGTCAGTTGGAATTTGAGGATCTTCGAGGTAGAAGTATTCGATAGGATCAGTTTTTTCTGGATTTTGAGAAACAAGGAGATATCTTGTAAATCCTCCTCCTTTTTCAACTTTTTGCTTGTTTGTTTTTACAAATTTGAGCAGATCGGCTTTTGTAGAGAAACTTCAGCTCTCCTTTAGGAGATAGATCCTTTGGTTGCTGTAGAGTTCTTTCATTGTGTGCAAAATTTGATCAACCGTTTGTGGTTTGATTTTGCTTCCACAGTTCCAGCAATAGGTATCTCCTAATTTTGCGAAAAGGAGTCTGATATAATCATCAATTTCAGTGAGAGTTCCTACTGTAGACCTTGAATTTCAGACTCTTTTATTCTGTTCAATTGCAATAGCAGGGGAGAGTCCGCTACAATAATCGATCTCTGGTCTATCTCAGAGATTAAAAAATTGTCTCAGATAGCTGGAAAGTGATTCAATATATCTATATTGTCCCTCTTTATATATGGTTTGAAATGCTAGAGAGGATTTCCCAGATCAGCTCACTCAAGTAATGGTAATGAGTTTATTTTTGGGGAGTGTGAGATCGATATTTTTGAGGTTATTTACCCTGATTCATTCAAAAACGAGAGATCCTTGATCAAAAAAGTGAGAAAAATCTGATTTTTCTTTTTGTGTTTTTTGTGAAATTTTTGCTGATTTTACTGTTTTTGTAGTAGATTTTGGCATAGTGACTTTCGTGTAATGAAAGCTAAAAAACATCTTACAGCATATTCAAGTCCTCTTAAATTGCAACCTTTAATCTGTTTTGAATAGAAAAAGGCTGTTTAATAAAAACAGCCGATTTTTTCTTTTGCTTTTTCTAATTGTCTAATTTTCTCATTGATTCTAGAAATCTTTGCTTTTAGTTTGTCGAGATTATTTTTCCACATTGCTATTTCATTATAGTGCGGATGTAATAATAAGTCTCTACTAAATTCATCAGGAATTTCTTTCAGCATTTGGCGTTCTACTTCTCCCAGTTTTTCCGTGTCATACTTATACTCTTTCACGATCTCATGCTCAATAATCCGGTAATATAACCACCTTCTTTTTAGGCAGGCTTGAGTTTCTGAGATGAGTTTAATAGTACCTCTCCTTAGGAGTGTTTGGTCTAAAGTGAGATAGCCAAGGAGTAAAAGTCCCCAGAAAGTTAGTATTGCGATTTCTTCAAGGTCTATTGATGGACTTGTAATATAGCATACAACCAACGGACTTATTGTTGTAAAGCATGTTATACCAAGGAGGTGGGATATTTTATCGTGAAATTCATTCGCAGCTCCCATAAGGATTGGAAGCGTTGAAAGTAGCATTATGACAGGAAGTATTCCACCTAATACTGCATCAAATTTCCAGGATTCTAAAAATGTAAAAAAAAGCACAATTAGTGTGGCAGTCCACATACACATTCGAATTGCTCTAATCCAGAAGCTTTCATAGTTAGAGCTAAGTTTAATTTTTGTTTCCATGATAGTTTTGTTTATTGTTTTATTTGATTTATATTAGTACTATATTCTTTTATGGATAAATGTCAAGGTGGGTTTCTCTATAGGGGTATTAGTAAAAAAATAGATAACAAAAAAATCTGACTCGGAAGTCAGACTTTTGATCTTATTTTATAAGATAATTATTTAACAGCAGCTTTGAAGTCAGAACCAGCCTTGAAAGTAACAACCTTCATTGCAGGGATCTTAATCTTCTTTGAAGGATCTTGAGGATTAACTCCTTCTCTAGCCTTTCTCTTTGAAGCCTTGAAAGTTCCGAAACCTTGAACTCTAACTTCACCTGTCTTCTTAACTCCAGTAATAACTGTTTCGATGAATGCGTTAACTAGTTCAGCAGCTAATTTCTTAGAAACTCCAAGTTCAGTAGCCAAGCTAGCAATAAGAGCTGTCTTTGTCATTGTTGTAACAAAATAAGATATAAAAAGTACTTTGTACGATTATTATAATAGTAGATATCTCCTGATTTTCAAGAGTAAAAAAGAGATTTTTTCAGATTTTTCAGTATTTTTTATAGATTGAAAAATGTCTTTTGAGAACTGATGTCTTTGATTTTTTTGTGATGAGAATTGCTTTTTTGATATTGACATATATGAAATAAGATTTTTAGTATTATCTTCAAAATCGGCTTAGTGAAACAAGAAAAATATAGGGAGCAGTGAATATTGCTAATCTAAGGGCGAGTTTTCTCTTGTCTTGATCTGAAAGATTTGTCTCTGAGAAACTCCAGCGGTAGTTAAAGTAAAAGATTAAGAAACCTGAGATTAGAAGTGCGATGATCGTCCATAGCAGTGAGGCTCGATGTCCTCGAGGATTATAGTTTACTCCTACTAAAAATGCATCAGGCAGTTCTAATCGATCTTTTATGTAGTTTGAGAGGAAGAGGAATATTGCACCTATGATATCCGCTAGAAATCCAAATCCTCGTATTTTCCAAATGCTTTTTTTGTAGATATTTTTTAGATTTTGGAGCTTTAGAGTCTTTGCTGCCAAGAGGAAGACTACTGAATCAATCAAGAAGTTTACAGGTAGACTAAGGAGAAAAAATGGGGGAAAGAGAAATAAACTCCAGAAAGGAAAGAAGATATTGTAGAGTTTGAGATTTTCCTGCATACTTATTATCAAATAAGAATAAAGATAATAAGAGTCTATTCTTTTTTATAGCAAAAGCAAAGTCAGATTTTCTCACTATAAGGGCTTGGATTTCGCTCTACATGAGCAAAGTGTGATTTTAAAAGTGAGATAAGGATTGGAAAGTTTTCTTCATCGGTTGATGAGAGGAGGTGAATTTCACAGAGTATGGCTTGAATTTTTTTTCGGTTTTCTTCTTGAATATCAAAGAGGACCTCAAATTCCATTCCCTCGATATCCAGCTTAAGCAGATCAATTTTTCAGATTTTTTGATCTTTGAGGTAGTGGTTGAGGTTTTTACACTCTACTTTTTCAAGTTTCCCTTTGGGGTTGAGAAATGATACATGCTGACTTGACTGCATTGTTTTTCTCTCGTTTAAGAGAAATTCATATGCTCAAGCAGTCTTTGCAATTCAAAATGGATTGAAAGTAATCTGAGATGAAAAAGATTGAAGTCTGGCTTTTGCTTTTTTTACCAAGCATTCAAATGGCTCGAAGTAGTGAATGTGAACTTTGGGATTGAGATGCAAACATCGTTCGGAGAAAAATCAGATATGTCCTCAGATATCCAAAATTGTTTTTGCCTTTGGGATAGTTGATTTTGCTATAGCATATTCTTCTTTGATAAAGATTTCATGATATAGCGCATTCTCGTATTTATCAAGATCGGTAGTGGGGGCCGTCATTTTAGCATTTTCAAATAAATCCTCCAGACTGGATATCTCGAAGTTTTTTGTAGGTTCCATCCTTATTGAGTAGGAGTTCTTGATGAGAACCTTTTTCGATGATTTTTCACTGGTGCATGACAATTATTTTATCCATCTTCATAATTGTTGAGAGTCTGTGGGCAATGATCAGTACGGTTTTATTTTGCATGAGTTCATTGATAGCCTCTTGGATGAGGAATTCTGACTCACTATCAAGAGCTGAGGTTGCCTCGTCCATTACGATGATTTGTCTATTTTCTAGGATTGCTCTTGCAATTGCAACTCTTTGCCTTTCTCCTCATGAGAGTTTGATTCCTCTCTCTCAAACGAGAGTATCATATCCATCTTTGAGTGCTCAGATGAATTCATGACATCTTGCCATCTTTGATGCAGCGATAATTTCTTGCTCGGTTGCATTCGGTTTTCCGTAGGCGATATTGTCTCTGATGCTTCTGTGGAAGAGGACTGGTTCTTGCGGAATCATTGAAATATTTTCTCTGAGCGAATTTTGTGTAACATTTGCAATATTTTGATTATCAATCAGGATTTCTCCACCTTGAAGATCATAAAATCTAAAAAGCAACTTGGTAATTGTTGTTTTTCAGCTACCAGATTCTCAGACGAGAGCTACTCTTTCTCCTGGCTTGATTGTGAAATCAAGAGCATTAAAAATCTGATTTTCTCCATAGCTAAAATCGACCTTTTCAAATCTGATTTCTCCCTCTTTTACTTTAAGTTTTTTGTCTGAGTTATCGATGACTTCATGCGGAGTATCTAGAATCTCAACCATTTCTCAGATTTCACTAATATTTCTAAAGAAGCTTCTAAATGTCATTCCGATACCTCGAAGCTCCTCAATGATCTTGAGAACGTAGGTTTGAATGAGTACGATTACTCCGATTTCAAAGATTCACATTCACCACAGGCGGATCGCTGCATACATGATTGCGATTTCTAGTACTAGTCCGAAAAAAGCTGAGAATCCCCAGATTCGCATTGACTTGTAATACTGTAGTTTCCTCGCCTGAACAGTGTCGTGATTGAGTGAAGAAAAGGCTTTTTGCTCTCTAGGAAGCGAAGCGAATAGCTTGATAGTTAAGTTATTGGTTATGGTATCTGATAAGAGTCCTCCAAGTTCAGAATCAAGTTGGTTAGCTTTTTCTTGGTAGGGATGAATCCAGTTATGAAGCTGATATTGGATGATTGAAAATACCGTAACTCAAATGAAGATACTGATTGCGATTCGAATATTTTGTACTGCGATGATTCCAACGACTAAAATGAGGTTTAAGATAAATGGTAGTACATTCCAAGAAAGCATATCTGTAAACCTTTCTAAACCGCTCACGCATTTTCTTACCTTACTAATAAGTGATCCAGAAAAGTTATTTGCAAAGAATTGGAAAGAATGCTGATGTAGGTAGCTGAAAATTTGATTGTAGAGCTTCTCTTGGATATTCATCTCAAAAGTAATGATAATATAGTCATATACTCTATAAAATATGAATTGGACTAATTTTATCCGAAGGATGATGAATAATATGCTGAGCCCATGTTGAGCAATTTCGCTCGTTGCGACTTGTGTTTTTGAGAGGATATTGATGATATCTTTGTAATATAAGGCTGGTAATGTCGTTAGAGCGATTGTTAGTGTTCTGAAAATTATCGCAAAAATTCATCGGATCGGATAGGATTTGTAGTTTTCTCAGATAAAAGAGAGTATTCTTTTAGTCGAAACGGAGGATTTGTTTGCTGACATTATCTGGTAGGCAAGGTATAAAAAAAGAAAACAAAATTCTGATTTTTGTCTTCTTTCTAATAAGATTGAGTATATAAACTAGTGCTTATCTTCTTCTTGATATCTTTTGATAGAGGTTGTGAGCTCTTCTGCGACATCGTTGAGATCTCCAAAACCTCTGATCTGAATTTTGTCGTATTTTTTATGCTCAAGTCTCTTGATTTCTTTAAAGAAGATTTCTAGTTCTTCCTTTTTGTGGGCTCCGAGATCTTCGATAGTTTTTACTTCATCTCGTCTAGGGTCTACTTTGCTGATTGGCACTGCAATGATCTTTGGATCATCTCCAGCATCATCTGAGGTATAAAGGATACCAATAGGTCTCGCCTTTACTACGCAACCAGTGAAAAGAGGATTTGTAGTGTAGAGGCACACATCACAAGGATCTCCATCTTTAGAAAGAGTTTGTGGTAAGAATCCATAGTTGAATGGATAGAACATACTATGATGAACTACACGATCAAGTGTAAAACATCCTAAATCGTGATCATATTCGTATTTATTGTTTGATCCAGCAGGAATATCAATAACAACATTGAGAACTCCGTTTTCTTTGTCTGCATAGGTAGCAATATCATGAATCATGTGCATGGTAATAACTCAATAATAAATAAAAATTATGCCTTATATATAGGATTTTTGAGTGTGATTTCAATATAAAAAGTGTAAAAAAAGTAAAAATCAGATTTTTACTTTTTACAATAATAGGGACTCTTATTGAATATAAAAAACCGCTTTAGGCGGTTTTGTTTTTTTCTTCAAAGGCTTGTGGATTTGCATTGACTTCCTTTTTAAATCATTCATAGAGAAGTTCTTCTTTGACTGATTTTTCAAGTCCCTTGAATTTTTCTAAGTATTGAGCGACATATCTCATCTTTCAAGTTTTACTAAGTTTTTCTACAATTTGATTATGATTTACTCCTTTGAATTTTTCCATGTTTTCGACTACATATTGAGCGTCTCCAGCTTGAATCAATCTATCAGCGAGTTCTTGATGATCGAGTCCCTTGAATTTTTCTAGATTCTGTGCGATATATCTTCACTTTCTATGTTCAAATAATTTCTCTGCAAATTTTTGATGATCAAGCCCCTTAAACTTTTCCAAGTTTTCAGTTAAGGCATGGAGATTTCCCTTTTCTACCAAGATATCAGCGAGCTGATTATAGTCGATTCCTTCGAATTTCTCCAGATTTTGAGCTAGATATTCTCATTTTTTATTTTCAAGGAGTTTTTTTGCGACTTCTCGGTGATTTAATCCTTGAAATTTCTCTAAATTCTCAGCTACGGCACCTCAGAGCTTATTTTCAATGAGTGTTTCTGCGATTTTTTGGTGATCGAGTCCCTGAAATTTCTCTAGATTTTCTGCAATAAGTCTCCCTTGACCATATTTGATAAAAAAATCAGCGATTTTCCCATGATCAAGTCCTTGAAATTTATCCAGCTTTTGAGCTAAAGCCCATCATTTCCCACTTATAATGAGTGCTTTAGCTAGATTTTCATTTAGATCAGGCATTGCTTCTAGCTTTTTCAAAAATTCAGAATCTGGCATATCATTTGAGGTTTTCAATAGCTCTGTGATAGTAGACGTCATCTTTATTCCTTCCTCTGCAAAATGATATTCATCGGTTTGCTTTGCTCCTTTTAGCATACGATATGCAGTTCCATTTTCCCAAGCATTCTTCTCTTTACGGGTTGCCGTAAGTGCCTTAGCGAGTTCGTCTCTGTATTGCTGTTGAAGCTCACTGCGTTTATTTATGCGAGGATGTTCAGGATTGATTTCTGCTCTTGAGTGTAGTCTATTCATTTTCTTACTATTCAAGAAATAAATTTACTATATTATATCTAATTTTTATAAAATGTCAATTTTCTGAGAGGTTAGATTTTTGCTTGTATTTTACTCAAAAAAAGGTATTTTAGGATCGTAGTTCTACTCTTATTAAGAGTAGTTTTATGTCTAAAAATGGAAGAAAAATCAGATTTATTTTGTTTTTTTGTAAATTAAATGTTTCATTATATCAAGGGAAAGGTTAGGAGAAATCAATCTGACTGTTTTATTTTGACTGAAATGTTTGGTGTTCAAGTTGCATACGCAGGAGGGCAGTCAGAGGGAGAATTTTTCTTGTATCCGTATTTGGATGAGGGGAAGAAGTCTGTTTTTTACTTCGCTTTTGATACTTTAGAGCAAAAACAAAATTTTGAGCAAATGCTTAGGGTTTCTGGAGTGGGTCCAAAGACGGCTTTCCAGATTGCACAAATCCCAATTTGAGAGCTTGCTGAGGCGATAGAAAATCTCGATACCAAGCTTTTCCAGTCAATTCCGTGAATTGGTCCAAAATTGGCGAAAAAAATTATCCTTGAACTTAAAGGGAACTTTCAGCTCTCTCAGGCTTCAAGTATTGATGTGAATCAAAAACTTTTTAAAGCGGTTGTAAAGTCTCTGAAGAATCTTGGCTATGATGGGCAGAATGTGAAGGCGATTTTGAGTCAGTATCAGTGAGATTTAGAGAAGGCTGATTTAGCAGAGGTCGTAAAGTGGGTAATTTCTCAGTTGTAGTATGGTATTTTAGGATAAGAAAAACCGCCATTGGCGGTTTTTTGTATTATTTGAATTTTCTTAAGTATTCATTGAGTTGATGCTAATGATCTTTCGTCTAATCATTTTCTCTTTGTTCTGCTTCTCTCACTTTCTTAATAAGAAGTTCTACAGTTTTAGAGTCAAGCCCCTTAAGCTTTTCTAAGTTGTGTATGAAAACTCTGACAGTAAATCAATCCTCTTTTTCAATAAGAAGTTCTGCGATTTTTTTATGGTCAAGTCCCTCAAACTTCTCTAAATTGTCTGCGAGAGCAGATCAATTCCCTTTCTCAATAAGAAGTTCTGCGATTTTTTTATGGTCAAGTCCCTCAAACTTCTC
>CAUQBS010000017.1:0-21591 GCA_963516485.1 uncultured bacterium
GTTCAAATCGCTATTATCCTAAGCTCTTAAAAGAGTTTTAGGAAATTCTTCCACCAGCTTCAGAAGCCGCTCTAAGGACTCGACGGGCTTCTTTCTTTGAAGTATCGATCACTCTTCGTTCTAGGAAGGCTTCCTTTCTATCAAAAGCAGATTTTTTTTCTTTCTTTTGGCGATTACTTCTGCCTTTAGAGGCAAATGAGTTGTTGGCTTCCGGATGGTAACCAAATGCATCTGGTAGCGAGTTTATAAGCTCGACTTTTGCTTTTTGTGCTAGTTTTTTGTTTGACATAAAGATAAATTTTATTTGTGGGCATATATGTAGATATTTCCCAATGAAAGTCAAGTTAAAAATAAAAAATCAGATTTTCTTGCTTTTTATCCACTAAAATCTATAGTAACAGTAATACCCCTTTTGTCTCCTTAAATGCTTATGAAAAAACAGACTTACTTGGACTATATTTCTAATTATCTTGATGAGCAAGCTTTTGAGCAATTTAAAGCGACTTATCAGCAAAAAATTTCCAAAAGCATAAAAATTATTGAAAAAAGAATTCAAAAGTCTGATTTTTTTTCTCTTGTAAAAAGATATTGACGAGAACTTATGACTCCAGATCTGAGATGAGGTGATCAGATATATGATGATGTACTCTTCGTTCAGAAGGAAGATACTAAGACGCTTGGATCTCATTTCCTACATCAAAGCTGATATTTTTATATTCAGGAGGTCGCAGCGGGACTCTCTGCACAGATTCTTGATGTGAAAAAATGAGATATAGTGCTCGATCTTTGTGCTGCTCCTGGAGGGAAGAGTGTCCAGATAGCTGATAGATTATCTCAGCTCTGATGAGGATTTTTGCTTTCCAACGAGCCATCAAACCCTAGGAGAAAAGCACTGATCTTCAATCTTAATCGTTGTTGATTTGCAAATACTGCGGTTTCTGCTTATCAGGGGCAGCAGATTTGAGAGCTTGTGAGCGAGGTTTTTGATAAGGTTTTAGTTGATGCGCCGTGTTCTGGTGAGGGAATGCAATATAAATCTGACTCAAAAACAACCTATCGAGATGAAAAAAATGCTCAGCAACTCTCAAAACTTCAGCTTCAGCTTCTTATTTCAGGATTAAAAGCCTTAAAAGTTTGATGAGAATTGGTGTACTCGACTTGTACGCTCAATGCATTAGAAAATGAGCAGGTTATTGCAGCAGTTCTTAAGCAGTTTTCAAAGGAAATAGAACTTCTCCCAGTTGAAATCAATCAAAAATCAGCTGGATTAACACATTATTTATGAAATGAGTTATTGCCAAAAGATCAGGCACAGAAAGTTGCGAGGTTTTGGCCTCATATTCAGCATACTGGTGGCTTTTTTATTGCCAAGTTTAGAAAAAATAGTTCACTTCCGACTTCTGCTCAAATCGATCAAAGAACACAGCAAGAAACCTGATATCTTTCTTCTACTACTTTACAAGATGAGATACGATCTTATCTCCGAGAAAATCGAGGAATTGAACAGCAGTCAGATTTCTATTTTCTTTCAAATGACAATGCAGTATATCTGACAATAAAAGAAGCCACAACGCTCCCAAAAGGAATTTTTATTGAAAAATTTTGAATTCCAATTTTCAAAAAGGGGCACTCAGGAGAGTTGATTCCGCAGCAGTGACTGGTTGCGACATTATGATCTTTTGCTCAAAAAAAAATCATAGAAATCACAGATCAACAAGCACAAAAGCTTTCAGATAAACAAGATATAGTAATAGAAAACTGATGAAATGGATGATTCTTGATCGCAAAACGAGAATGAAAACCATTTTGTCTCGTAAAGCAAGTCGGAAATTCATTAAAAAATAAACTTTATTAATTATAAAACCTCTAAAATGCAAGATTGGAAAAGACTTATAGAGATTTTTTTGCAAAAAAATACCGAGCTGAATCTCTCAGCAATTCGTGATAAGGACTGAGTTCAGTTGAAACATATTCAGGATTCTTTAAAACTTCTAGAAACCTGACTTTTCCAGCCTTGAAAATTAGTAATCGATCTCTGAACAGGATCTGGGTTCCCATTGATGCCTTTGGCGATTAGCTGTCCAGAATCGCAATTTCTCGGTATCGATTCAGTTAAAAAAAAGACCGTTGCAGTCAATGAGATGCTTGCACAGCTTAATGTTCAAAATGCTGAGGTGTTGTGGACGAGAATAGAGGAGTATAAGTGAGAAAAGGCTGATATTATTACTGCGAGAGCGGTTGCATACAGTGATAAGCTTCTTAAACGATCATATTCACTACTTAAAAACTGAGGTTACTTTCTCTTTATGAAGCAAAAAGAGGACGAGGAGAGGGGGCTTCTCCTTGAGCTTTGTAAAAAATATCATCTTTCTCTAGAGAAGGAGATTGAGTATTCACTTTTTGAGGAAGATATTCAAAGAGTGATTTATGTCTTGAGAAAGATCTAGCTTAGGAGAATTTCCCCCCTAAAAAATCAGATACAATACTTTCTATAAGGCTATTATCAATAGATTTTACTAATTTTTTATGCTCTTCAATACTAGTTTCAAGTCCCATAAAGAGAGCAATATGGCTATCCCAGGCACGATACCATCCATAGTCTAAATTTCTCAAATAGTTTTCTTTAAATACAGAGGAAAAGGTAAAGAAATCAGATTTTTTTATTCCCTCTAATGCTCAAGAATGTGATAATATCATATATTGATCTCAAAAAGACCAGTCAAAACTTGAATAAAAGTATTTAGAATGTAGTGATGCATCAAAAATCCAGTAAGACTCCAATAAATCTCCAATATAATCAAGTACAAAAATATCCTCAATGCCAGAATACTTAGTCCATAAGAAGTATTGAAGTTCCTTCCTATAAGAAAATGATCCACAATTAACCTTTGTTAGGTTTTTGATATCAAGTTGTTGATGCTTTATTTGCTTTCACATTCCCCAATTTTTATCTATTTTTCAATCTTTATCTATAAGAAGGGTGTGCTCTTCTTGGTATCGCTGGTTATGATAATCTTGGAGCTGGGTAAGTGAGACTTTTTGTATTTTATTTGTGATGATTTTCTTAGAAGAGATCTGATTGAGTATTTTTTCATATACTCTTTGTCAAAAAGATGGTTTTTCTAATTCTCTGCTGATTGCAAGGAGTTCTTGATTAAAGATTTCTTCTTTTAGGGGCATTCTGAGATAGTCAAAAAATTCTTGAGCCGGAATATCTTCTCGTTCAAAGCAGGTAAAGCCAGTTCTGGTTGAAACATTAGTCGATATTGAATATTTCAGGTACTCTGATAGATTTCTTGACTGGAGTGCACAATGTTCAAGGAGATGTGGAATAAATTTATTATTCTTCGCAAATGGAGTTTTAATATAGAGTTTCATTCCTTTAGATTTTTTATATATGTAGTAAATTCTTGAGAAATCTGAGTTCATATTTCTAATTATATTTATATATAAACTAGAATAGCTCTATACTTCCTCTCTAAAAATACAAGTAAAAATCAAAACGATTTAAAAAAATCGGGTATATAATATAGTATATAAACCTCTAAATCTAGCTTGACTTCAATAAAAATAACACTATAAGTTTAATATCTTTTTTATTTTTTACTATAATCAAATGCAGAAAAAAACTCTTCTTTTGGCTGTTCTTGGTAGTTTGGCTCTTTTGCCATTTGCAAGTTTTGCTGATGTGATTCCTGAAAATCATCGTCCAGTTTCAGGATGTGCAAAGGTAGTGGAAAATCCAGAATTAGGTGGGATTTCTCTGTTTGAGAAGATTACCTCAGTCGCAGGTAATGAAAGATACAAGACTAATCAGATTTCTTATGGTACTTGTCTTGATAAGTGATATAAGTTCAATATTTTGAATATCATAGTAAAAGATGCTCAAAATGTTGAATATGATCTTTGATCTGTTCAAACTTATGGATGAACGATTGAAAAAACTAATCCTCTCTCAGGATGGGAAAAACATTATCAAGTAGTAAAGACTTCAACAGGATATGCTCTTAATCTTGTGTATCATGCAGAGCAGTTGACTAGTGGAGAGACAAAGGTTGTTCTCAATAAAGAAACAAAAAAGACTGATAAAGATGTAGAAAAGCCTGAAGTCAAAAATCTTTTTAGTGATGTGAATACAAACCATGTCTATGCAAAGGCTATTGAGCTTTTGAAGAATAAAGGTATTATCTGAGGATATCCAGATGGGACGTATAGAGCTGAGAATTCGCTTTCTCGTGCTGAACTTGTAAAAATTATGGTTTGAGCTTTAGGAGTTGATAAGAGCTCTTGTGTGGCATCAAATCGATCAACCGCTACTCAACTTAAAACGAATGGATTTAAGGATGTAAGTACTTCAGATTGGTTTGCAAATGATCTTTGTGTAGCAAAAAGCCTAGGAATTATCAAAGGATATCCAGATGGAAATTTCAAGCCAAATAAGAGTGTTTCTGTAGCTGAAGCTGCAAAGATTGTTGTAGTTGGACTCGCAAAGCAAAAGTTGTCTGAAGGAAATCCTTGGTATCAGTCATATGTTGATTATTTGGTTCAAAAGAATGCTGTGCCAACAACTGTTTGAAGTTATACAGCTGCAATCAATCGCTGAGAAACAGCACAACTTATTTCTTCTTTCCTCAACTAAATGCTAAATATATGATATGAAAAAACTTTTCTCATTTCGTTAGGTTTTACAATTCTAATTGAGGCTTCTGTACTAGTTCTTCTTGTGAAAGGGGTTCTAAGATATGAAAACTCACGAAAAAAAATCCTGCTTGCAGGATTTTTGCCGTCTTTTGCGACATTGCCGTATCTGCGGTTCATTCTCCCAATTGTCGTTCAAGATCGTTTTTGGTATGTGTTTTCCGGAGAGATCGGGGTTTTTGTCCTTGAAATCCTTTTTATTCAAGGAATCCTTGATATTGAGCGACGAAAAGCGATTCTGATTTCTTTTCTTTGTAATCTGTTTTCTTTTCTGCTTTGACTTTATGTGCTTTCTCCGCTCCTAAAAATTATTTAATTTATCTACAATCTAACTGATGAAATCACAACTTCTCACAGAACTCAAAAAAACTTGAATTCCTAATTTTGAGCTGTTTAAATCCTCTGAAGCTTTAAAGGTGCTTCCTGATTTATTAAACGAGCTCCTATCCCAAGAAATAGTTGATTTTGAAATGATTCTAGAAAAAAAGGCTGAAAATCTGGCTTTTGATGAATTGTTTATCGAGGGAGAGCTTGGATATCTTCGAAATATCTTGAATTTTCTCAATTCAACAGAGAAATCTCCAGAAATTCGTAAGATTATTCAGGATTTTAGATCTAAATATGAAGATTTTCTTAATCAAATTGCTTATTCTAGGAGATATTATGAGGTCCTTTCTGATTTTTCAAAGAGAGATAATCTTAATGCTGATCAAATCAGAATTCTTGACCTTGAGATCAAGTATTTTAAGCAAAGGGGGATTGATCTAGATGAGAAAACTCAGGAACAAATTAAAGAAATCAATAAGAAAATATCAGAAATTTCCGAGGAAATCCAAAATAATGTGACAGATGAACAGTCCCACTTTCTTATTAATTTTCCTGATAATGAGTCCTTTTCGAGTCTACCCAAAGACATTTTAACGATGACTAAAAAGGCTTCAAACAAGGAGAACGTGCTTACATTTGATGCTAATCCTTCTGGATTACAGGCAATTCTCAAATATTGTGATAATCCAGAAATCAGAAAAACTATTTATTTGCAGCTCAATCAATGGGCTTCAAAGGGGGAATATTCAAATAAAAATCTGATTTTTGAATTTTTATCTTTGAGACAAAAAAAAGCTCAGATCCTTGGATATCAGAATTTTGCTCATCAGAGTTTAGAAAATAAGATGGCTTCAGGTCCTACAGAAGTTAAAAAACTCATCTGAGAAATAGCAGAAAAAGCTAAACTAAAGGCAAAAAATGAACTAGAACTCTTAAAGTCTACATATAACCTAACAGAAATTAATCCACGAGACTTAGCGTATTATGCTAGAAAATATAAGGAGGAATTTTATTCCTTTGACGAAGAGGAGTTGAGGCAATATTTTGAATTTGAGCATGTGCTTGATTGGCTTTTTGAATTTGTAAAAAACTTTTTGGGTGTTGAAATGAGAAAGATCAAAAAGTCTGAATGACCATCAGCAATTTTTGAATATGAAGTGTATTTTAATGATACAAAGATCGCATTTTTTCTCCTAGATCCTTTTTATCGTGCTGGAAAAAGGCAGTGAGCATGGGCAGATATTCTCAGAGAAAAAGATTCAGAATTTTTACCTTTGATTATCAATGTTGAAAATTTTAGTGAAAATAGAGATGGTAAAACGCTGCTTTACAAGAGGGATGTAGAGACATTGTTTCACGAGTTTGGACATGCACTTCATGCAATGCTTGCTGATTCTAGGTATGCTCAGCTGAATGGATTTAATGTCGAACGAGATTTTGTAGAATTGCCAAGCCAACTGATGGAAAACTGGGTGAAAGATCAGGAAGCTTTAAAGTCTTTAGCAAAACATTCGGAAACCTGAGAGAAAATCCCTCTTGAGCTATTACAAACCCAAGAAAACCTGAAGACCCGAATGATGGGAAACTTTGTCTTAAGACAGTGCGAACTTGCACTTGTAGATATGAGTCTTTATGATAGCGAGCTCCCAGCATCTTCCGAGAAATTGGAAAACTCTATCCTAGAGATTAGCAATCGTTATTCTCTCTTCCCAAGAGGCCATGAATATCAGCTTTATTGTTCATTTTTGCATATTTTTTGAGGTTGATATGGAGCTGGGTACTATTCCTATATGCGAGCTGAACTTCTTGAGGCTGATGTCTTTCAAAAGATAAAAGAAAACTGAATCTTTTCTCCTCAAATCTGAAATCTCTATAGAGATAAGATTCTTGCTCAGGGATGTAGAAAGCCAGCTCGTGAACTCTTCTCTGATTTTATGTGAAGAGATCCTAATCCTAAAGCATTAATGAAGAAGTACTGATTTATGGGACAATAGGCGTCTTATTCTCCTGAGAATCAAAAAGACCTGAATTAAACTCAGGTTTTTTTTGATTGTATTTTATTCATCATCTCAAGAATCGTCTCCTATTTGAGGGATATCTGGTAAACTATCAAGACTTCCTTCTCATCATACTCAGAGCCTATTTGAGATTTCCGCATCAACGAAAACTCTAGCTCTACCGTATTTTTTGGATGAATATTCTTGCAATAGAGGCACGATCTTCTTATTTTGATAATCCTTGGTATAAATCGAGTTCATACTAAATACTTTACTCGTCGCATTATCAATATTAAGCTTGATATACGACTTATAGTTAGCAATAGCCACAATATCTTGCGGTCAGAGAAGAGGTGCATATTCCTTTTCCATAAATTCCGCGTCGGGAGCACCAATCTTAAAACTCATCATTGTACCCACGTTACCGAATACCGCCGCTTTTACATCAGATTTCCCACCTTCTCCATTTCCTTTCCCAGTCTCAAGCTGTGCAATATACTGGTGTGCCATGATCAATCCAAGTCTATACTTTCTGGCCTCAGACAAGATGTCCGCAAAGGTTCCTGATACAAAGTTCTGGAACTCATCCACGTAGAGATAAAAGTCCTTTCTATCCTTTGGATCGAGCTTTGCTCTTCCCATTGCTGAGTTGTAGATTTTGGAAACCAGAATCATACCGAGCAATTGAGCATTCAGTTCTCAGATTTTACCTTTTGAAAGGTTCACAAGCAGGATCTTCTGGTTGTTCATCACATCTTCAAAATTGAAAGCTGATTTTGTTTGTCCGATGATATTTCTAATCAATCTATTGGTATTAAATGATACGAACTTAGAAGAGAAGTATGGGATAATTTCAGCTTTTTCTCTATCTCCCATAGAGTTATAGGTTCTTTCCCACCAGTTCTTTACCACAGCGTTAGTGACTTTAGCGGTTTTGATTTCTCTATAGGTCTCATCAGTAAAGAGTCTTACCACATCCAAGAGTGTTGGTCTATCATCAAAATCCTCCAAAATAGTCAGACTTCCATACTTGAAATATTCCTGAATTCTTGGACCAAAGATTTCTGGTCAGAACATCTTCAAAAAGATTTCTGTCGCATCATTTACCGTTCTATCTGCTTCATCAAGTGAGTTGATTTCATAGAGATTAAGTCCCATCGGTCTATCTTCATTTCCCGCGTCAAAATATACCACATCCTTGGCCCTTTCTTTTGGTACGAAACTTAAGACATCTTCAGCAAGATCTCCATGCGGATCAATAAGACAGATTCCATCTCCATTCCAGAGGTCTTGTCTCGCCATAGTTTGCAAGAAGACTGATTTTCAGGTACCTGATTTTCCAATCATATAGTGGTGCCTAGTTCTATCTTCTCTTTTCATATATACTGGTGTTAGCTGATTTCTGTAGATGTTGGTTCAGAGGAGTACTGCATTTTTATAGAGTTTATATCCATAAAGCGTTTCAGTCGGAACCATCTGTCTAACAGTATCTACTCCATCTTTTGAAATGATATCAAATCCATCAATTGTTCTCTTCTCTCATTCCTCAACTACAGCATTAGGATGAGAAGTCTGATATTCATCGAGTGGAATCAGCTTTTCTTCTTCTAGTGTTTTGCTCGTCACTGCCCAGTGATTCTTATAATCCTTCAAAATATCAGAGAGTTTTCCTCACTTAAATTTCTCAGCCAAGATACCAGTCATTACTTTACCATTCCATTCTTCATCACCAAATTGTGGTAAGTTAGAAGGTGCAGACAATACTTTATATTGCATCCATTCAATCACAGGAGAACGATTATAAATACTATCTGCAAAATGGTAGAGAGAAGTCAATTCGTTAGTTGAGAAAAATGAATATTTATAAAAGAATCCAGTCAAATAATAATTTGTAGCGATCTTCCATAAAGGCAGAAAAATGCTCGTAAAGATGTCGTGCTTAGTATTGTTATCAGAGATTCTATTACTATATTCGTCAGTGAAAACATTATAGGCAGATTCCATCGCTTTCAGATTATTTCTTGCTTGTCCATCTACGTCAGAGGAGCTGATAATAATCAATCCTGATCTATAAATTGGATTTCCAGCTTCTTCACCGATAGTATTCATGGTCTCTTCCTTGGCCTTTACCATTCTTACCATTGTAACATTCTCTTCCTGCTTTTTATTAGAAATCAGCTTCTCACTTGGTCCCATAAATAAAAAGGAAAGAAATCTGAATGGATTCAAAAGGTTTTTCCAATGCCATCGCTTAGTTTCATAGAGATCAAGCCCTTTATAAAGTCTATCCGCTGCTTTCTGTCTTTTGGCATTATAGTCAGATCCCTCAGGCTTAATTACTAATATCGCAGTTACCGTATCATAGATTGAGATTTTACTCATTGTATCGATGATATTGTTCATCGGATCATCCGGCATCTGCCTAAAGGTTTTGATCGTATAGACTGGGTCCTTTTCAGGCTCAAGAGGCATGATATCATAATATTTTTTCTGAAAAGGATCAGGTTTTGGAACTCTTTCTAGCGAACAGTTTGCAAATTGTGCAGAAATCGCACTTTCTACGATCCCTTGATATTCAGGATAGGTTCCAACGATAAAGCTGAGTTGACCTCATTCGTATTGATAGATCATCACAATCTTCTGCTTCCCAAAAAACTTATGCATCATTGTTTCCCAGGTACTCAACTCAGATATTCTGTGCAACGAATTATACAGCTGGGACATTCTCGAGATTTTTTCTTTCATATCTTTTGCGATTTCTTTTTCTTGCTCACGATCAGTCTTTCCATCTGATTTTGGTAACATTACTTTTAGAAAAATCATTCTATGATTATTCAAAAAAGAATAGATATATCTCATCACAGCTCTAACAATCGCAGTAATTATTGCAATAGAGAAGATAGCAATTATAGAGTAAAGAAGATACGTTCCAATAGTTTTCATTGTTGCTAAAATTTGATAGTCGTGATCTACCGCAGCTATCGTAGTACTTCAGGTGAGAGATTGAAAATTCTGATTTTGATCTTTTGGGGTAGTTTCTTCTTGAGGATTCTGGATTATTGGGCTTGAGGTAGTAGTGCTTGTTTGAGCTTCGTTAGGGAGAGAGCTTGGGAGCTCTTCATAGTTATTCTCAATATTTTTTAAAAAAGTAGAAACTCCAGCATAACCTCCTAGTTCTTGAAGACAGCTATTTTTTTGCTGAGATCGAGCATCTGTAGCGAGTTTTGAGAGATTATTTTTCTGTGAAAAATCTTTTCTAAAGGTTGTGATTAGCTTGCTCTCGCAGTTTGAGGTTGGAGCAGAGGAGTGTTCAAGTTGGGAAAGAGCTTTTTCTTCTTTCTTAAACTCAGAAATAGCTTGTTTGATCTGAGAAAAACCTCCAAATGTGTTGATACATTCAGATTTTTTATCTCCTCGTGCAGATTGAGTAAGTTGTGAGAGATTATCGGTACTTTCCGAGGTAGTATATGTGTTTTTAAGTAATTGTTGACAATCCTTAAGTTGCATAGTACAAGGCATAATAAAACTTACCTTAAGTATACCTAAAATCTTGAAAAACACGAAAAAATCTGATTTTTCTTCCTCTTTTTGTATTGCCATTTTATTGAATTGTGATATAAAATATATAAGTTTTCTTGCAAAGCTTTTTCTTGATTTCCTATCGCTGATTAGTACAATCAGGTCGTTTAGCATTTAAATGAATCTTATGCTTACTAAAAAACAGGTTTTCTTCATGATATTGGCGCTTTTAAGTATTGCTGCTATGGTTGTTGTTCTCCTTTGGCAAAAGAGAATCCAGCAGCAGTTTCAAAATCCAGAACTCATGACGCCGTCTGAAATTTCTGAGAAGATTACAACTGAAACTGCACTTCAGAACTCAGGAATTGACTTTCTAATGTCTGATTTTGAAAGTCTTCTCTCTGGAAATGATCTTGAGACGCTCTATCAGTGAGAGCAGGACTATGGTTTTATCACTCCTCAGGAATAATAATCATGATTTCAAAAAATAATAAATCCGAACTAATTCTTTCAAATACTTCAGTTTTTGAACTTTGGGATTGATTTTCTGGTAAAAAGGAAATCTCTCTTCAAAATACTCAGTCGCTCAAATATTCAGCTTTAGTTCTAGATACTGATCTTGAGATAGATGTGAATACTGCACAATCAGGTTCTACTCTAGAGATGTTTTTGCTCTGTCCAGTGAGAGAAGATCAGCCTGCAAAGCTTAATGTTCACCTTAATCTTCTCCACTCTCAGTGTAAGATAGATCTTCAGATCGTGTCTCTTGTTCTTTCAAATGCAAAGAATCAGGCAAGTGCCACTATTTATATGCAGCCAGGGATCCAGGAGAGTGCAAGTACACTTCTAGAAGAAACGGTGATTCTCTGAAATCAGGTCAATGTAAGGAATCTTCCAATCCTTGATATTCAGTCAAATAATATTCAGGCTGCTCATGGAGCAAAGATTTATCGCTTAGATACTGAGAAATTATTTTATCTTCAGTCCAAGGGATTGGATAGCGATCAGGCTCGCCAACTTCTTATTTCTGCATATCCAGCGAGACTTTTTGAGGGAATTGAAATTGAAGAAAAAGAAAAAAAACAGATCATTTCAGAGTTTTTAACTTTTGATCAGTTAAACCATGCGTAAGTACTTTGATCTCGTGCTAGATCTGCTAGAAATAGAGGGGCAAACTGAGTATCAGGCACTTGCTTTTGAAATTGAGCAATATGAGGAGAAAACGATTCTATTTGCACATCGCTCAGCTTTTTTGCTTTCTGCATATCTAAAATTGCTAAGAGGACAGATTGAACCTGAAGAATTTGTGTTGATCTGAGATATTGATAGTGCAATACCTCTTTATACTGATGGGCAAAAGACCTCAGAGTCGCTTATTACTGAGTTAAAAGAGTGAATATTCCCACCTGAGGACGTGATCATTATCGATCAAAAGGCTTGGAATGTGATGCTTTCTCAGGATGAAAAACAAGATATGGCAACTGCTTTAGCAGAAAAAGATAAAAAGCTGATTTTGGGTTAAAATTTCAATCTGAAATGTAAAAACAATACCTTATTAAAATGAGATATTTATAGAAAAAGAAGTCTGAACTCAGATTTCTTTTCTTTTTTGAAAAAAATAAAAATCTCTTGATTTTTTATGTAGCATATATATACTTTAGGTGCTATGAAAGAGAAGGGAAAATTAGAAAACTGGGTTTTGTAGCATGATATCTGAAAATATTCAGACTTTTATTTATTATTAGTATACACAAATGGCAAAAATTATTGGAATTGACCTTGGAACGACCAACTCTTGTGTTTCATACATGCTTGGTGATAAATCTGAGGTAATCGCAAATGCAGAGGGAAATAGAACAACTCCATCTATCGTTTATATTAAGGGTGATGAACTTCTTGTTGGAGATTTGGCAAAAAGAAAGGCGATTTTGGAACCAAAAAATGTGATTTATGAGGTTAAAAGATGGATCGGTAGAAAATATAGTGAAGTTAAAGATGAACTCAAAAATATGACCTATGACACTAAAGAGGGAAGTGATGGGGGAGTGCTTATCGTTGTAGATGGAAAAGAGTATAAACCTGAACAAATCTCAGCTTTCATCCTTCAGAAACTCAAGACTGATGCGGAGAAATTCCTTGGGGAAACTATTACACAAGCTGTAATTACAGTTCCTGCATATTTCAATGATTCTCAGAGAAATGCTACGAAGGCTGCTGGAGAAATTGCAGGTCTTAAGGTGGAAAGAATTATCAACGAACCAACTGCTGCGGCTCTTGCTTATGGAGAAGGTAAAAAATCTGATGAAAAGATCGTAGTTTTTGATCTTGGAGGAGGAACCTTTGATGTGACTGTGTTGGAAATCGGTGCTGAGGGAACTTTCCAGGTACTTTCCACTTCTGGAGATACCCAACTTGGAGGTGCTGACTGGGATCAGAGAATTATCAACTACATTGTTGATGCTTTCAAAACTAAGGAGGGAATTGACCTTAGAGACAATAGTATGGCAATGCAAAGAGTGAAAGATGAGGCAGAAAAGGCTAAAAAGCAGCTTTCATCTGTAGAAAGAGTTGATATTTCGATTCCATTTATCACAACTGGTGCTGATGGACTTCCTAGAAACCTCGATGAGACTTTAACAAGAGCTCAATTCGAAAATATTACATCAGATTTATTCTCTAGATGTAAAGAACCAGTTTTGAACGCGCTTAATGATTCAAAATTAAATAAATCTGAAATTAACGATATTATTCTTGTTGGAGGTTCAACAAGAATGCTTAAAGTTAAGGAAATCGTAAAAGACATCTTTGGAAAAGAGCCAAAATCAACTGTGAACCCAGATGAATCAGTAGCTCAAGGAGCTGCAATTCAGTGAGGAATTGTGCAGGGAGATGTGAAGGATATTCTTTTGCTTGATGTAACTCCGCTTTCTCTTGCTGTGGAAGTAGAGGGAGGAATCGCTCATGTAATGATTCCAAGAAATACAACAATCCCAGCTAAAAAATCGAATATTTATACAACAGCAACTGACAATCAGAATGCTGTAACTGTACATGTTACCCAGGGTGAAAGACAGTTCGCGAGAGATAATAAGTCTCTTGGTATGTTCAATCTTGAAGGAATCCCTCCAATGAGAAGAGGGCAGCCACAAATTGAGGTGACTTTTGACATTGATGCTAACGGAATCCTCAAGGTACATGCTCAAGAAAAATCAACTGGAAAATCTCAAGAGGTAACTATTCAGTGATCAACTAATATCTCTGATGAAGATATCGCAAAAGCAAAAGCTGATGCTGAGAAATTTGCTGAAGAAGATAGAAAGAGAAAGGAACTTGTTGAATCAAAAAATAAGCTTGAATCTTTGATCTATCAGATTGAGAATCTTATGAATGAGCAAAAGGATAAAATCTCAGATGAAGACAAAGAAAAAATTCAGAAACTTATCGCTGATGGGAAGGCAGTGAAAGATAAGGAAGACGCTGAAAAGTCTCATATCGATGCAGAAATTGAGAGAATTCAGAACCAGTTTCAAGAGCTCTATCAAAAATACCAGGTACAACCTACTCCAGATCAGCCTCAGAACTGAGCAGATAATGCTTCAGGTCCAAAGGATGGAGAAGTGATTGATGCTGATTAATAAATCTCATATTTATAAAAAAGAAGTCTGAACTCAGATTTCTTTTTTTTGTTATTTGTTATATTGAGGCATTTTTATTTGATTTTTCTTTTCCTTTGCTTATACTCCCTTGGCTTTAATTTTTCTCTCAAAACTATGCGAGAATCAATAGTAAACTCATTAACATTTGCAGAATCAAGTATTTCTAAGTTTATTAGTGAGCAACCGTTCATTTTTCTTGTGATTGGTATAATTCTTTTGCGATCAATTATTGCTCAGATGATAAAATCTCGCCTGAAAAAGAAATATATTCTGCCTTATGAAAATAGAGATAATGTTGAAAATGGACAGTTTCACCTTGATTATTTTAAAAAACTACATTCCGTGAATCTTTTTGGGGTAGCTTTAATTCTGAGTCTGATTTTTATTTATTTTGTTACGAAAGGAGAGGTTATCTCTACTGTTTTGGCGGTTGCGATATGAGCGATGGTGATTACCTTTCAGACCTTTCTTGTTTCATTTTTGATGTATTTCATCCTAATGAATAAGTATAAAGTCTGAGAGGCAATTTCGATTCCGGATCTTCATATTCAGGGAGAAATTCTTTCTATCAAACCTTTCTCTATCGGACTCTCTGGAAAAACTGATGATGGAGAAAATGATGGGAAAGCGTATTCGGTTTCTAATTATCAACTTTGGTTGCATCCAGTGACGAGACTTAGATTCTGAAAGGGAATCTATACAAAGATTGTTATGAAATTCCCTTATGAAGCTAAAAATTTTGCAACAAATTTTGATGATACAGTTGAGAAGCTTCAGATTTTTTTAGACGAGTTTTTGCCTCTAAGACCTGCAGCTCAGGTGAAATATTATAATACTTATGTTGGTGTAAAGTATAAGATGGACTTTGATTATGAAGATGGGAAAAGTGTAATCAAGGTATCATATATTACCAGTATGAGACATGCATCATCAACAAAAAAGCGCATTTGCTCTATGATTGAATCATTAAAAAAGCACACTCCAGAGGAGTAGTGCTCTTTTTTTTAGTGTAAGATTTCAAAAGTTTATAAAAGGCTGATAATAACCGCTTGTCCATTGTCTTTTGAGAAAGTGAGAACGGGAATAAGGAATCAGTCTTTTTCTTGATAGGCAAGTATTCAATTTCAAAGTGAGAGATAATTCTCTTGTTTTCATTCAGTTTTTTGAATGCCTTGCTTTGCCAATTTTGAAAAGACCTTTTCTAAAGTTATATTTACAGGATACGAACTGACAGAGTAGCTTTGAAAGCTAAAGTTTTCAAGACTTATTATTTGTTCGGAAGCTGGTGCATATCTGAGGTAGATTCATTCTCGTAGTCAATTTTTATCCATGATTGGCAATTTATTGAAAAGTCTCGGGATAAAAACTGTTGTTTCGTATGCTGAGCTTGACTGGATTGAGAGATCTCAATAGTGATCTAGATTAAGTCAAAGATTTGAAATCTGATTTTTGATCTGTTTTTTTAGTGCTGATTCAGAAATTTTTCACGCTCTAGCTAGAGATTTCTCGATATTATTTTTCATATTAACTCTAGCATTCGCTAGATCAAGTTCAAAATCTCTGGTTCCTAGACTAAAACTGAGTTTTGTGGTAGTTGCAGATTTGAGAGGAGTGAGGTTGAGTGCAGGGAGATGGAGCCATTTTAACCAGGTACTCATCTCTGGTTGGCTATTTTCTGCCTGTTTTGCTACGAGAGTAGAGCTAGGGAGCTTAGGAATTTGCTTCTCAGAAATATGATAGCTTTCCTCGTTGAAAATTTTGAGGGCTCAGCTCATGCTAGTAATTACGGGAAGGTTTGAAAAGACTGATCAAGTCTGTTTTTCTTCTTTTTGAGTCTCCAAAATAGACGTTATATCCGAAAATGCTTGAGTTCAAGTCGAAGTAAAGAGTTTTGGATTGCTAAAAATTTTTGGCGTTTTATTGAAGGTTAAGAAACCTAATAAAAAAGCAGCTAATCCTATTCCTACTGCGATTGAAAAACCAGTAAAGTAAAACCTAAAATGTTCAAGATAAAACTTAAAATATCTTGGATTTTGAGCCTTTTTTTCATCCAATGACTTTGAAAGTCAGCTTTTAATTTCTTTTTTAAAATCTCTTTTCTCAGTTGAGAATTCAGAAAAAGATTGATGCTCAGAAAGTACAGATTCTGAGAGAGTTTTCATTAGATCGTTGAAACTTTCTTGGGTTAGCTCTTTCTTTTCAGAAAGAGGAAGCTCTAAAAAGCGTTCAAAAGCCTTTTGTGTAAGATGTTCAGAAAGTCTTGTATTTCAGTTTGTTTTTTCAAGTAGAAAACTATAAATATGCTCACTCGTTTTCTCAAAAAGTACCCAAAAAGCTGAATATTTTCCCTGTTCATAGGATTGAAGTGCCTGATCGACGGTTTTCATCTGGAATATTCACATATAAATCCCCATAAGCATAAATATTTTACTCCAATTATCAAGAACAAAAGACTACTTGCTTTTCCCCCCATAATATCTATATATAGTGTGTTTTATGCAGCCTTAAAATATGAAAATTCTCCAGTTTTTGCCCTACTTTCCTCCGCATATTTGAGGAGTTGAAGCTTTTGCAAAAGAGCGAAGTTCGGCTTTTTCTGAACAAAAAAAATGAAAGCTGATTAATGTTGTTTTTTCTCCTGGTCAACCTGAAAATCTCACTTCTTATGAGCAGGATGGATATAGAGTAATCATACTCCCAGCATTCGAATTGGTTTCCAATTTCCCTGTCCCAAAAATTCGGAGTCCTACCTTCTGGTCCCAAATCCAAAAAATAAAAGCAGAAAAAGCTGATATTATTCAGACACATACTAGGTTTTTCCTTTCAACCTTTCTCTGATGATTGCTTGCTAAACTTCGAAAGATAAAACGAATCCATATTGAACATGGTTCCGGCTTTGTAAAAGGTTTATCTTGGCGAAAGACAGTTTTTGCTCGATGCTATGATCAGATTTTGTGAAGATTGATTTTTAGGCTTGCAGATAGTTTGGTTGCTATTTCTGAGGCGAATTTGACTTTCATTCAACAATTTACGCGTAAAAAAATCTCTGTCATTTATAGAGGTTTTAATCTTCCTCCTGTCTTGAGAGAAAAAAAAGAAAAACCTGATCAGATTTTGATTGGTTTTGTTGGGAGATTAGTGAAACTGAAGGGAGTTGATTTGCTCATTGAAGCCTTTGCTCAGCTTCAGCAAGAGTATAGACATCTTAGATTGCAGATTATTTGAGATGGAGAAGAAAGATTTGCTTTGGAAAAACAAGTTGAAATGCTGGGCTTGTCAGACAAAATAAGTTTTCTCTGATATCAGAGTCCAGAGAAGATATATTCAGATTTTTTGCCTCATATTGATATCTTTGTAAATCCAAGTTTTCAAGAAGGCTTACCTACAACAGTTATTGAGGCTTTATTTGCTCAGTGTGTCACCGTTGCTACTCACGTTGGTGGAACGAAGGAAATCGCTGATGGAGACGATTTTATTGTTGTTGAGCCCTGAAGTGTCGAGGCTTTAGAAAGAGGTTTAAATCAGGCTTTAGCTCTTGTTGGAAAAGTAAATTGAGCTTCTTATGAGCAAGTGAGAGAAAGATTTAACTGGAAGAAGGGAGTTGAGGCGTATTTAGAAATTTATAGAATATTGGCTAGTAAATAGTTTTATTATCAAATAGAAGGTTTAATGAAAAAAAATGTTCTTGTATTTAATCTAACGCCTCGTTTTTGAATGTTGCATTATTCTAGTCAATTTTGTAATGCATTGGCTGAGAATCATAATGTTTCTGTGGTATTGGCAGATTATTATACTTGAGATCTATATAATGATAATATTAACGTAATCAAAGTAAAAACAAACCCAAATTTAGGCTCATTCATTTGTGATTCTTTAAATATCCTGCAGCATATTCAGCTGCTTAAAAAGATTAAAACATTAAAGCCTGATATTATTCATTTTATAGATAATCATCCTTGGTATATTCTGTATGGAAAGTTATTAAAAAAACTTTGATATACGATATATGTGACGCAGCATGATCCTATACTTCATTCTTGAGATTGTAAATGAATACAGTGAAAAATAGCTGTTTTGACAAATGGTGTATTGAGAGAAGTATCTGATAAGCTCATCGTACATGGAGAAAATCTAAGAAATGATCTTATAAAGGAGTATAAGGTTAAAGCGGAGAAAATTATTGTCATCCCACATGGGAATTATAATTTTTTTACAAGATGGTCTGATGGAAAAGTTAAGCCAATTGAAAATGCGTTTCTTTTTTTTGGAAGAATTGTTGAGTATAAAGGGATTGATATATTACTACAAAGTTTAGAGTTTATAAAAAAAGAAATTCCAGCTTTCAAACTGATTATTGCTTGAAGTTGAGATACAAATAGCTATAAATCTCTCTTGGATAGGTATAGTCAAAATGTTATACTGTATAATCAGAATATTCCTGATGAAGAAATTTATCGTTACTTCGAGATGACTGAATTTGTTGTTCTGCCATATAAGGATGCTACAGGATCTGGTGTGATACCGTTAGCATTTGCGTTTTCAAAAGCAGTGATAGTAAGTAATGTTTGAGAGTTATGAAGTGTTACTAAAGAGGCTAATGGAGGGCATGTTATTGATGATTTAACTCCAAAAAACCTAGCAATAGAAATTATAAAGTGTATGAAGGATAAGAAGAATACTATACAGCTCTGAAGAAATGGGAGAGAATATACAGAAACTAAATTGTGATGGAATACTATTGTTAATGATATTTATTTTGTAGAATAATATGGATTTTAATAAGTTTATAGGAAAGTGTATGAAATTGCTTTCCTTGCCAAAGATTATTTGGTATAAGCTTTTCTGATTAAAAATAAAAGTAAATTCTTGAGTAATCATTCGATGATTCCCGATCCTGAGGCATAAAAAGTTAATAAAAATTTGAAAAAATTTTCAATTATGAAGGTATACTAGACTCTCTGGAAATATAGAAATTTGAAATAATGTCTTTATTAATGAGTTTTGAAGCATAAATGCAAGTGTTTCAGAAGAGGGGAAAATTATTTTCTGAAATGATATTATGTGCTGACCAGGTGTGTTCTTCCAGTCCTGAGACCATCCATTTAGAAAAGGGGAAATTTATATGAAGGCAGAGTGAGGAAGATCTGCTCCAATTATAATCTGAAATAATGTTCGAATAGGGGCAAAAGTAATTATTCTAAAGGGGGTAACTATTTGAGATAATACTGTTATTGGAGCAGGAAGTGTCGTTACGAAATCACTCCCCTCATGAGTTCTTGCGGTTTGAAATCCATGTAGAGTCATTAAGGAAATTTAATCTAAATCAATATATCATGCAAAAGAATAATATGCAAAATTTTTGGGATAAGATAGCAGATACCTATTGAAGTGTACATGATTTAGAGCAACTTCAGAGGATATGTGTCGCTGAGTTTCTGCAACATAAGAAGGGGACTGTTTTAGAATTGGCTTGTGGAAATGGGAAAACAATAGAAATGATTGACTCATACAATCCTTCATTAGAAATTAAGTGAATAGATTATAATCAAGCAATGATCTCGATAGCAAGAGAAAAATTCCCTAAATACGAGTTTGAGTGTGCCGATATTTTGACTTATCCGATTGAAAAAAGTTATGATTATGTGATTTGTATAAACTCCCTTCATAATCTTCCCTCAAAGGAAATGATCTATAGTTTTTTGCAAAAGGCAAAGAGTTTGGTAAAACTAGGAGGATATCTTATTTTTGATATAAGAAATGAAAATAATCCTTTTATTCGTTATGGATATCGAAAGAATAGAAAAAAAGGGCTTAGTTTTTTTACACTTAATCCTTCTAGTATTATAAAAAAATTAAAACCTGACTTTGATGTAATTGCTCATAGATGAATTTACTATACTTCATTAGCCCAAGCTGGAGTTAAACATAAAAGTTTCCTTTTTAGAAAGTTATATTCTCTATATCTTGCATTGACAAGATTGAAATATTTATCACCTTATCAGTTTATTATTTTACAGAAAAAAGATGTATAGCTTATATACAACCATGCTTATAAATTTGAAAAAAACTGAAGAAGAGCTTTGGACGCAGATTCATAAAGCATTAAGAACAGAGGTTAGAAAAGCAGAAAAAATGGGATTGATGATTGAATATGATCCTAGTCCAGAACAGTTAGAACAGGCATATCAGCTTTATTTAAGAATGATGAAGAAAAAATATATCCCTGTGGAGAGTTCTTATAAGTTATGAAATTCAGAGAAAACTAAGATTATTCTAGCCCTTTATGAGGGGAAAGTTGTCTCATATATTCAGTTTTTTCTTTCTTCTCCAATAGATCTTTGAAAAAATACATTGATATGTGCATTAGAAACAATTGCAAATGATGATGAATACAGATCACTTTGTTGAAACAGCTTCCTTTATCGAAAGGGAATTTTGTATATGAAATCTCTATGATTTGAGTATTTGAACTTCAATGGAGTTTCGTATCAAGGAGGCGGAGATTTTTCTTCTTTAGCCTTTTTTAAAAGGAAATGGAATGGAATAGAAATTACTTGTGTTTCTGAGAAAAATATTCTTAGTTATTTCTACCGAAAATATCTTAGAAAATATGCTTTCGTACAAAAGATAGTATATATTATGCTATTAAGGTTATTCCCAAAAAGATTTTTAAGATATTAGGATATTCTAAATGAATAAAGAAAAAAAGAGGAAATTTATCTCAATTATTCGATGATATCACAGTCAGATTTTTTCTTTTGATAAAGAGCAAAACTATCATATGATGCCATTAGAAGCAATGCAGGAGTTAGGATATGAGTGTGAAATCTTTGCAATAGATAGTCAGGTGAAAATTGAAGATGATCCAAATTTTGTCCCTTGAGTTAGGGTAATTTACTATAAAAATATCTTTCAATATCTATCTTATTTATGGGAAAATAGAAATACTCTTATTTACAGTAATAGTCTCACAATAAAAACGTTACTAGTAGGGCTGATTGGTAAAAGAACAATCTTTATGGCACATGATCAAGTATTACCCCTTGAATCAAAGAAGATTAAGAGATTAATTGTTTTATTTTTTTATCGCTTTTTCTCTTATATTAGAGTAATAAACACCGATGAATTCAAGTTATTGAAAAAATATAACATTAGAAGTTTTATTTTACCATTAGCCATTGGAAAAAGTTTTTACAGTTTATGAGACAAACAAAGAGAGTGAGGAGTGTTTATCTGAAATCTCTATGCAGATAAAAATCCTCAGATGCTTCTAGATACTATACAGGAGGTGAAAAAGAAATATCCTAATTTTATTCTATCTGTTTTAGGAGAGGATAGATATGATCAAAACGGACTTAATTTTCAAGAGATGGTAAAGATTAACGGGCTTGAGA
>CAUQBS010000018.1:0-20547 GCA_963516485.1 uncultured bacterium
AAATAGTGAAATAATCACAAAAAAGCATGCTCAAAATAATCGTAAAATGATTTCAAGATAATACCATTTCACAGTAATAACGATGATTCCCCATAAATGAGATAAATCACTCTATCCCAAACAGCACAAAGAGCGCAATGAGGATATAGAGCATCCATTTTCTTAGTTTCATAACTATGAAAGAAAAAATAAAATACCCACAAAATATAGTGTTTTGGTGCTTTTTTTCAATAGTTTAGAATGAGCTTATCAAGTGAGAAAAGTCAGATTTTTTTCTTTTTATCTAGATTTTTCTTTGCTATTGGAGAGGAATTTCTTATACTTCTGAGGTGAATTTTTAGACGCAGTATGAGAAGATAATGACAGAAAATATGCCATCACATAAACCAGCACTTTTCAATGAAGGGAAACTCAATGAATGGGCAAAAGAGCGTAAACTCCAACCCTTCAAGGTAAAGCAGATTTTTTTTGAAATGTATAAAAATCAGAATATTGAGCGAGACGCGATGACAACGCTTTCAAAAGATCTTAAATCTGAATTACAAAAAGATTTTGTTCCGCTTGCGATTGAGCTTGTTGAGACAGTTGAAGCTGAAGATACAACCAAGTTTGCATTCAAAACAAAAGATTGAAACCTGATTGAAGCAATCCTAATGTACCATTGGCAAAACGAAAAATATGTCAAAGGTAATCAGCCAAAACTCAATCGTATTACGCTCTGTATTTCTTCTCAGGTCGGATGTGCTATGAAGTGTATTTTTTGCGTGACAGGAAAGCTCTGATTTAAAAAAGACCTTACGCGAGAAGAAATTATCTCGCAGATTCTTTTTGCTAATGCCTATGTTAAAAAGAGATTCGGAAAAAAGGAGGATGGAACCAATTATGCAGTCAGAAATGTGGTATTTATGGGTATGGGGGAGCCACTTCTCAATTATGATAATATGAGAAAATCGCTAGAAATCATGCTTGCTCAAGATAGACTTTCATTGAGTAGGAGGCATATTACAATATCGACCTGTGGTATTGTCCCATGAATCGATAAACTGATAGAAGACAAGGTAGCAGTAAAGCTTGCGGTTTCTCTCCATTCCCCAGATCAAGAATTGAGAAATCAGATTATGCCAATTGCGAAAGCTTATCCTTTAGATCAGCTCATGGAGGCAATTGACCGCTACGTAAAGGCTACTTATAATAGAATTTTTTACGAATATATCATGATCAAGGATATTACAGATAAGCCTGAACTAGCCCATGGACTCGTAAAACTGCTTAAAAATAGGCTCGCTCATCTCAACCTCATTCCTTACAATGAGAATCCAGCTATTGATCTTCAAGAAAGTGAAAGAAAGACTATTATGAAGTTTAAGGATATTCTTGAGGCTGGTGGTATCACGGTTACTGTCCGTGATTCTATGTGAAGAGAGGCAAAATGAGCTTGTGGACAGCTTGGATATGAAAAGGTGAAAAGTCAGACTGAAAATTAATCTAAATCTTGATCGCTATAAAATAAAAAACTCTCTGGATAGAGAGTTTTTTCTAATTATGAACGAGCTCTTTTACAACATAGGTTCCCTCAGATTGATATCCAAGTTTGCGATAGTATTCTCTTACACCAACCCCTGAAATTACAGAAAGTCTCTGATATCATGAGAGAGTTGCTATTTTTTCTGCACATTCTAGGAGCCTTTTACCAATTCCTGTATGCTGAACCTTTTGATCTTCTTGTTCCTGTTTTGAGGTCTGGATACTCTGAAGGCTACCATACACATGCAGTTCTCTAATAAGAGCCGTATTTTCTCAGAGTCCACCCCGCTCAATACTTTCTCCTTCTCTAGGCAAAAGCAAACGCGTGAACCCATATAAATATCCAAGCTCATCTTCAAAACTAATGAAAAACTCGTTCCCTACAGAGGAAAGATAACTTCTTACAACAAGGTTCAAATGCTGAGTTTCTTCAGTTTTATTTCTCATTTCTCTGCTTCTTGTATCCAAGCTTACAAAATGACGATACTTTTCTAGATCAGGCTTCTCACCTAAAATCAAGCTCTGAGCGCGAACCTCGTCTGGATAAGAAAAGAAGTTGGTATCTCATTGTTCTTGACTAGGGAGTTGATCTAACTGCTGCTGATTTTCAGCTATAAGTACTTTTAGCTCTTCATAAAAAGCTTCTTGATTATTAAAGCACTTAAGATTTGGATATAACCTTTTATAAAAATCAGATAAAAAGACAGAATCAGCTTTTTTATATTCTTTCAATAAAGATTCATGCATGAGTTGAGAAAGATTGGTTACATTTGAGCCAGCAGCGATCTCAGTAGCTGGAATATCACGAATCAGTCTTTTAATCCTCGTATATGGAGGAATAATCTCACGAAAGGTTGTTTTGATAATATGTGAGATTTCCTCAGTCGTAATTGGCTGATACTTCCCTTGGAGATAAAGAGTATAGAGTTCGGTATTCGGAATCACAGAAGTCGGATAAAATTTGATTTCATCTGGTTGAAGCCAAGGATCTGCGTAAATATCCCTAAAGGTCTGAATATCCATCTCAGGATTTGATCCATAGAGCCCTGGCATAATATGAATCGAAATCTTAAATCCAAACTGTCTCATACGATGCAGTGCCTTTCTTACTTCTTGAATATGATGCCCCCTTTGATTCAGGTCAAGAACGGTGTTATTTGTAGACTGAACTCCCATTTCTATTCTCGTCACTCCCATTTCTCTTCGCTCTTTACAGTTTTGTAGAGTCGCAAAAAGAGGTGTCGTCTCAATCGTAAGTCAAATAATCCTATTTTCAGCGGTTTCATTGAGAGTTATAGCTTCTGACAAAGAGTTTGAAAGCTGAACTTCGTCTTCATTCAGAATTTTAAATCAATATTTCCATTCTGAAGTTCAAACCGTACTTTCTATTTGCAGTTGAGAGAAACTATTACATGCATCATAGAGCTTCTTTACAAAGTCAATTTTGTAATCTCTTGGATAAAAATCCCAGGTTCAACCTAAGACAATCATCTCAATTTTATCAGTTTTATGCCCAGTTTGTTTGAGCGAGTATAACCTATTATAGACTTGTTTTATCGGATCAAACTGGTTCAATCGAGCTCTCATTGCCCCAGGTTCAGACTTGATATAGCTTTTTGGCATATCAGGATCATTTGGACAAAAAATGCATCTTGATGGACAAGGGTAGGGCTTTGTTAAGACTTGAACTGAGACAATTCCAGAGAGTGAACGAATCGATCTCTTACGAAGCAAAAGTTCAAAATCAGAATTTTTATTTATTTTTTTCTCCTCAACAAGCTGAAAATATGCCTGTAATATCTGTGATTTACTTGGCAAAGTCTGCATTCCGTTTTGTTTTGCAAAGGCTCTTTGATATTCTTTGAGCTTCTCTGCATTAAAATCCCCCTGCTCTAAAAAGTCCAGGACAAGGCTCTGATATTCCATTCACTATCGATTTTTTCTACATAAAACTATTTAACAAGAAGATATCCTCCCATAGTATCTATACTCCAGGTATGTCCTGTTGTTCATTCATTCTCGATTCATTCAAGATACTCCTTATCAGCATAAACCCTCGTAATAAGAAGCTTTATATTCCCAGTTGAAATCTCATAAGTAGGGTAATTCTTATACCCTTCCTTTTTTGAAATAGCAAGAAGTTCATCAAGATGAGGAATAATAAGCTCTCTAGAGTTTATTGTTGTCGTTTTTCCAGCGTACTCAACCTCAAAAGGACTCTTTGAAACATCATAGATCTTGCTATATCCCTTGATATCCAATCAGCTCTCTCAGATAGTATCTCTAGAAACAAAGCCCAAATATTCCGATGCTCTTGAAGGAGTACGATCAAAATCATACTGAATATTATTACGATCAATCCCTAAATAAACTTTCACATATGGACTACATGTTCGAAAATCTTCTTTACAAATATCTTTTTCTTCCAGAATCTGGTTCATTCCCGCTGAAAGGTAGTTATCAGCAATATAGCTAATTTTTTCAGAAATCTGATAAACACTTTCTCCTGTCAATCAACTTAAAGCTCAACTTCCAAGAGGTGTTTGGATGTTTTCCTCAGCCAAGAGATGGTTTAGTCTAGAAAGTTGGCTTGAGAGTGCGAGCTGATCTATATTTACGGGTCCGAAAATTCCAACTCCAAATACTCAAACAATAGTGTACATGAGTAGACTTAATCTATGATTTTTGAAAACTAAACCAAGTAATGGATAGAGTAAAATACAGATTGCAACAAGCATAATAATACCTCTTCTCATAGTTAATCCATATTGATTGATTCTCACCCCGATTGCATAACTCATGAGACCACCAACAAAGAAAAAGCTGATTAAAATACAGTTTTTTAGCTTGTTGAAAAAAGAAGATTCTTCTGGATAGATGAAATAATAGCAGAGTATCGCAAACGCAAAATATCCAGTTCCCATATAAACAACGATCTCTTTAGGCCAGATCCCTGTAATTGCAATTTTAATCACGTATGCAAATAAAATCAAGAAATACAAGATTGTCAGTGGCAAGAAAATATAATTTCCAAATATTTTCCTAGCTTTTGATGGTAAAAAAGTGAAATCAGATTTTTCATCTTTTGGTATTGTTTCCTCCAAGCTATAATTATAGTAGTTAAGAATGAAGGTCCCATTGACAAAGATAAAACATACCGCAGCTAAGTATTCATAGATTCTACCTTGAAATAACCCCTCAAAAAACAGCTTATCAATAGAGAAAATGCTTCCACTAATCCCAATCCATAGCACTAAAGATGCTAATCCTCCGAGCCAAATTGATTGTAGAAAGATATTCCAAGAGAGCCAGGCTCCTTTTTCTCTTTTTCTCCAAAGGAATCCAATAAGTAAGAAGATCCCGAGGATTAGCAATCCCCAAGCAGTTATTACCTGAACTTGATAAAATCCACTTCAGCTTTCATCTCATACATTTATCAAAAAAAGAAACCATCTATATATCCCATATCCTATTGGTAATGCAAGCGCCTGCAGTCAGAGGCTCATCCATCGATGCTTGGTCGTTTTCTTGCTTCTGTTAGTCTGGAATAAAAGTCCATAACAGCTAAAAATAAAAGCAAAAATAAGACTTCAGATAACCGCGATATGAGTCTCGTCTCTACTGCCAAAAGGCATAAATTTTGTTGAAATTAACCAAACTACATAGCCAGTCAAGCCAGCTAACAAAAGATAAGAAATCGGAGCAAGTTGGAATGTTTTCCCCCAATTCCTTAAAACCTTGAGAAGTTTTTTCATCTTTATTTTTTGAAATAATAAAAGAAAATACAACCTCCTTAATAATCAAGATTATCTCTTAAAAATCAAGTCAAAGATTAAGCTGGTGGATTGGCTATTCTCTCGCTAGGAAAGAGGAATATAGAGCCACCTCTTAAGCATTAATTATCAACTCTTTTACAATCAAGCAAAATGATTTCCTCTTGAAAATCTCGAATGATTGCATACACTGATTACTTGCAATTAGCGTGTAAAATATCTTTGAAAAACCATATTAGATCTATGAAATATCAAATTCTCAATCAAGATAATAATCTTCCCCTAATTCAAAGACTTCTTTGAGTTAGAAATATCAGTGAAAAACCTGATTTTTTTCTTGATCCTCGTATTGCTCATTATTGGAAAGATCCTTTTCTTCTTAATGATATGGAGAAGTGAGTAGAAAGAATTATTCAGGCGCTCAAAAATAAGGAAAAAATTATGATCTTCTGAGATTATGATGTGGATGGGATTACCTCAAGTTTTTGTGTATACAAGTTTATTACTGAATTTCTTGGTTATAAGAATATTAGCATTATGTATCCAGATAGATTAAAAGATGGCTATGGACTAAAAAATAAACATCTTGATGAAATTAAAGCAAAAGGAGTGAGTCTTATTATTACTGTAGATAATGGTATTACCTCAGTTCAAGAGGCCGAATATGCAAAAGAGCTAGGGATTGATCTAATCATCACTGATCATCACCATAAACTTGATCAAGTCCCAGATTCCTATGCTTTGATTAATCCTCAGGTCTCTCCCAACTATAGTTTTAAAGGGTTAGCAGGAGTTTGAGTTGCCTTTAAGCTTATCAATGCACTTTTAACCAAAACAAATTTTGATAAAGAGAAAAAAAATCAGATTTTTAATTATTTTTTGCCTATCGTTGCAATTGGAACTGTTGCAGATATTGTGCCACTAGTAGATGAAAATAGAGTGATTGTAAAGAAATGATTGGAGTTGATAAATAAAAGTCCTCAGACCCTTCCTAAGGGATTAGCTGGTTTTTTGAAATACCTGAATATCAAAGATAATGTGGATACTTTTCATATTGGATTTGTCATTTGACCGAGAATAAATGCAGGAGGAAGAATCCAAAGTCCTTATGATAGTTTAAAAATTCTTCTCACTGAATGAGAAAAACAGATCGAGCATATCGAAAAAATTGAGGCAATAAATACTGAAAGAAGAAAACTTCAGGATAAAGCCTTTAGAGTGGCAGAAAAAAAAGTGAATCCTGACCAGAATTTTCTTTTTGTCTGTGATGAAGAATTCCATGAAGGGATTGTCGGGATTGTAGCAGGGAGAATTACTGAGAAATACAATAAACCATCTGCTGTTTTCAAGATTGATCAGGAGAAACATCAGGCGGTAGCTTCACTGAGAGGTCCTGATTATTTTAGTGTAATTGATATGATCAGTGCCGCTGGAGAGTATCTTTTGAGGTTTTGAGGGCATAAAGGAGCATGAGGACTGACAGTAGATCTAGATCAATTAGATAAGGTTTTAGAAATTTTCCAAAATTACTGTCAGGAGAAAATCGAACCTGAGGACCTAGAAAAAACAACCCTGATTGATACCAAACTCTGGGATCATGAATGGAATGATGATGAACTCAAGGAAATCCAGCTTTTAGCCCCTTTCTGAGAAGGAAATCAGGAGCCGAGCTTTTTGCTTGAAAATATCAAAGTAGAAAGAGTAGAAACGGTATGAAAAAACAGTTCTCATCTAAAGATTTATGGGATCTTTGGAGAAAAGACAATTGTAATGATGTTTTGGGGAAAGGGAGCCGATGCGAACTTGATCCCTCAGAAAATATCCGCAATTGGTAAGGTCAAAACTGACACCTTTAATGGTGGATATTATTTAGATGGAGAGGCGCGATTTGTCTAGAAATACTTAAAAACATAAGGGAAATCAGATTTTTATTTGTTTGTTGGTAGTTATGAAGCTATTGGTTGGACTTGGAAATCCAGGACAAAAATATGAGAATACTAGGCATAATATTGGGTTTCGTTTTTTGGATGAGCGAGTAAGCTGGAATCAGCTCTGAAATTGGAAGTTTGAGAGTAAATATAAAGCTGAGATCATCAAAGGCAATATTTGATGAGAGCAAATTCTTCTCAGTAAGCCACAAACCTATATGAATCTCTCAGGCGAGGCAGTCGCTCCGCTTGCAAGATTTTACCAGATTCCTCCTGAAAATATTTTAGTATTACATGATGAGATCGACTTTGTTACTGGGAGAATAGCACTCAAGCTTGGGTGAAGTGCTGCTGGACATAACGGTCTCAAAAGTATTATAGAAAAGCTCGGAACTCGTGATTTTTGGAGATTGAGAATCGGAGTTGATAGGCCAGCTGTGAGTAGTGAGGTTTCTGATCGGGTATTGAGTAGTTTTAAGCCAGAGGAAAAAAAACTATTGGCCGATAAACAGTCTGAAATCTTCAGTTTTATCGATGAATTTTTAAAGTAGTGACCCTTCTCTATAGATCTTGAGGAGAAAATTAGAATTGATTTTCTTCCAGAGTATCATTATTTAGAAAATAAGCTTTCCCCTACTGAGAAAAAGGCTATATAAAAAAAGAAAAAACTTAGAAAAATACTTTTTAAAAAAAAGAAAAACCTGAATTTCGATTCAGATTTTTTTACTATTATTTAATAGGTAAATTATGAATTAGCATCACTCCATCACCAGGCTCACTTTCAAAAATTTCATAATTGATTTGATTTTCTTTGAGAAATTTATATAATCAACCTAGTTTTGTTTGATATTTTAAAATATCGTCGAGTAGTATTGTATTTTCCGAACTTAGTTTCTCTTGTATTTTCTCTAAATAGCTTCCGTATTGACTTTTTTGAGCATCAATGAATACAAAATCACTTTGCTTTGGCAATATAGCTCTGCTTGATTGGAGTTTTGTGATATCAAATGGATACAGTGTGATATTAGTCAGCTTTGTCTGATGAATATTGTACTGTGCTTCTAGATATGAAGGATAGGCCACTTCAAAACTTGTAAGTTGACCTCACCACTCTTGGATTATATTTGCAATAAAGATGCTACTATAACCAACAGCGCTTCCTATTTCCAGACAAGTTTTTGGTTGATGTTTTTTGAGTGTATCTGCTAATATTGCTTGAGTTTCACGAGAGATGAGTGGAATTTTCCTTTGTTCACAAGAAGCCCTTAATTGTTCTAAAAAATTAAGAATCATTTTTACTTTAGTATTCAAAAAAATAAAATGGAAACAATTATGCAATCAAACATTTCTATTAATTTATGAGAAAAAAACAACACTAAATCGCGCGCTCCTAGAGGTAAAAAACCTAATACAGAAAAGAAAATGACTTCTGAGGCCTTTTTGAGACACAGAAATCAGCCTGTAGCAAAGAAAATCGAAGATCCGACAAAACTTATTAAAAAAGGAGAGACTCCAGTTAAGGTATTTGGACTTGGAGGACTTGAGCAAATCGGATCTAATATGAATGTCGTAGAATACGGAAACGATATTCTCGTGATTGATGCTGGACAAGAGTTTGCAGGAGATAATATGCCTGGTGTAGACTATATTATCCCTGATGTGAGCTATCTTATAGCAAAGAAAAAACAAATTAAGGGAATTATCATTACCCACGGACATTTGGATCATATCGGAGCACTCAAAGTTATCCTTTCATCACTAGATTATCCAACAATCTATACTTCTCCACTTACTCTCGGAATGATCAAGAGAAGTCTAGATGAAAAAGATCTTAAAAATCTGAAATATAAACTCATTGATCCAGATATTGAGATTTTGAAACTTGGAGTATTTACCATTGAATTCTTCAGAGTAAATCACTCTATCCCAGAGGCAATGGGGCTCTCTATTCACACCCCAAAGGGAATGATCGTCTTTTCGGGAGATTTTAAGGTAGATTTTACTCCATCTATTGATAGACCAGCAGACCTTGGAAAAATTTCAAGAATTGGTCAGGAAGGAGTTAGACTTTATCTTTGAGAGTCAACAAACGCAACAAAACCAGGACATTCTCCATCAGAAAAGCTCATCGGAGAGAATCTTGATAAGATAATCAATGCACATAAACATAGAAGACTGATTGTTTCGACATTTGCATCAAATATTGGTAGAATTATTCAGGTGATCAATAGTGCAATCAAATACAATAAAGTCATTTTCCTTGCTGGAAGATCTATGGTAGCTAATGTTCAGCTTTGTCAGGAGCTGGGATATATCACTGCACCAAAAGGAATGATCCGTCAGCTCAGTGCTGAAGCTGAAACTCTTCCAGATGAAAGAGTTCTTGTACTTTGTACAGGTTCTCAGGGAGAGGAATTCAGTGCTTTAGTGAGAATGTCAAAGTCAGATTTCAAAGACTTTACGCTAAAGCCTGAAGATGGAATTATTCTTTCTTCTCATACTATCCCAGGAAATGAAAAAGCAGTAATCGGAATGATCAATGATTTGATTAGACTTTGAGTTGAAGTTATTGATGAGCCAGGTTTGGATATTCATACTTCTGGACACGGATATCAAGAAGATCTAAAACTGATGATGTCGCTCTTAAATCCAGATTTCTTCTGTCCTATTCATGGAGAACCATACATGAGACATGCAAACAAAAAAGTTGCAATGATGATGGGAATCTCAGAGCATCATGTGCTTTTGCCAGATAATGGGCAAATTATTGAGATGTATGATGATGTGATGTTCACCTCTGAAAAGAGAATCAAACTTGATACCGTAATGATTGATGGTAAAGGAAAGGGGCATCTTTCAGGAGAATACGTAATGAAAGCGAGAAATATTATGGCAGAAAGTGGTGTTGTTGGATTGATTTTCAAAGTTGATACCAAGACCAAAGAGCTTGTTGGAAATATCCAAATCGAGTCAAGAGGGTTTGTATATTCATCTGAGGTAAAGAAAATTCATACACAAATTGTCGAGTTTGCAAGAGCAAAATATAGAGATAACTCAAAAAAGAAAATGGAGATTAAAGATAATCTTAAATCTATTAGAGAAGATCTCGGAGAATATATTACAAAGATTATTGGCAGAATTCCTATGCTTATGCTCATGTATGTATATATCAATAGAGAAGCTGTCCAAAATATTCAAGTTGAACCAAATGATGAAATTATCGGGATGACACTTGAGGAACAAGGATATCAAGATTAATAGTTTATTATAAAAAAAGTCTGACTTTTGAGTTAGATTTTTTGTTTTTTAGCTTCTTAGGTGTTGGTGGTATCTCTGGAAACCTGTAAATGTATTAAAATTTTTTCAGATGCAGTTAAAAAATTGCATTTCTTCGTCCTTTTGATTATACTTAGCTTAGTATCTATTTTATATATTCTGCAAGCGATGAAACAGTCTTTAGACAGAGCAAAAAATCAAAAAACAGAATCAAAAAGTGAGATTTTTGCTTATCGCCTTGATAAAAATTGAGAAAAAACTTCCTGAATATTACTCAAAGTCCTCGCTGAAAGTCCAATAGGGGAGTGATTTTATGCTACAGTTTCAAAAGTTGATCTGGATTTTAAGGGTAAAAAGCTCGCTTTCGCCAAAAAAACTTTCAAAAATCAAGATAAGGTCGTTCAGATCCAAGAATTCCAGCATAGTTTAGATATGCGAAGACGCCTAAAAAGTACAGGGCTGCCGACTTGGCAGACTTACAGACCAATCAAAGGAGAAAACCAAATTCTCATGACGCTTGGTAATAAAAACCAAGATATGCTTATTTCTCCACATAATCTTTGAGAAAAAGAGAAGCTGTTTTTACAAGGATATAGAGCAAATCTTTTGAATGATCAAGAACTTTTCTTTCAGGATATTTTTTCTCTTATACAAAAATCGAGTGACAATAAACTTTCCTTAGCTTGGGATGCTTGTTTTTTGAAAGTTCACGATCAGAAGGTCTCTCTTCTTGTCGGAGATTTTGATCAAATCGGAGTTTGGAAAAGGAATGTGGATGAGTATATTATTTTCTCCTCAAATATTGAGCAACTTTGACTTTTTCTTCTTCAAATAGAAAAAAATCTGAACATTCAGCTCTATTCAGACTTTTTCACCTTTTTGATAAAACAGCAGAACTCTGGACTCATAAATCAAAAAATAGACCTCAAAAATCTTAAAGCAAAGGTATTATATACGATGAGTGGAGCTTTAGACTAATGCTTTAATTGCTCTTGTATTTCATCAAAAAACTCCTATTATTTCCTTGCTTTATAACTATTTGTTTGTAGATGAATACGCCAGCGGAGATTAGGGAAATATTAGAAAAAAATCAGACTTTTGCCCTTTTTGGACATGAATATATTGATGGAGATGCTCTCTGAGCAATATTAGGACTGGGAAGACTCCTTGAAAAACAGTGAAAAATAGTAAGCTATTTTACACCTTATGAGCCTAGCCGTGTTTTTTCTTTCCTCAATTGGGAAAAAAAAGTGAAAACTGAATTTGATTATTGAAAATATGATATCCTTGTCTTCCTAGACTTTAACTCATATAAAAGAATCTCTGCGTTTACCAATGGGAGAGAGGAGTACTTTGATCCAATGCAAAAAGTAATTATAGATCATCATAAACCAGAATTGGAGCCAGTTAATACTGCAATCTACCGTGATCCAGAGGAGATTAGTACTTGTTCATTATTATATGATTTGTGTTCACAGTGGTGGCCAGAGTTGATCGACTCTGAGGTTGCAACATATTTATATATGGGACTCTCAACGGATAGCGGGAATTTTCGTTATGATGAGGGTGAGCAATCAGTAAGAGTCTTCCAGATTGCAGCCAATCTTCTCAAACTCTGAGCGCAAAAAAAAGTTATTATTGACGAAATTTTCCGCAATAAGACCTACCGTAGTGTCCAGTTTATGCAACTGCTACTTTCTAGGATGCAAAAGGTGAAATTTCAGTTTCCTTCAGCAGAAAAAGAGACAGTAAATCTGATTTATTCGTTTTATGAAGATACTGAGTTGGAGCAATATGCTGTAGATCACGATGAGGCTGATTATGGGCTCTATATCATGCAGGATATTAGAAATAATGATCTTGTCGTCCTTTTCAAAAAAGTCGGAATCTATCTCAAAGCATCTTTGAGAAGTAGAGGAGGAGTTGACTGCGCAGCTTTAGCAAGGAGTTTTTGATGATGAGGACATCATAATGCAGCTGGCTTTAAAATCCAGGGCAGTGGATATCTAGAAAAAGATATCGCAGATAGTATCAAACAAATAGAGCAACATCTTGAACAAGTGATACATTAGTTCTTTATTTTTTATCGTATCTGATGTGGAAGTCGCTTACAACATCAAAAAAAATTAGTCTTCAATTTACAATGTTTTCAGTTGGAGTTTTATTGATTTTTTGATTTTTGGTAAACGGAATCTATTTTTGGAGTCGATATACACCTTGGGAACTAAGTTCTGATCTCATTGGTATAACATGAGAAAAAATTATAGATCCAGATCCGGATCCTAGAAAAATTCGTATCTTCTTAGAAAAAGAATTTTCTAATCGCGAACATCGTTTTACAGTTGAAAGTCCAGAGGTGCAAGAACTCATGAATGCTCGCGTCGTTCAGTCAATTTCAAAGTTTGGAGACTATTATTTGCACTATACAATTAGGTGAAGACAGGTTTTTGTTCGTAATGTAACTCCACAAGTAGAGGCACAGCTTTCTTTGATTTGGGTGATGGTTTGGCTGATTGCTCTAGGAGGAGTTGGTTCTTATCTGATTTCTCTCCTCTTTGTAAAAAACGCATTAAAAAAACTGAATAAACTCAATGCTTTTCTTGGAAACCTAGATTTGGATCATTTGGATAGTACGATAGATATATCTGGGAGTCCGCATGATGAAATCAATAGAGTGAGTCAGAAGTTTAATCTTGCACTTCTAAAGATCAAAAAGCAGGCTCAAGGACTCAAGGATTTTGTAAAAAATGCTTCTCACGAGCTGAAAACCCCACTAATGACGATCTCAACATTGATCGACATTTCTAAAAAGACGCACGACTATGAGGAAACACTCTCTAAAATCAAAGCTGAGGCAAAGCAGATGGACGCATTACTAGAGATTTTGCTCTTGATAACTCAGCTTGAAGAAAAGATTCAGCTTCCAAAGGAAAAGATTGATATTTCAGAATCGCTAGAGAGTTTGCTGTATCAGTATCAACTGACCCATCAGCAAAAAAATCTGAGGGTCACTACTCAGATTCCACATTCTTTGCACAAAGAAGTAAATCCACAATGACGGACTAGGATTGTAAGTAATCTTCTCTCAAATGCCTTTAAATTTGTCCCAGAAGGAGGCGAAATACATATCCACTTGACTTCCCAATACTTGAGTGTTTACAACTCTGGAGAGCAGATCTTGCCTGAGTTTAGAGCTAAGATTTGGGAGAGATTTTGGCAGGCTGAGGACTCTCATACCGACACTAAGAGTTTTTGACTTGGATTATACTTAGCGCAGCTCTTTGCTCAAAAACAGAACTTTGAATTAAGATTAGATGAAAAAACTGAAAATTGAGTCAGATTTATTTTAGATTTTTATACTTCTTAAATATGAAAACAAGTATTTTACTTGTAGAAGATAATCAAACTATAGGTCAGAATATTCAAAAGTATTTAGAATTAGAAGGGTATTCTGTTTTGTGGGTGCAGAACTGATCATACGCAAATGAGGTTGTTAAACATCAGGATTTTGATCTAGTTTTGCTTGATCTAATGCTTCCTGGAACTGATGGTCTTGTTGTCGCAAAGACGATTAAAGAGTATCAGGAGCAGACTCGTATCTTGATGATGACAGCAAAGGGGCAGCTAGAAGATAAACTTGAAGGATTCGAGGTCTGAGCTGATGATTATTTAGTTAAGCCTTTTGATTTGGAAGAACTTATTGCTAGAATTGAGGCTTTACTCAGAAGATCTGTGCAAAAAGATGTTGTGAGTTACGGAGTTCTTACCTTGGATAACTTGCAGAAAAAAATATTTAAAAGTTGAGAAGAAATCAAGCTTTCCCTCAAAGAATTTCAGATTTTGGAACTTCTGATCCGTAATAAGGGAATGGCACTCTCAAGATTAGATATTATTGAGGAAATTTGGGGTTGAGATGCGGGATTTGAGGAAGATGGAAAACTTGATGTGTATCTTTCTACAATCAGAAGAAAAATCTGAAAAGAGATGATTGAAACCATCAAGGGCTATGGATATAGATTGATATCAGATAAAAATAGTAGTGAATAACTGCTATTTTTTGATTTAAGATTAATTTAAGGTATATGGATATACTCGCTGGCGTTCACTTGAGAGCTATGGCTCTGTATTTGGACTTTTATCTACTAAAATTGTAGAGAATGAAATTAAAAAATAAGTTTGTAGTTTCGGTATTTGCATTTTCCTGCTTTGCTGTAACTGGTAGTGGTGTTTTTGCTAGTGGGCAAGCTACACAGTCAAGTATCCCTTTATTGCCAGAGATTGTAAATGATGCACAGTTAGAGTGATCTTTTTTGCCGTCTGTAGTAAAAAAACTCCCATTCAAAAATTTAGATCTCACCCCAGATCAAAAGCGCCATTTTCAAGAGTTATGGACAGCGTTCAAGCTTGCACAAAAACAGATGATTGAAAAAATGCAGCAGGCAGCTACCTTACAAGAGAAGGAATCTTTGAGGATTGAACGAGATGCAAGGCAGATAGATTTCCAAAGTCAGCTTTTAGCTTTTTTGCCAGAGCAATACAAAAATCAGCTAAAAGAACTCTCGGCTACTAAATTGAAAAAGACTAAGGAGACAGAAAAAACAGATACCAATTCTACTAACTGAGAAGAGGGGTATGGTTTTCTGTGGTCTCTTTTGGATCAAAATGGACTAACTTCTGAGCAAAAATATGAAATCAGGATTTTGGAGATGAAAAAACAGAAAGCTATGCAAGAGTTAGTTCAAAAAATAGCTTCTCTGAGTAAATCAGAGATGACCACTTTAGAACAAGAGATTGAGCAGGTAAATACAGAGTTCCTCACCGCACTTAAAAAATATATTTCTGAGGATAAACTCCAGGAATATGTAGAGTTTCTCTGAGAAATTCAACAGCGAAACTCAAAAGTAAAGACAAAACCTGTTCAATCTTCTTAGGTTTTGGCTCAGAAGATGGGTTAGAAAGAAGAAAAATTATTACAAGAAGAGAGAGAAATCAGATTTTCTCTTTTTTCTGTTCGATAGATTTTTTGCTTCCGTCTATCTACTTGACTTTCTATGGGAATTAGATATACTACTGTTCCTATGTTTAAGAAATGCTTTTATTTTAGCAATTTTCATGCAGAGTATCTTGGATAAACTCTATGATAAAACCAGAGATGATGCGATCTCTGAAATTTTATCGCTCTATGACCAAGGAGAGGCCGTTGTTGTAAATTTTCTCTACTTCGCAGTGATTGCCTCTCAAAATCTTTTTGAGGATGGAGAAAAAACTGAAAAAGAAAAAGAATACAAAAAAATCCTTTTAAAATCAGATTTTTTACTACCTGATGGGATCGCACTTCAGCTTTTTTATGCCTTTGCTCGCCTCTGTAGAAAGGTAAAATCTCCCCATCCTTATTGGCTTAAGAATCTAAACGGAACAGATTTTGTGCCATATTTTCTTTCAGACCTCAAGAAAAAATACTGAAGTCAGAAAATTTGTCTACTTTTGTACTGAACTCGTCCTGAGTATCTCCAAAAAGCTGAGGATACTCTAAAATTTCAGTGATATAATGTGATTTATTCTCAAGATGGATATTCAGATTTTGACTGGGAGAAAGCAGATGCTGCGCTTGAGGAATATCAAGATACAATCAATGTTTTGCTTGTTGCAAGATCAACACCAAAAATTCCTCTTCAGGAACTCTGGACAAGTAGAAATTATCAAAAAATCCAGCAAAGGAAGCTTCTTGTCTTCAATACTTGAGGATTGCTTGACTTTATTGCAAAAGTCCAATCAAGAGCTCCAAAGTTCTGGAGAACGCTAAAACTTGAGCGACTTTATAGACTGATCACAGATCCGAAAAGAAATCTGAAAAAAGTCGCAAATTCATTTCTCCTTTTCCCGTATCTGTTTAAGTATTGTCTCTTTTGAGCAGCGAAAAAGTCCTCGTAATTTTTTAGGAACAAGCCTTTTTTACTATTCTAAAAGGGCTTTTTTACTTATCTGTGAATTGTAAGTTATGCTTCAAAAACTCCGCAAAACAAAACATCTCTTCCGAAAAATCTGTTGATTTCTCTTTTGAGGATTAGCAGTTATTATTTTAAGTATTAGGATTTTCTGAGGCTATATTCCGATGATGCGGTTTATCTCTCATCTCTTACCCTATCATGATTTCTATAGTGATGGATTCTTTTCTACCAGATGGCTTCATACGAGGACAGAGGCACAATACTATTCACCACGAAATCCGATGGACACTCCATGGTGTATTTTTGAACCTCCAGTTTTCCCGTCCCTCGGTCAAATACCAAATCATCCAAGTTATCAAGATATCGCCTTTGATACTCCAATAAATACAAATAAAGACCACAGATTCTTTAGGTTAACTTTGACGCAAGAAGAATTTTATCAGTTAGTTTTTATCGTTGATTCAGGAAAATACAAGATAGAGCCGTTAAAAATTGCAGTTTTTGAAGAGGAGTGGTGAGGATGATATCATCCTCGTCGTCCTTCTGGTTTTGTCTATTTTAAGGCAGATTCTAATCCAGAAGATTTCTTTGAACAAATTGACTACTCAGATAGAGAGCATTGAACAGTCTATTCCAAAATAGGTATTGAACGTGGAGGCAGCATGACTTGTTTCAATAATAGATATTCTACTTGAGAACTTGCGATTATCCCAGTTGATAATTTGTATTGACAGAGATTGAGCAAAGAGCATAGCTTTTTCGCAGGACAAAAGATTTATGTTTTGTTTTATATGCCAGAAAATATCCAATTTACTGTGAAAAAAGAAAAAAATCAGATTCCTTTTCTCTAATTTTCCAAAACCTTTTATGCTCAGAGTTTTCTGATGTTGACATAAAATTTGCTTCGTTTACTCTAAAATTTCTCTTCAAAAAAGTCCTCTTTCTCTTGATTTTTCCTCTTGTTTTGCTATTAACAAAGAAGTCGACTTCTGTGAAAAAAATAAAAGGTAAAAGAGGAGAAGGTCAGCTTTTTTAGTTTTTAGAATTGGGAGATGAGACCGGTATATGCTGCTTTGGAGTATTCAGATGCTGAGAGAATTTATAAAGTGAGTGAAACCTTAGATAATGGCTTGCTCTTAGATATTTATATTCAGCTTCATTCTGAGAAATTCTTGGAATATCAAAAGGAAATTTTACAAGAATTTGTCGCTGATTTTCTAGATAAGACCAAAGATCAGCCTCTAACTTCAAAAGAAATTGAGCAGCTTTTAGAGTCAGAACTCCAAAAACTTAATACAAAACTCCAATCTTTCGCAGATAAACTTCGCGATGTTCCAAAGTGTGATTTAAGAGGGTATGTGCAGGTTATTGTAGATCAGACAGTTAAGACTTGGATGATTGGAAAGACAACACTCATGATTTTCCGTGATGAAAAAGTTTACTCAGTTTTAGAAAATTCATATCAGGAACAAACTAATATTGATCAGTTTTCTGACTTTATTGGATGAGAAATTGAGAGGGGAGATGTCTTTATGTATGCAGGCACAAAGCTCTCTGATATCCTAGATCAACAGGACCTTGATGAACTTCAACAGGTCTTGAGTAATGAAAATGCAGCAGCGATGCTTGATGTACTTGGAGATATCCTTGGAGCAAGAGTTGAAAAATCTCAAATCTGATTTTTGTCTTCTTTTAGTATTACAGGTATTGATTTATCAAGAACTGTTCCTTCAAAAAGAGGAGGAAAACTCACTGCACTTGCTTCAAAATATACTTCAAAAGTATTCTGAAAGGTTAATCTCTGAGCCTTCAATCAAAAAGCCAGACAGTACCTTAAAGGAAATATGTGATATTATTTAATGGCTTGAGGATTAGGAATTGTGATTTTTTTCCTTGGATATGCGGTACTTTCTCAGCTCAGAGGTGGTACACAAAGCGTAACCTATACAACAGCCACAGGAGGAACTGCGAGTCTAACCTTAGATCAGATCAAAGCGGATATTTTTGCATTCCAAACGCTTGATCCAAATAGTGATGAAAAATCAGTTAAATACAATGAAATCCTTCAAAAACTTGGTCTACTTGAGCAAAAAGGAATTTGGGCAGAGGATGTGAAAAATCTTAGAGAGAGTCTCAAGGCTAGCTATGAGCAAGGGTTTAATGTAATGACAATCAAGTCGTTATCCCAATTTGATGATGAACAAACAGGAAGAAAAACCTGACTTATTACCTTTTCTGAGACGGAAAAAGCAAAACTCTGAACTCCAATTAGTGTAAATGTTGCTTCTCAAATCAATATCTGAGGTAAGCTTTGAGCTTTGCTAGGTAGTGTTAATGAAAATACTAGAGGAACTCTTGTTGAGTATAATGTTGGTTCTGATGCTAAAGATTGTAGTTTAAGCTTGAGTAAAAAGGGACTTTTCTGTTATACTGCAGGAGGAGAACTCTTCTTTGTCTCAAAAACTGGTATTGAGACTATGGAAACAACTGATGGTGAGCGATCTACAAAAGATATTGGAGGTATTGGTACCTACAATAAAACAAGTATCTACCTTTTTCAACATTCACCTGCTAATTTCGCATCTGTATTCCTAACTAGATATATTAATATTGCTGGTTCTGAATCAAAATATAAAAACGGTCAAAATTATACTGTTTTGACAGCTTCTGGAGCAAGTCTCCCTAGTCAGATGGAGGGATTCGCAATTGATGGAAACTTTATGGCACGATGAGATGGTGCTTTATATCAGTTCTGGAGAAGCTCAAATGTTTCTTCTAGACTTGATTATCGTCAGGTACCTATTGTCTGAGGAGATAAGGTTTCTTCAACTTATTCAAATAATGTGAAGGTTTTGGTAAATAGTGCTTCTCCTTATATTTTCCTTTTTGATAGAGATAATCAGACCTTTACCGTTTATGAATCAAGTCCATCAAAGATAAATGATAATTATAAGACTTCGTTCAAACTTTACTATATGTTCAGATTTAAGTTTGATTTGTCAGCGACAAATGCTCGTGTAGTTGATGTGGCAGTACCAGAGAGTACAAATGATAGACCGGAACTATATGTTTTGACTACTGATGGGCTCAATAAAATCAATCTTTATGAATTTATTGATTCGCTCAAAGCTCAGAAATCACTCAAGGAGGTGACAGAGCAATAAAAAAACAAAAATCTGATTTTAGTCTTTCTCTGTGCTCAAAATGCTAGAATGACAACAAATACTTTTGTAAACTTTAATTCTAGATTGAGTTTTATGAGTATTGCTACTCAAAATACAGGATAAAAAGCAAAAATCAGATTTTTTTTCTTGGAAATTACCTAGTCTCTATAGGGAACTTTAAAACCTGTGAAATTGATTTATACTCTTTATTATGTTAAATGAAACCACTAAAAGCTCAAGAAATTAGAGAAAAGCGACACAATTTTTGGCTCAGTAAACAGCATGAGCACTTACCAGAAGCCTCTTTAATCGCAGATAAGGATTCAACAGCCCTTTTTAATGTTGCCGGAATGCAGCCTCTTATCCCTTATCTTGCTGGTAAAAAGCACCCTTTGGGAACAAGGCTTTTTAATATCCAGAAATGTGTGAGAACTGTTGATATTGATGAAGTGGGGGATAATTCTCATCTGACTTTTTTTGAGATGATGGGAAACTGGTCGCTGTGAGAATACTTTAAAAAAGAAGCCGTTCAGCGAAGTTATGAATTTCTTGTTCATGTGCTAGAGTTTGATCCTCGTAAGCTAGCAGTAACTGTTTTTGAGGGGAATGCTGATGCACCGAGAGATGAGTTTACTGCTCAGGCTTGGGAAGAAGCTGGTATTCCAAAGGAGAGAATCTCCTTCCTTGATGCAAGCAATAATCGATGGAGTCCTGGTCCTGTAGGGCCTTGTGGATCAGATACTGAGATTTTTTACCGAGTGGGAAATTCAGAATTCCCTCCTGAGTGAAGCAATGTTGCAACTGATGAGGATAACTGGCTCGAGATCTGGAATAATGTGTTTATGGAGTTTTATAGAGATGAAAAAGGGGAACTAACAAAACTCTCACAGCATAATGTTGATACTGGAATGGGGTTTGAGAGAATGTGTAAGGT
>CAUQBS010000019.1:0-19928 GCA_963516485.1 uncultured bacterium
TGCAAGCTAGTTGTATTATTGTGATGATTTTCTCTTGCATTTTTCTATTTTTGGTTTTTGGTATATATTCTAAGCAAGAATCCTCCTCTTCACTAAAGGAGTTGGCGAGCAGAGCGAGACTGAGGCTCCTTTAGAAGCACACTCCCCATTCTGAGCGATAGCGAAGTAATGTCCGCAAAGTGGTTGCTTCGGAATCCAGATTACAATTAAACTGGTTTGACTTCTATCTGGATCGCCACGGCTTCACCTCGCGATGACAGACTGTACGTTATTGCGAACGAAGTAACGAAGTAACGAAGTGAAGCAATGTCCGCAAAAACGGTTTCTTCCAAATTCTGATCACAACTACCCTCTCTGTTTTTCTCTATAAGCATAAAACAAAAAACTGAGAAATCAGACTTCCCAGCTTTTTTTATCCGTTAATTCCTACGGTAATTTTTCCATAAATGCCTTTTTGATGGATTGATGCTTTTTGTCTTCCTGAAGTGCAAAAAAGCTTTTTCTCATCAGCTCACGAATATCTTCATAATAGAGCAAGCCTAACACCTCTTCAATACTCGCCCATTTGTATACTCAGATATATCACTCTCCATCAGTGATCTTTACAGCTGATGGATCTCCAGTATAGAGCATCAAAAAGTACGTCACATCCTTATCTAAATGCCCTCTTTTAGTCTCAGAACTTCTGAGTGAAGTCATACCAATCTTTTGTTTGAGTTTTAGGTGTTGGATATTGATTCAGCACTCTTCTGAAACCTCTCTAAGTGCGGCTTCTTCAGTTTTTTCTCCTGCTTGGATTTTTCCCTTTGGAGCCACTCGCTCGATTTTTCCAGAAAGCGCTAGTCTTTTGATCAAAAGGTATCTTGGTTGTCACTCTTTAGTCAGGTAATATACGATACCACCTGCACTTTGCACAACTTCCGCCATTATAAAATGCTATATACAAGTAAATAAAAATTAAGAAATCAGATTTTGAATTCGTTTTGCTGCCCAGTTACTAATCGCTGATTCTCCCTCTTGTGGCCTAATATTTTCTATCCTCTCAGCGGACAAAACTCTCTGTTGATTTGCTACTGGATCATGTCCCGGCAATTGTTTGTTCAAAAGCTGAACCTTCTGACTCCTCGAAAGTGAGTTTAATACTCTCTTTTTTAATTCTAAAGTTTGAGAAAACACTTTCTCAAGCTCGGTTAATTGTTCATTGATTTTTGTGACTTCTTGGTTGTATTTGAGCTGATCAAGCTCAGAAAAACGCTGAATTCTCTCTTCTAAATCTCCCAAAAGAACCTCTGGTAGAATTGTTTCAGAAGAAGGATGTTCAGTATTTTCTAATTTTTTTTGGTGTTCTTTTTGCGACCTTAAAACATCAGTTTCAAGCTGTTTGAGTGTATTTATACGCTCTTGAAGCTGCTTCTGTTGCTCTTGTCTTTCGTTATTAGAATGCTGATGCTCCTTTTCTGGAGAGTTCAAACTCATCTTATCATCCAAGTGATTCTAAAACTTTTTTGAGAATAGTGATGTTTTTTTTGTAATTAACCCTCAGCGGACCTACAATACTTAGTACCATATCATATCCATCTAGACTGATTTTTACATACACACAGGAAATTAAAGTATCTTGATCATTGACAAAAGTATAGTATACCTCTCTTTGTTTGAGGATCTTTTTATCAATAAAAGCAACGATCTTTTTCTCCTCGATGAAACGGATAATCGTTCTAGTTGCCGAATATTCATCGATCATATCATCACGAAGCAAGTTATTAATTCCAAGATAGTAATACTCATCGTTTCTGATAAATCCAACCACTACTCCATCTGCTACCTCTCCTAAAGTTTCTACGAGAGACTTTAGTTCCTGTCTAGCAGAATCTAGATGCAAATCAATATCATCAGGTTTCTGAGCCAGCGTTGAATCTAAGTAGGCAGAGAGTCACTGGAGTGTTGGAATTCTCCCAGAGGAATTGTAGGGTTGATATACCATCCCTTGTTTTTCTAGGATGTTGAGATATTTTCTGAGTGTAGAAGGTGCATAATCCACCACTTCCAAAGAATTGAGAAATTTAGAACCTACAGGCTCCCCTTTGTCTAGATAGCATTCTATCACAGTATCCAAAAGTGCTAGTAATTTAGTATTTGTAGTCATTTTGATAACTAGCAGATAAAACTTCTCAAGAAAACTCCAAAAAATCTCCACACTTTCCAAAAAGAAATTCACACTTTTTTCAGTATACGAAAAGTAGTCCTCATTTTCAAGAGATAAAAATCAGACTTTTCTTATTTTTTCTCTAAGCTTAGATATACCTCTTGCAATCTTAAAAAAAATCTGTATTTTATGGATACGATTTACTCATTAATACTATATTGATTATGCTTAGTATAAAAAATCTTTCAGTACAAGTAGAAGATAAAAAAATCCTGAATCAGATTTCTTTTGATTTTAAAGATGGGAAAAATTATTGTATCCTCGGGAAAAATTGATCAGGGAAATCTTCTCTTGCTATGGCAATTACTGGAAATCCTAAATATGAGATTTCAGGGGGAGAAATTCTTCTAGATGGGCAAGTCCTCAATGATATGAGCCCAGATGAGAGAAGCAAAGCTGGAATCTTCCTTACCTTCCAAAATATTCCAGAGATTCCTGGAGTAAAACTTTTTGACTTTCTTAAGTCTATTTATGATAGTAGACAAGAAGCTCCTACTACTTTCCTTGGTTTCAAAAAGATTATTGAGCCTTTAATGCAGGAGTTAGAAATCAGCAAAGATTTTCTTTGGAGAGATTTGAATGTAGGGTTCTCAGGAGGAGAAAAAAGAAAAATCGAAGTTCTTCAGATCAAGCTTCTTAAGCCAAAATACATTATCCTTGATGAGATAGATAGTGGACTAGATGTAAACGCTGTAAGGCAAGTTGCCGAGCTTCTTCAAACGACTGATACTGAAGAAAATAGTTTTATTATCATTACTCATCTCTTTGAGATGCTTCAAAACCTGCCACTTGAACAAATTGTCATCTTGGATCATGGAGAGATTAGAGAAATCGGAGGGCAAGAACTAATAGAAAAAGTAAGAAAAGACTGATTTTAGTCTTTTATAACTAAAAAAGTCTTGGGAAATATCCACAAGACTTCTTTTATTCTCAATCTATCTCCTATCCTAAAAGACAATAAGCAATTTAAAATCAGATTTTAATATGCTTTCTGATTGGTCTTTAGTGATAGAATTTCCGGCCTTAGATCTAATAAGTCGATCTTTAGCAATAGTTTGAAGTGAGCGATGAAACTCTTCTTCTGTGAAGAGATAGCCGAGACGACTGAGGATGATTTCTAGACACTTTGGATTCTCATCGCTGAAAAGTCCGCTAGAATCCTGAGTTTCCTTCTCTGCATTAGTACCAGAGTCCTGGGTCTCTCTCTCGGGCTTAGTAGATGATGGCGTAAAGTATGCATCAAATACTTCTCTCAGAGATAATGTCGCTAGTATACTCATATCTTTAACATTTTTATATTTATCTACCACCAATCTAGATATTTTAATTAAAAAGTCAAGGATTCATTTGTGTGAGTTTAAAAGACTTATTGTATGATGAAAAAAAGAACAAAAAAGGAATTAGATCAGATTTTTGGATTTATGATGGAGAAATTTCCTAATGCAGATACTGAACTGATTTACCATAATGGGTTCCAGTTGCTCGTTGCGGTGATACTTTCTGCACAGACAACTGATAAGCAGGTAAATAAAGTTACCGATAACCTCTGGAGAAAAATCAAAAAACCTGAAGATATCTTGGCTCTCGGATTTGAATCTTTTGAAAAATCTATTAGATCAATTGGACTTTATAGATCAAAAGCAAAGCATATTCGAGCGACAAGCCAGATTTTAGCTCAGAACTGATGCAATATCCCAGGTACTCAGCAAGAACTTATGAAGCTTCCTTGAGTCTGAGAAAAAACCGCTAAAGTAATTTTATACGTACTTTATGGGCAGCCAGTTGTTGCGGTAGATACTCATGTTCATAGGATATGTAATAGGCTTGGGATCGTTGAAACTACTACTCCACTACAAACCTCAAAACTCCTTGAAACTCGCATCCCAAATGAATATAAACAGAAGGCACATCACTGTATGATTCTCTTTTGAAGATATATCTGTACAGCAAGAAACCCTAAATGCCAAGAGTGTAAACTTCAAAATCTCTGCAACTACTTTATTTCTCAACAGAAAAAATAATGTTTAAAATCCTAATGAATGAACCTCAGTGGGGATATGACTTTCTCAAATTTCTTGTCGCACAACAAAACGAACATCCATGGCTTACGCAGTTTTATGCCGTAGGAGCTGATGTATTTGTCTTTGTGTATCCGATTTTCCTGAGCTTTTGGTATATTAAAGGGATTGTAAAAAAGGAGCTTGAAACCAAAAAAGAAGCACTTTTTGTCTTTTTCTCTTGCTTTTTTACTGTAGCATTCAATATTTTAATTCAGCAGTTTTTTGATAAGCAGAGACCAATTTATGAATTCTGAATTCAAAGTGTAGATAATGAAACACTACTTCATAGCTGGCTTCCAACGACTTCATTTCCATCAGATCACGCGGTTGTAACCTTCTCAATCGCAATTGCAACACTGTTGATTGGGATCAAATATCACAAGCGTTCACTCAAGATTTGGTCAGTATTTTTGTTTATTTTTGCTATTTTGACTGGAATTTGCAGAATAGGAACGACAGTTCACTGGACGACAGATATTATCGCTGGGACAATCGTTGGATTATTGATCCCCATTATTCTTGTCCTACCAGTTTGCTATTCAAGACTTGAAAAATGGATTTTCGAGCCAGTAATTAGATTAGAAGAGCGAATCATTTCAAAGCTTTTTTGAGCAAGAAAAACACTTGGATAGTAGAGTTTCATAGCATTTAAAAGAGAAAAAATCAGATTTTTTATCTCTAGTATATAAAAATGAAAAAACAGTTAGGGATTCTATTGGCTTTCGTAGGACTATTTGGAGGCTGGAGTTTTGCAAATGAGTATGATGACGCTGTAAAACGAATGCATCAAGCATGACTCACGATTCATTCAACCGCTCAGGCTTATAAACTTGATGGGAATTTAAGGAGAGATGAAGCTGCAAAGCTCTTTGTTAAGTTTTTATCCCTTCAGACTGGTGCAAAGCTTGAAAATGGTTTTATAGTTCCAGAGTCTTGTGAGTTTCAGGATCTAGATAAGGCACGATCAGATCTTAAAGATTCCATAAAATCTGCCTGTTTTCAGTGAATTATCTTGTGAAAGAATGGAAAGTTTTCTCCAGATCAAACCCTAACAAAAGCGCAAGGGATCACGATTTTGATGAGAATTCTAGAAGGGAAACAATCCGAACCAAATCCGAAAGAATGGTGGCTTAATTATTATAAACTCGCAAGAAAAAAGAAGCTTTTGACTACAGAGCAGAGAAATAATCCTACCGCTCCAATGAAAAGAGGTGAGCTTGCCCTTTTGCTGTATAAGGCTTGGAATCTTCAGTGAAGATGAGCACAATCCCTAAGCAGTAACGTCAAGCCACAGCTTTTAACAGGAGAAACTAACAATCAGAATCCTCTCTCTTTGACCTGAAAGTCGCTCCTAGTAAATACTTGTTCTGACCTACCAAAAAGTCTTAATACTTGTTCTCAATATGCATGTGAGACAAATGATAAAGGACTCGGTATGAAAATGCATTTCTCTGTCTCACCACTAAGTAGTTGAAAATGCTCATTTTCTCAGGAGCTACCAGAACCTTCCCTCTCAGCAAAAATTGATTGTATCTTAGATGAGAAACAACAAAAGCAGCTAGCTCTCTACTGGGAAAAATATCTGAAATCAAGCTGAAACTTCTCTACTTCAGCTACAGTACAGACTTCTGAGACACATATTAGTGAAACTATTGATGGAGAGCTGGTTGAGAACCCAATGAATACTTGGATGTCAAATCAGGTATGTCAATATACGTTCACTGGTAGTGATATCGAACATTCGAGCACAAAAACCTCAGATAATGTTCCTTTTTGTGATGAGATCACAGATCCAACCACACAATGTAAACAAAGATAAAAAAATCTGGTTTTTATTCTCTTAATTACCTCAAAAATGTCAATTTTTTCTCGTATTATCGCTGGCGAAATCCCTTGCTACAAGATTTATGAAAATGAGAAGGTCTTTGCTTTTTTGGATATTCATCCGCTTACCAAAGGGCATACCCTACTTGTTCCTAAGATTGAAGTTGATTATTTTGCTCAAGTTCCTGCTGATTATGCACAAGAGCTCTTTCTTGTTGCTCAGAAGATTGCTCTTGCTTTGGATAGATCGATGTGAAGCAAGAGAACTCAACTGGTAATCGCAGGATGGGATGTTCCGCATACGCATTTGCATCTCGTGCCTTCTGAAAGCATGGAAGACATTAGAAAAACTGAGACTCTAGAACTCAGTGAGAGCGAAATGCTAGAAATTCAGCAGAAAATTCTCGCAGAGCTCGAGAGATAAAGAGTGGGAAATAGACAAACAAAAGAGAAATCTGACTTTTCTCTTTTTTTGTAAAAATATGCAATAGACTTGATTTTACTAGAAGGATAGCTAGACTTGAAGATGAGTTCTTAGAGAAGCAAAAGAATCTCTGAAAGCCACAAAAAAGAGGTATCACCTCATGTATTTATTCTTTTTTATGCATAGTATATGACAGTAACACACATTAGTTCAAAAGCTGAATTTGATCAGATTTTATCTAGTTTTTCAGGAGTGATTATTGCTGACTTCTTCGCTACTTGGTGTGGACCTTGCAAGATGCTTTCTCCTATTATGGAAGAGTTGGCTGCTGAGGTAAATCCAGAACAAGTAAAAATCCTTAAAATTGATATTGATGAAGTGGGAGAACTCGCTCAGGAATATGCTATCACTTCAGTTCCTACAGTTTTCGTTGGTGTAAATCATGAAATCAAAGAAGGATTCCTCGGAGCGAACCCAAAGGAATTCTACCAAGAAAAAATCAACCAATATCTTGGAGAACTTGCCTAACCTGTAAGTTATTAATAAATAATAAGAAATCTGATCAAGAACATTGATCAGATTTTTCTTCTTGACATTTTTTTGAAAAAAGATATATTATCCCCATAATACAAAAATCACATAACAATGAAAAAGTATAAAAAAGAAAAGCTTGAGCTACTTATGTATGCTCAAGATGTAAACATGTATGCTGAATCATTTTCCGCTCTCTACGAAGAAGTAAAAAAAGATACAAGTACGGATTTGGAGGTTCAAGATAAAAATAGAGCTCGAGCCAACGCCTATTTAGACTACTACATGTATCCTGATGATCCTCTCACTAGGCTTCGTGGATTATGTAAATTCTTTGAAGCGGGTCCTCATTTGATGGGAAGGATAAATGAAATCAAGCAAGCTCAGGACTTTGATATCTTTGTAAATGAGACTGAAAGCTCAGTTTTTCAGAGAGAAATTTCAGCAGTTTTGAAGGTAATAAGAAGTTATCGTTAACTGTTGCTACAAAAGGACTCAGAGTGTTTTTACTCTGAGTTTTTTGATATTTTATTTTTTGTCATCATCAAATAGGGAAGAAACCAATTGTTATTATGTTACTATCTCTCAATTGAATAGTATATTACAAGAAAAGTCCTAGATAAACTAGGACCTCCTGAATAAAGATAATTAGACACGTTAGGATTCTACTAATGGAATCCGACCAACTTTTAATCCCTCGAGAAAGCAATCATAAGAAGAATATTTCCTACCTACATTAATCTTACTATACTCAACTAGAAGTTCAAAATAACTTCTGATCAAAGTAAGGTCATTTGTAATACTAAGGTTAGAAAATCTACACTCATCTGCTACTCTGCAGGCAATAAAGCTGAAATTTTTGCTAAAAGAGGTTTCTCTAATGGTTAGCTGTTTTTTAAACGAGCAACGACGAAGGGTGATATCTTGTTGAAAGATAGTATCTTCAATAACTAGATCATCTAGGAAGATAATATCTTCTAGATACATAGCCTTATCCAGATTTGTTGGAAGATAAACTTCGCCAGCAACTACAATATTCATCTTGATCCGACTTGATGTTGTTGAAGTATCACGCAAATCAAAGTCATTTTGCTCTAAAATCTGAAGGAATTCGTCAGCCTGACAAGAAAGATAGCCGTCTACAAAATTTTTTTCCATATAAAATATTTTTTTATTTATATGTCAAGTAGTATATTTATCTAGTCAAAGAAATCAAGGGAAAAGATAGTTTGTTTTTTATGGAAGGAATGATGAAGTTTCCTGTTTCAAAAAAGGAAATCCCTGAGAAAAACTCAGGGATTTACGACAAACCATAAATGCACAAAGGACTAATTATGCATACGGCTTCTATGATACATAAATCCTACAGAAATACAAGTACAAATCAAAAAACTTCTCTAGAGAAAACGATAGAGAAGTTTTATAATAATTAATTTTACCATGAAACTATAGCTTTAGCATACCTATTTCAGTCAAGGAATCAATCAAAACACCTATTGACATTTTTCTCTGAATAAGTAATATCTTATTATCAATAATAAAAAAGATATATAAATCATGAAAACACAAAAGACCCAAAAACCAGAAATTATTTCAGATTTCTTTAATTTTTTAGAGGATTTTTCTGCTTATATTTTTATTCTAGAGAACATTAAGCATCAATACTTTTTCTTAAGTGCATACTCTAAGATTAGAGAAAAAATCCTGATTATGCTTACCTTTAAAAGCTATGCTGGAGAGAAAAAATTAATTTCTTCTGGTAGAGTAACAACGCGAACATTAGTGTATTTGATTGCTGATTTTCTTAATATTAAGAAGAAGGATATTACTCCTCTCTGTAATAAAATTTCTGAATATAAGGAACTATCAGACCTCTCGCTAATTCCTTTTTCTGAAGATGAGTATTCCTTGATGTTTGATATTATGAAGCCCTTTATAAATCAGATGTTTGTATATCGCTTAATCAAATATCATGATAAAAAGAGGGAGCATACTACAACTGAACTAGAACAGGAGAAACAGGATTTACTCGATTTTGCAAATACATGGGATATTAAGTTTGATATTGATCATATCCCCAAAGCATTGCAGTATAATAATGGCGAAATCTGATACATAGACTCTAAAAAATCTAAAAAAAGTCCGATGGTTTTCTCGGACTTTTTCTAAGTGTAAAAAAATACTAATTACATCTAATTATTCTTCTCCCAATCCTGAGCAAATGATTTTTTAAACTCTCAGATAAGGTCTGGATCACTAATTAAGATTCAGATTTCTCTATTATTATCTAGACTATTGGCTGAGAGATTCATACTCCCAAGGAGCAAGATTTCATCGTCAATCAAAATCATTTTGGTATGTAGATAGGGCTTTTTCATCAGTCTTACCTTGTTATTTCAAAAGTAGCTTGGTAAGTCAGAAACACTCTCAGTATTGGAAAAAATCATCTTAAGATCAAGTTTTTCTGATTGGTTAGCGAGAATATCAAAGAGCTGAGGATCAGTTAAATACTGGGTTTCAATAGCAATAGAATGCTGAGCTCAACTCAGTAAATGCGTAATCACCTCACGACAATTAATATTGCAGACGACCAGGTTTGGATGCAGATCTGAACGAGAAAGCATTTTCCCAGACCGATCTTTTTCAAAAAGTTGAGTCAGATTTTTGAGAATTTTAGGATTTTCACTTCGGAATAAATGCTCACGATTTTTGGCAAAAGTTGAATGGGTAAGATTTGAACTCTGAATCCAGAAGCTCTTATCCATCAGTGTGATTTTACTGTGAAGATACATTGTTTTCATATGCTGATCTGACTTTATAACAATATTTGGCATCTCAGCATACTCTTTTTGGAGTTGCTTAAAGGTATTTTGATATTGCTGATATTTTTGATTTTCGATCATAATGCGAATTTGTGTTCCTGCCTCAGCTAGCTTTTTAAGATGTTTTTTGATATTTTTTTCTGTGAGTTCATAGGTTTGGATATTGATGGTGCTTGTTCATGAGAGAGAATCTAGGTAAGAATCTATAAATTTAGGATTTGGCATTTGAATAATTTTTCCCGTGATAGATTCAATTTTTCTTTTTAAGTCTTCAAAATCAGAAAAAGAAGTCTGATTTTGGTCAGTTTTTTGATTTTCTTGTTCAGAATTAAGATTTCAAAACTTAAAACGGACGCTCGGACTCAGCAATAAAGCAACAAGTGCAGCAAGTAACCCAAGAAGCACTTTTTGTAGCATATATTGACAAATTATAAGATGAAATGCTGGATTTTTTCTATAACTTTTTCTATCCCACTATTGCCGTTTTCCTTGGTGATTTCAGAGAGCTTTTCCCATTCGGCAGATGAGACCTCTTCTAGCTGTAGCGAAATATCCTGCCCCTGATCCAAGAAAAACACATATCTAAAATCATGATGGACATGAGCATCTTCCTGCTTTTTGGGATTTTCTGGGATCGGATGCGTATCGATATCTATGGGTAGAAACTGGTGTTTCAGATGCCAATCAGCAAGACGGATCTGCGAAATCCCTGTTTCTTCTAGAACTTCTCTTTTTGCAGTATCCAAAAGCTCATTATCTCAGTTTTCCCAGTGTCCACCTGGTGCAAGCCGTTTATTTAAATTCACATGATGGATCATCAAAAGCTCATCTCACTTGAGAACATACGCACTTGCTGTTAAATGCCCGTTAAAATTCTTTCTCGTCCAAAGATTCTCCGAGTTTTGAAGCTGATTTTTTAAATGAGCTAATCTCTGCTCTTCCTCTGGGAAAAGTTTTAAATACTGATCGATTTGAGCAATCGTTTTTAGATGTTGTTCCATATATTATATAATCTTAAGAATTTTAAAACTTTAATCGGATTGATGCAATAATCTTTTTTTTCATTTAAAGGAATCTCAAAGATGCATCAATCTCATTATACTTATATAGTATAAATAGAAAAAATCTTATCTAATTCATTATATAACTCCTCTTCAGTTCAATTATTATTAAGCTGAATATCAGCAAGTTTTTGACAAGCAATAATATTTTGCTTACTTGGATCAGAGTTCTCAGTCTCAAGTCTCTCTTGTTCAAGAAATTGTTCCCAAGAAATCTGGTCTTTCTCAGACTTTCTGAGTAGAGCTCTTTCGTATCTAGTTCTCTGGTCAGCATCAATGGAAAGTAAGATAAAATCAGCATTCTCTTTTAATTTTTCTACCTCTCAGAGTGCACGAATAGACTCAATGATTGCATTTTGCCCGTTTTCTTGAGCCTGAGCAAAAAGTTGTTCGACAATATATGAACTTCCATATTCAGACCTTAGATGATTTGCCATATATCTCATGGTGTCCCTATTGACCTCAAGTCCAGCTTCCTTGATCTTTTCGGTCAGATAACCACTGACAGAATAATGCCTAAAACCGCATTTCTTAACTAAATAATCAACAACAGTTCACTTTCCAGCAGCGGCTGGTCCTGTAAGTCCAATAATCTTCATCGTTTCTTTGAGATAAAAGAATAAAAAAAAGTCGCTGAGATCAGAGTTCTTCTTTTTTCAAAGATGGCTCTGTTGAGTCAGCGAATTTTAGGGGTCTGGATTGAGAAGGGTTCTAAGCTTTTTCAGGGCTCTAGAGATTCTTTGTCTGATCAGATCTTGAGAAATCATAAGCGTATCTTCGATTTCCGTATTGCTTTTGTGTTCAATATACTTCAGAAACAGGATCTCTCTACTCAGGGCATCTAGCTCCTGCATTGCAGATTGGATTTGCTCAAGTTCAAAATCTTGTTGAAGCACCGCTTCGTAGTCTTCCTCATCAACAAGTCCTTCCTCAAATCTTTCAGCTTCCTCATCATCACTATCTAGCAGTGAGAAAGGAAGATCTTTATTTTTTTTGAAGGCATCTTTGAGGATATTTTTGAAAATTGTCCAAACATAAGCAGAAAAAGGCTGATTGATGTCGTATTTTGCCACTGCATTTCGGAATTTTACATAGAAATCAGCGATAATATCTTCACAATCCTGCTGAGAAAGAAAATAGCTACTCTGAAGATAGCGAAAAAATATATCTACAGTTTTTAGATAGAAGGTATTAAATGCTCAAGCGTCCTGCTGGATCAAAAGCAATAAAAAGGTCCTTTCAAAGTCTATAATTGTCATATCAAAAAACCAAATGAAAAATCAGATTTTTTTGTTTTTCCTATTGAGTTTATTCTAGATAGTTAGTACATTTTCTTGAGTATGACTACATGCTCTTGATCATCATCAAAATACTCAGACTTGATTCCACCAACACAGGCAAGGATTTGCTTTGGATTATTATTTTCATCAAAAGGAAGTTCGAAGGTATGTTCTCCCATTTTATCAATGCTCAGTGTATTGGTCTCTCCACTACAGTCACACAAACATACTCCACAGAATCCAGTATTGCATGAGGCGAGGATCTCGATTCCATGCATTGCAGCCATCTCTACAAAACCCTTATTATCCTCAGCGGTGAAGCTTCATATTTCAGTTCCAGAGCTATCTTCTACTTTTACAAGTACAGTCATATTTTTTCTCTATCATGTTAAAAATTAGTTGTAAGTCTAGCAATATGCTGACTATTATCAAGCAAAAATCTCAAAAAAAGGAGATGATCAATTTTAAATTCATTTTTCAGTTGATGCTCTGGATGAGAAGTTAGGTATATTTTTTGCTCATATTTAGAAAAAATTTAGATAAAAAAATCCCCTCTTGAATTAGAGGGGAAGAATTTAATCTTTCTGGAGTTTATTTAAGTTGTTTATGTAGACGGAGGACATAGTAATAGGAAACCGCTATGAGAATAAGCATAATCATTCAGATTTCTATAATTCCTGTAGCTAGAAGCTCAAAAATCACCGTTGCGATATGATTGAGCAATGAGAAGTTAAAGAGAACCTGCAAATAATGCTCTAGAGGCAAGGTTGTCGCAACCAGGAGTAAAGCTGCGATAATAAATGCAAAGAGCAAGGTTTTGAAGATCACTTGCAAGAATGGTTGTGCAATTTGATGGGCAGTCGCTCCAAGAAGCTTTTTAGCTTGAATATCTCTCTTGAAATGAGAGAAGATTGCATTTAGAAAGAAGATCGCAAATCAGATCACCGCTGCAAGCATCACAAGTACGACTAGATATCCGAATGATTGCATAAAGTTTGAAAGATTGATTATATTTAGGACTCTCTTTTCTTGCGTTTTGATTGCATTTTCTGATAGATCGTTCATATTAAGGATCAGGTTTTTATTTTTTTCTAATAGTGTTTTCATACTGGTAAACTGCTCTTGATCATTATACATAATGTAGAGCGTAGAAGGAAGCGGATTTTTAAGCTGATATTTTTTGAGTGTAGTAGTCAGATCTGGAACTCTCTTTTCAACGAATCCCAAAGCATCTTGCTGAGAAGAATATTGCACTCTCAATCCTTTTGATTCGAGGTCCTCTTTGAGTGTAAAGATTTGCTTTTCATCTTGAGCTACAGCATCATTGATGTAGATATATACTCAAAGCTTATCTTTCATAGTTGAATTGAACTGGTGACCATAGATTGCTCCTGCAAAAAATACATTCATAATAAAGATCAAGAATCCCATCAAAGCACTTACAATCACAAGTGGCCATCTATAGGCAGAGATCAGGGTTTGCGTATCCTTTTTGATCAGATTAAATTTAAAATCTTTTATTTTCATTTGTTTGAGATAAGGACTAAAGGTAAAAAAGATGAAAAGTCAGAATTTTTTTTACTTTCTGATTTGAAAAAGCTTTTTAGCTTTGATAAACTTCTCAAAAAGAGAAATTTTATTTTGATAGAAAGCGAGCTGCTTGTCTACAAACTTGAGTGAATCTTGGTATTTATTGAAATACGAGATCAGCTGCTGAGCTTCCTTATATTCCTGCTCAAGAATATAAATCTGAATCAAATTGTAGATTACCTCTGCATCTTTATTGTCAATACTAAAGGCATCTTTGAGGTATCCAACACCTTTTGATCTGTTTCCATACCAGTATTCACAGAGCCCGTAGCATCTAAGGATTTCGTGATTGGTAGCATTCGTCATCTCCATAGCTTTTGAAAGGTACTTTCTGGCTTCTTTCCAGTTATTCTTTTCCATTTCTAAAAGCCCTTTGATATAGAGTCAAAGTGGATCATTATTTTTTTTCTGAGCATTGAGAAAATCAACGGCTTTATCAGCTTTTCCGATCTCTCCTCTACGATACTGAATATCAGCGATCTGCAAGATTGCATCTTCATTACTTGGATCACGAGAAAGGATCTTATTTACAAGCTGAATTGCTTCATCAAATTTACCGAGATCCTTAAGCTCTTCGATCTCTTCAATCAATGCTTCTGGGATATATACCATAGCTATAATGTATAAAATAAATCGTTATCTAATCATACCGGAAAAAATCAAAAAACTCAAATTTTTAGATGAGATTATTTTTGATTGCTCTTTACATTTTTAGAAAAAGATTTAAAGTTATTTCTACAGCAAATAGACTATAGCAGAAAATCGCTTGCATTCTCTGAATATATCTTTACACTACAAGCGACCACAGGAATTCAGCTTTTCGTTTTTTTGTCTGTAAAAAGAATATCTATTTTCTAAAAAAGAAAAAGAAAGCTGACTTTTGATTTTATTAGCATTTAACATAGTGATATGTTTCATTTTCATTTATTATCTCAATTAGCAAAACATCATACTGACTTGACTGAGGTACTTAGAACTTCAGATTTTTTCTTGGTTTGAGGATGTATTAGAGATGTATTACTAGGGATTGTGCAGGATCCTGATGATATCGACCTAACAATGTGAGGACAACCAAGTGAAATTTATGAAAATCTGAATACTTCTGGATTTTCAACTTTTATTACTGAGAAATTTGGGACAATTACCTTGATTCCAAAGCTGGAAGATGGTTCGCATCTGAATATTAAGTATGAATTAACACCATTTCGTGCAGAAAGTGGATATGCAGATGCCCGCCATCCTGATCAGATTTTTTGGTCTGATAGCTTGGTTTTGGATGCTCAAAGGAGAGATTTTAGGATTAATGCATTGTATTATTCTCAGCAGTTTATCAAGGCTCCATCGTATGAAACAGAAAAAAATATTGACGATGAGCTTTTGGTTAAAATCCTTGAGAGAGAGGGATTTATCTACCTTGAAAATCAGCAGGTTTTGATCGTACAAAAGGAGAGTTATCTAGAGCAGTTGATCGTAAAGGGAAAGATTGACTTAGATTTCTTATATTATTTACTGGATGTTCAGCCGATCGGATATCAGTATTGAGAAGTGCAGAAACAATTTTCAGAAAAAATCAGAATTCATCTTTTGATTGATCCAACAAAGGGATTACAGTCAATGATCTCAAGAAAATTGCAGACTGTTTGAGAAGCAGATAAGAGATTTCAAGAAGATGCCTTGAGACTCCTAAGAGCGCTAAGATTTGTGAATGTGATCAATGAAAAATTGCTTGAGCTGTGAAAAAAAGAAGAAAAACCTGATCCCAAAAATAAAATCAGACTTTTTGACTTTGAAACTGAGACTCGAAAAGCAATCAAGAGGAATCATGCACTCCTCTCCTCTATCGCGAAAGAAAGAATCTATCAGGAACTGGTAAAATCCTTTTCTCAAGGAAACCCTTTTGGACTGATTGGACTAATCGATGAAGCGGAAATGCTTCCGATCCTCTTTCCTGCACTAGCAAAGACCAAGCATTATGATCAGCCGATTAGATATCATCCGTTTGATATTTATGCACATATTATTCTGACACTGTATCATCTACAGCAGATCAATAAAAATTATCTTGTTAGATTTGCTATGCTCTATCATGATGTTGGGAAGGTTGGACAATACGAGCAGTACTGACTCAATCTTTCAAAAGAAGAAATCAGAAAAGTGCTTGCTGGACCAATGAATCATAGGTTTAGTTCAGGAGAACTGATGAAAGAAGACTTTAGAAATCTAGGTTTTTCAAATAAAGAGATTGAAGAAATCAAACGATATATCAAAGAACATCATACTCCATGAGAGATCCTGCTTTCTAGTCCTAGTAGCCGAGCCAAAAAACTCAAAAAACTCCTGTCTGAAGCAGGATACGAAAAAGTTCAAAACCTTCTTGATATCAACATCGCTGATAGACTAGGAATGTATAATCCGCTACAAAATTCAAGCGACCTCTCAGACTCCTACTACCTCAAGGAACTTCTGGATGAAATCCAAAATTCTGAGGGACAGTTTAAGAAATCTGATCTAGCGATCTCTTGAGCTGATATCATGGAAGAATTTAAGTTTAAACCTGGGAAGATTATTTGAGAACTGCTTGATATTGCATTTGACTGGGTGATCTGAGATGTGAAAAATAGGAATATACCTGATCAGATCTTTGCAAACTTGAGGAATTATCTGAAACATAGAAAAGAAAAGTAATTTTAAAGAAGAAAAATCAGATTTTTCTTCTTTTTTTATTGTAGCGATCCAGATAAAGATGAAACAGGCTTAAAGACAAAAGCCCCTCAAGCTCACAACGTGAGCCAGCTCCCCTAGCAGGGAGCAAAATTCATCCAAACACATCTTCTCCCCTGATAGGGGGAGATGTCCGAAGGACAGAGGGGGGTTGGGTACTAAAATCCCATTAAAGGAAAGCAAGTTTGAATATTATCTAGATTGCGAAGCAACTGCTTTGCGGACATTGCTTCGCTATCGCTCGCAATGACGAGGCTGCTTTTGAAAGCCCCTCAGGCTCACAACGTGAGCCAGCTCCCCTAGCAGGGAGCAAAATTTATACTCATCCTGAAGACACTTTCATACTATAGCACTCTATGAATAGATCTACAACATCCTAGAAGTTATAAAAAAGCTTGTTTGTCAAGAGAAAGATAAGGAAATAAAATCAAATAATTTGCAAAATGTGAAAAATTAGCTATACTTGGGTGATAAGTACTTTTTATACAGTTCTTTATATCCACTTAAAACAAAATGAAACTATCAAAGCATGCTAAGTTTTGGGCTTTAGGAGCACTCGGAGGAGTTGGACTCTTTGCCCTAGGAGTATTTGCTCAACAGAATGGAGCGCTTGATATTGACTCCACCAATCAGGATTTATTTTCAGATCTAAAAGCGGTTTTTTTCCTTGAAAGAAAGGATAATAATGAAATCGACTCAATCGTCAGACTTAATGTCTCTAACGGAACGGTTGTTTCAGCACCGACCTCTGATCTTGCTGGAGGAGAAGCAAAAAATACACTACAAAATAATGCTTCTATTATTGGAAGTACCAATAGTGTAAATACTTCTTCTGGAGCGTTTTTGATTGCGACAAATAGTGGTCGCGTACAAGGGGAAAGTATACAATCCTTTGTCTGAGGAGCAAGCAATACTACTCTCAATGGATATAATGCTATTGCTGTAGCAACAAAAAATACCAATCTAAAAGCAGACAATACCCTTGCTCTTGCTGCTAAAGATTCTACTGTTTTAGCAAGAGACTCTGTTGTTTTAGGAGGTGAAAATATCACAATCAATCCTGCTGGTCAGGCTTCTCTTGCTGTTTGATCACAGATCAATGTACTAGGAGCAAGTGGAGCTTTAGTTTTTAATGGAAAGGCTAGCCCACTACAGGTTGATAGCGCATCAGCTCATACCATGGTTGTTAATGCTGATAATGGTCTTATTATCAATACCAACAATTCAAATAATCCAAAAATTCAGCTCACTGTAAACGGCGCGATCAAGCTTGGAGATGTAGCAAATGCTCCGACTCAGACTTCTCCTTATATTTCTACAAAAAGAGTAGGAAATGTAAGCTGTATATGTGCGAAAACTAATAATGAGATATCTGCACTCTCTAAATACTCAAGAAATAATAAGCAACATACAGAAATCTGTCAAAAAGTATGTAACAATGAAACTCCAACTCTTCTAGGACAATGTGGTGCTGCAGCAACCAACTACCCTCTTACTCAAACACAGTGGTCTACTGATGATTTCTGTCAATGAGGGCTTGGATATGCAGGTGCTAAACCAACTTTTCCGACACTTGGAGCACAGGTTAGCTGGACTTGTGAATCTTTTCCATCAGGAGGTCCAACCTGTACTGCAACCAGAAAAGGATGTGGAGATGGCATAAGAGCTGCTGGGGAACAATGTGATCTTGGTACAAATAATGGGAAACCTGATTCAAGCTGTTCTATTAGTTGTGAGACTGTAAAAGATCCAAAATGTGGTGCTAATGCAAAGACATATTTAGGTTCTGATGTAGCTTGGGCTCAGCCAAATGGATTCTGTACTGATGGCTCAGTACTTGGAGAGGCTACTCCAGCTTTCTGGAATGGTTCTACCTCATGACAAAAGACGTGGACTTGTAAAAATAAGAATAACAAAAATCTGACTTGTTCTGCTACCAAACAACCTCCAATGGTTGCTGGTGAATGTAACAAAAATAAAGTCAACATCTGTATCTCTGGAGTATTCTCAGGAGAAACAAGTCTTAAGAATGGTACAAGATGGACATGTAAAGGAGAACACGGTGGCTCAAGTAAAACTTGCTCGACTTGCGATAGTGGATATACCTACAACGAAACAAGTACCAAGTGTGAAGCCAACTGTGCAAACCCAATCTATAGACACACCAATGGAGTAACAATCAAAGCTGCAGACTGTGCTGAAGCTGGTAAAGAATATCTGTTTGAAGGGCAGAAATACTATGTTGCCAGAGATAAAGATGATATCAAGGCAAAAATTACAGCGAATGCTTATCCTGCTAATAGAATTGTAACTACAAGAGTAACTGATATGAGTCAGATGTTCCGTTGGAATCGTTCTTTCAACCAAGATATAGGGAACTGGGATACTAGCAAGGTAACTAATATGAGCTTTATGTTTATGGTGGCACAAGCATTCGATCAACCGCTCAATAATCGAAGAATTAATCAGATCTGAGATGAGAATTTAAAAGGTATGTTTACTAGTGCTACAGCTTTCAAAGCAAATCAACCGTACTGTAGTTGGGCGAATTGGTCTGCGAAGAAGTGAAACTTTGAAAATATGGGATTGGATAATTGTGCCGCATGTTATACTCCTGATCCTACTACTTTCCCAACACAGGGAACTATTGATACATCAATACATTCTCAGGCAGAGACCTTAGAAGAAATGAAGACAGTTATGAAGAGCCCTTCTAGAGACTTTATCTTGGACTACTCAAGAAAATATCTCTATATCAGAGCCAATTATACCGAAAAAAGTCCCGGTTCTGTTCCTGGTTGAAAATTCTCACCTACTGTTTCTCCTAGAGGGAAAATTAAACTAAATATCAGTATGTCTGGATATAAAGCAAATGCAAAACCTTGGATAGAATCTGGAGAATATGAATTTAGAACGAGACAAACTTACTATGATGCAACCTGATATATAAGAATTACTTTAAATAAGACTATTCCCGGATGCCAAATCGGATATCCTTGTATAATTAAGATTAATAATGTTGAGGCTACCCTCCCTCAAATCAAAACTAAATGTGACACTCCGTCTTCTACTCCTACATGTCCATCAGGATTTACAGCAAGTAATGGGAAATGTGTAAAACGGGAATGTAAAAAAGAAGAAAAGTGTAATTGTTTTGTGTCTCAGGGAAGAGTTCAGGTAGCGTGTGAAGGACTTCCTGCTGGACTAGAAGGATTTTGTTATAGAGAACTTCCACCAAAGCCAACAATAACAGAAGACACTAAACAACAATGCGAGAGCAAACCAAAGTGTCAATGGAGAGAGGTAAATCGCTCAATCTGTGTAGATAATAATTCTAACAGACTCTCAGATGTAGCATGTAGTTCTATCGGACCTAAGCTGGATTGTAATAGGCCACAAACTCCTCCAC
>CAUQBS010000020.1:0-17390 GCA_963516485.1 uncultured bacterium
CTATTTTTCTAATCAGCTTTTTCATTCTTATGTCTTCCAATTAAAGCCTGGAGCGCTCACAACATCAGCCCATATCCTCAAAAGAATAAATAATTGACCATACTATCTTCAAAAACATGGAGAAAAAGTCCCATCACTAAAAGCGCCAGCAATCAGATCTGAAACGGTCTCAAATACTGTAAAAATTCTGATTTTTGATCAGTTTTTTCAGCCCTTGCAATGAGAGATTTTTGCATACGGAGAAAGGCATACATTACCCCTAGCCAAATCAAGAATCCAACAGTTCAGAGATCAAGCATCAGTTGAAGATAGAAATTTTCAGGCAAAAAGCTTCCAGTATGATGCACTGCAGGTCCAGAGCTTCCAAGCCCGTATCAGAGCGGCTGATGAATCACTTGCAAGACTCAGCTTAATTTTTGCTGAATATGTACGAGCGTAGATTCCCACTTAAAGATACTGAGTCCAAGTAGGAGAATCGCGACTCAAACTGCAGATCATATGAGGATTTTTTTATGTTTTTTGATGTGAGAAAAATATACACAAAAAAGCACAACTCAAGCACCGATCATCGCAGCTCTAGAAAGCGTAGCTCAAAGCGTAATCAACCGAAGAATAACTACTAAAAATCTGATCCAATCAGATTTTTTTCGTGATTTAAATTTTAAGATATTTGGGAATGAAAAATATTGCAAAATCAAAGGCAAAAAGACTACGAGAAAATAACCATAATTATTTGGTCATGAGAATAGTCCCTGCCATCTGAGCGTTCCTTCATATCAAGTAAGATAATACAATGGCGGCTTTAGTCAAAAATGATAGTCATCAAGTTTTCCATATCAGATTGCCATAAATCGATCTGGAAAGAATATTTTTGCTATTTGCCAAGCTCGACCTAAGATGACAACACTCACAAGTCCCCATTTTAATATATTTTGCCATTTTGCCAAAGATGAAAAGTCTGATTTCTCTGATTTTTTTTGTATTTTTAGCTTACTTGAGAGGAAATATCATATACTACCAGCAGAGATCAAAATACATAGATACCAAAGCCCATATTTGATCCCAATGAGGATCTCGCTGAGCGTCTTGCCAAACATAAAGCGAGAAAGCAGAACCGAGAAGACAAGCAGTCCACCAAATACGATAATCATCTTCCACCGATGATGAAAGAAATTTCTCCATGCTTTCCAGTTGAGCAGAAAAATAGCTCCAACAAGCAGCATCCATACTCCATCTCTGAAAATCGCAATCGCCTCTGGAGAGAATACTCCAGCCCCATATCCTAGCACAGTTACGAAAATATGATATAATATCTGGAAAACGAAAAATCCTCAGATAATAATTGCCATCCCAGGATAATAGTAAAATAAAGAACGCTAATTATTATGCAAAAGCTGGCTTAAATTTCAAGGAGAAATCATTGCTGAGCTTGCTTTTCTCTGAATCTATCGATAAAAAAGATAAAATGTCAATAGTTATAAAAAACAAGAAATCTGATTTTTTTTGATTTTATTTTTTTTTGAGTATACTTAGAATATGATTTATATTGTTAGGTAGCGATGAGTTTAAAAGGATTTGCAGTCCTCTATGGAGATCAGATGTCTGAACTTGGAATAACAACTGATGAACTTTTTCAGCAGAAATCACTTTTTGATTTTGCAGTAAACTGAGAAATAGTAGTTGAAAAAAAAGAAAAAAAACTGATTAAAAATTCAGTTCTGGATTTTTCTTCTTTACCAAAAGAAAATTCTATAAAAGAACAATCAAACCAAATTACATCTCCTATGACACTAAAAATTGAGTCTCCAGTAACAAAAATTACAACTCCTCAAGTACAATCTCAGGTTCAAATAAAGAATCCTCAGACTACTCCCCTACAAACTCAAGCACAAAAAGCTGATCAAATCTCTGAAAAAAAAGTTCAATCAGTGCAAAAGCCAACTGCTCAGTTGAAGAATCCTACTACACCTTTACAAACTCTAACAATAAATAAGCCACTTATTAAAAAACCTGAAAATCCATCAATTATACCACAGATTTTAAAGACTCCAGTAGTTAGAACTACTCCAACGCGAATTGAAGAAAAAAAGCAGATTCAGACTACCTCAAAAGCACTAGAAAAGCCTACTATTAGTAAAACACAGGAAACATACAGACCTTCTCCAATATCACAGTCAGAGCAGACGTCTCCAGCAGAGCTAAAGTCAAAACCTATAATTACTACCTCAGGATTTGCATCTGTTGAAAAAAACTTTAAATCACTATTTACATGAAATACCAAGAATTGGCTCAAAGAGGCGAAAATCTTTTCTATCCTCTTGGTCAGTGTATTGACAATCTTTTTCTTCTTTACAAATGCACAACTGGTAATGGTGATGGCACAGGACTTGTTCAGCTCAAGTGGAAGCTGAGACCACCAACTTTTGTTAGAGGAGAATACGATGCATCAAAGTGCTGAGCTCAAACCTGAAACTGCAGAAGAACTTCAAGAGCTTGAGACACAGTTTGCAAAAATTAAGCAAAATAAGTTGGGAAGCCAGACTCTTTCAACTACAATGGAAGAATTCCTAGACAAAAAATGAGAACAACACACTATTGATTTTAACACCTTACCTCCTGGGAATAGATTGATCATTCCTGATTTGAATATCAATGCTCCATTGATTGATACTGAAGAAAATGGCGTAATCGACTTTTCTAAGGAAAACTTTGATGAAGAATTGACAAAAGGTGTCGTGAAATATCCAACTACTCCGACTCCAGGTAATAAAGGTAATACCCTCATCTTTGGGCACACTTCTAGTGAATGGTGGAAGAAAAATGAATACGGAGTCATCTTTAGAAATATTCCAAAGCTCAAAGCTGGTCAAAAATTTTATGTGATTTGGAATGGAAAGAAGACAGCATACGAAATGGTTGAAAGAAAGGTTGTTCGACCTAAGGATGTTGAGAACTACTATCATGAGTTTTCTGACAAGAATGAGAGCTATCTAACGCTCATGGGATGCTACCCTATCTGAACTGCTGATAAAAGAATGATGGTTGTAGCTAAGAAGATAGAAGAATAAACAAAATAAAAAAACTGACTCAAAAGTCAGCTTTTTTTCTCCTTGATCAAACACGTAGCTATAATTTTCCTGATCAAGTATTTTTGAAACTAATCGAGAAGTGTGATTTTTTTCAATAATTCTTCTTTGATTTTCATATTTTGAGCATACGTTGCTCTATACTCCTTGATACCGAAATACTCAGCAAGAACCCTTTTTTCTTTTTCAAAGTTGATTCCAAAATGCTGTGCCACAACGAGTAGCGGTTGATTTTTGAGGGCAAGAAAATCTTTTTTCTTCATTTGAGAGTTAAGATTTCGAGACATTGTCTCTCTTGGAAGTTCTGATGAAGCAATTACTTGATCAGAATTTTCAATCTTTTCAACTCTAAATTCCAATCCCTGATTTGTAGTTTCATTCTCAACATTTTTTACGCTAGGGGTTTCTGATCTAGTAGTTTCTACATTTTTCCCATACTCCTTAATGATTTTTTCGATAGTTGCTTCTGGATTTTTAAGAGCATTAAGAAGCGTCTCTGTAAAGATTTTTGCCTCTTTTTCATTATCAAGACTGTTAAGCTCTCTCGTGTAAGCGTGGAACACTGATGAGAGAATATAGTTTACATTTTCTGGATTTTTCTTTCCCTGTTCTATAAAGTGAGCAAGAAGGTCAAAGAATTGCTTTTGTTCTTTACCAGTTCCGAGGTTATCAAGGCTCATCTCATAAGAATCCACGAAAAACTCTTTTGCTGATTCAATAATCTCTGGAGTCTTATCAATCTCTACAAACTTACAACTTTTCATAGTTGATGACTGAGTAAATGAAGTCTCTGTCTTATTTTCCCAATCTCCCTGCACGAGCTGATAAAACTTTTTTGTACTTGGATCAAAAAAGTTTGGAATCTGATTTCCTTCATCATCAGCTCCTCCAACTGGAAGGAGTTTCTCTTCTCCCTCTTTAGTTTGTAGTATATAATAAACATCAGAACTATCTTCTACTCCTTCAGAAACATAGAGATTTAGCTTAACATCTCAAAGCTGGAAAGGATACACCCCTCCACTGATTTCTCACTGAGCAGAGAGTTTTTCAATAAACTCATCAATTTTCGCATTTACAGAGAACATCTTGTTAAAGTCGAAATTATTCAGTTTTTGTCCTGTTGCGAACTGTATGCTTTTTGCCCAAGTATTAGGAGTATTATTAGCGTAAGACTTAAAACCTGAGATGAAGTCGTCTCCCTCCTGATATCCCACTGGATATCGGACATCGCCTTGTTTAGTATAAGGAATCTCAAAGCTAAAAGCATCATCAGCGCAACGAAACTGATAGTCAGCGCTAGCCGTATTGAGAAGTGCAAAGCTCGTAATCCCAGCTCCCATGAGGAGAAGAAGTTTTTTATTCATCGCAAAATCCATAAAATATAAAATAGCTACCTTATAGCGTAGTGTTTTTTTTAAGAAAATCAAGCTTTTCTCTTAGAGGTTGAAAACTGAAAGCAATTCTCTATAGTAGGGAGTAAGCTTTTATTTTCTGTTGTGATCATGCTCCGTCATATCCCAGTTTTAGCGTCTGAAATCTACCAGCAAATACCTGAGGGATTTTCCTTGAGTTTTGATGGAACATTTTGACATTGAGGACATGCGGAATATTTTCTCTCAAAAGAACAAGAAAAAAGAAACATTAGCCAGATTCAGATCATTTGAACTGATGTTGATGAAGCAATGATACAGAAAGCTCAATCATTAACTAAAGCGTACGAAAAAAATATTCAGATTTTTCATTCTTCTTATGCAAGAATTGATGAAATCAGTAAAGAAGTCTGACTTTTTGACTTTGAGTTATTGGATCTATGAGTTAATTTAGAGCATTTTAAGGATGGAAGTCGCGGATTCTCTATCAAGACTGATGCACCATTAGATATGAGGTTTGACCAATGAAAAACAATTCAGACTGCATCTGAATGGCTTCAAAAAGTGAAACCTGAGATCCTGGAGAAAGCATTGATCCAATATGGAGATTTCTCAGAAAAAACTGCCGAATACTTAACGAAACTCTTGATAGAACAGAGAAAAAAGTCAGCATTCTCTACCACCTTTGAGCTCAAGGATTTTCTAATGAATGCACATTTTAATCAAAAAAAAGTTGCCGTAATCTTTCAAGTGATCAGAATCATGGTTAATCAGGAACTTGAACAGCTAGAATACTTTTTGGAGAGATTTCCACAGACGCTGAAATCTGGATGAAGATGTGCGATCATCACCTATCACAGTATTGAGGATAGAATGGTAAAAACGATATTCAAAAATCTCGCTGAACAAGGAGGTTTTCACCTTGTGAATAAGAAAGTAATTATTCCTCACTATACTGAGGTGATGAGAAATAAAGCTGCTAGAAGCGCAAAGCTCAGAGTCATTGAAAAAAATTAAAAAATCAGATCAGTATTTTACTTTTTGAAAGTATGATGCCAGAATCAGCTTTTCAAACAACTCAAAAGAGAATCAAAACATTCGCCTATCAATCACTCCAATCTTTCCATAAATCCTATAAATGATGGCTTACTACCTATAGAGATAAAAAGGATCTTTGGGATATTATCAAGGTGTGTGGAATTTTCAGTTTGATGATAATGTTTTTGATGGCATATTTGTATTTTATCAATTTGTCGTCTACAAGAGGTTTTTTTATGAGAATGGCACAAGAAGAACTTAATACAGCAAATGCTCAGAGTGATATTATCAAACTTGAAATCGTAAAAGAAAAAAGAGAAAACTGGAATAACCTCACAGTTCCCAAAGACTTTAGTCTCAAGAAGAATGTATATACACTAGAAATTAATGAATTAACTCCGCAATAAGCGGAGTTTTTTATAACTACTCTTTTGTAGATAAGCGAATCAATTTAGAATGAAAATAAGGATTGAATTTTAGACAGATTATCGTTATTTATATTCATTATCTTTTTCTCTAGAGTAGAGAACTCATTTCTTTTTCTAAAAGAGCATCTAATGGATCTGATTTTTTGTCTCCTGAAAGCAGTGGCTGATCAAAGCTTCTAATTACTCAAAGCGCATAATATGAAATTGTTCCTTGTACTCAAAGGTAAAAGAAAATCAAGGAGAAGACAAGCTGGCTAGAGATTTCTAATCTTAACAAGAGCACAATATTTAAAAGCATCGCAACAAGGCTCGTCAAAAGCCAAAAAATAAGATCAGCTTTCTTGAGATATTTTTTGATACCTGGACTCGTAGTATAGAGAATCAGCAGTCCACAGAAGATATTTCGTGCAATCAATCGTGAGATCATGCTTTCTGCTCCATTTGTAGCCAGCATCAGTGAAATGTAGAGAGAAAAATTGATAATGAGAACTGTTGCAAATCTAGAAACGAGCGTAAAAATCTGATTTTTTTTGAGAAAGAAGGTATTAAAAAGGAAAAGAAGAATACCTGTCCAATACCGAAGCTGCCCAACCAATTGCCCCTGAAAAAGAGGAACTAAATAGCTAGCTAAAATTCAAATAAGGAGAATAACATTGAGATATTCTAGCCCATAAGCAAGATATTTTGGAGTTTCTGAAAGTTCTAGAAAAAAAGTTTTTAGCTTTAAAAATGGATCAACCTTGGTCGGAGTCAGTATTTTTTCTCCTGCAAGAATCCCCCTGAGAGAAAGCTGTTTTTGTCTCATTGGCGTTGAAGAGGCAAACTGTGGAGCATAAGTGATTAATGCAAGGGCACCTGCGTAGACAAGGAGGTCTATATTGAGCATAACCAGCAGATTATCATCAATCTTAAGAATCAGAAATAGTCCAAAAAGTAGCGTAAAATAGATAAAATTGTAATAATGTTTTTTTTCTATTTGAGTGAAATATCCAAGTCCATAATAGACAATTCAAAAACCAACTGCCCAAAGAAAAATAGTGTGTCCAACAGCCTTAAAAAATCCATCTCCTCCGATTGTAAAAAGATGATTTGCCCAAGATATCACTCCTAAAAACAGAAATCCATGCATAAAAAGAGTCTTTCCATCTTCATATGGGATGAAATATGATATTCACCACAAAAACAAAGAAAGAAGAGTTAATAATAGAAGCGTTGTGCTATTATCATATCCTAGAAAGCTTAAAATTCAGAATAGACCAAAGAATACCAAGAGTCAAAGAACATACAATCAATATCTTTCTGCTACGAAGTTTTGTGATATCTCAAGTTTAAAATCATTAAATCCCTGAGAAAAGAAAAATATCAAAAAAGCCAGTGGAAGTAGTCCAAAGTACCAAAGCCCCAAAAGCGAGAAAAAAGCAATGAAAACTGCTGTCACCAGCAGAATGACTACATAGGCCACAATAGCTTATTTTTAAAAGATTAAAAGGATTTTCAGAAAGTACATAATTGCTGCGTAAACAAGAAGGATAAGAAGCAACCAACCAAGGTAGGCTCGCGAAGTTTGGGGTCTAATTTTATGATTAAAAAATGAGAAAAGCAGCGCAAATACTGCAATATAAATAAAAACAACTCATACCCTCTCGAGTGAAAGAGAAAGTTTTAAAACTGGATTTAAGACAGTGAGAATAATCAATTCAACGAGTACAAAAAGACTTACAATTTCAATTCCTTTGAAGACTTGCTTAAGAAAGAGTGGCTTATTTGAAAGTACAAAGTTAAAATCTCTAGTAAGGTACTGTGTGAAAATTTTAAGATGACCAAGTGAAGCATACATTGTTTCCTCCCTTGACATTTGTGCACCAAGTACCTGCAAAAGATTAGCTTTTGCGAGTCTTGTCTGTTCTCTGATGATATCTACATTAGTGATCTTGGTCTCAGGATTAATCGCGAATATTTTATCGTTTTCTAGAAGATCCAAGAGAAAATCCTGAGTTTCAACGATGAGATTCATTGCACTGTGAAGCTCTTCAATAATTTTATCATAGTTAGTAGCGAGTCTAAGTTTCCCCATCTCACCTCTTGTATCATCTAATTTCTTTCTCGTATTAGGCTGAATTTTTGAACCTCAGATTTCCATGAGCTGATCAATTTGATTGACGATATCATCAATAGCTTGATAGGCTTTCTGGAGTTTTTTATCATTGAAATTAATCTTTTCAGCAGCTTGTTCTGCTTTTAATCTTTCCTGATGCGCTTTTTTGGAGGCTATTTGTTTTTCTCTTGCTGAATTAATGATCTCTTGAACTTGAGTTTCTGAAAGTTGATTTCCAAGAATATAGTTTGCATCTATTACTTCTAGTTCAAGCTGAAAGACATATTCAACAAATTGTTCTAAATCTTCAAAATTTCAGATAATTTTTACTAAAGTATCTCAGTATTTTACAACAATATAACTTTTCCCAAAGTCTGCAACATCTCAGTGATATATTTCCAGTCAGATGATAATTACCTTTTGATCTCCAAGAAATTTTTTGACTGTAGCAGCATCATCTGCCTCAATAAGCAATTCAAGAGTATAATTTTTGTCTGATATATCTTTTATTCCTGTTAGACGAAAAAACATCGGTTCAAAATACAGTTAAAAACTGGAAAGATTTTCCGTATCTTCCACTTTATATTGAAAAAATAATAAAAATCAATATATAACTGTCCGTTTGTTTTGATTTTTTGATACTTTCTACACAAAAAAATAAAAAAAAGAAAAAGTCTGATTTTTTGTGTTTTTTTCTCAAAAAGATATAATTGAAAGGATTTTATCCTTAATTACAAAAATATAATGGCAACAATTCTGTGAAATTCAGTATTAGACACATATTTTGACGGACAGACAATGTCGCTTCATCTCAAGGCTGATAGACCTGTCCTTAGAAAGAAGTGAACGCCTGGGAACTGGCAACCTGTAGTGGATCCAAATGAAATCATAACCAAAGAGAATTTCAATCAACTCGTAGATGCGCTATTTAAGGAGGTTGAAACAAGAGATGACGCATTTCTAGAGATCAATAGAGAGCTCTCAAAGGTTATGCAAGTAGGTCCGTATAGAATCGTAATTGTATACGCTCCACTTTCTGATGGAATGGAGATGACTGTTGTAAAGCCTGTAAAAAAGATGAGTATGGAAGAATATCAGCTTGATCCAGAATTATTTGATCTTTTGAGAAATAAAGCGAAGGGTATCTTGATTTCTGGAGCTCCTGGTAGTGGAAAATCAACCTTTGCTGGAGCACTTATTGATGTCTACCATAAAGATAATCATATCATCAAAACAATTGAGTCACCAAGAGATTTGATGCTCAATGACGATATTGTACAGTATAGCTTTACCTACGGAAGCCATGATGAGATAAGAGATATTCTCTTGCTTTCTAGACCTGACTACACTATCTATGATGAAGTGAGAAATAAGCCAGACTTTGAACTTTATAAAGATCTGAGACTTACTGGAATTGGGCTTGTTGGAGTGATCCATGCAACAAAACCAGTAGATAGTATTCAGAGGTTTATTGGAAGTATTGAAATGGGAATCATCCCACAAGTGATTGATACTGTACTTTTCATCGATAAAGGACAGGTAAGTGAAGTACTGCAACTTGAACTTACTGCTAAGGTACCAGACGGAATGATGTCGGAGGAACTTGCTAGACCAGTAATCGTCGTTTCAAGCTTCCTACAAAAGAGACCACTCTATGAGATTTATACCTTTGGTGAGCAAGTCGTAGTAATGCCTATTTCCACTGATGCAGAAGGGAATAGCAAAACACCGACAAAAACTCAAGTCGTATCTCAATATGCAAAAGAGGGAATTCAGAGAAAATTAACCCAGATTTTGCCTTGTGATTTCTTGATTGAAATCAAGGGAAGTGAACTCGAGCTCTATATCCCTGAATATTATAAAGGAAAGGTGATCGGAAAATGAGGAGCTGCGATCAATGAACTAGAAAAGGAGATCTGACTTAGAATTCATGTAAAAACCTTTAATGATCTTCCTTTACTTGATGCGAAGATTGATATTGCAGGTGGGGATAGGAAAAATGATCCGCTTATCATTTCTCTGCCTGAGGAGTATAGAAATAAAACAATCTGCCTACTTGTAGATGATGGGCTTATCTATGCAAAAAGTAATGATCAAGCAAATATCCTCATCAACAATAGAGAAACTTCTAATTTGATCAAGAAGAAAGGATTTGTAATCGTAAAAACACAAAACTAAAAAAATAAAAAGAAAGAAAAAGTCTGATTTTTTACCTTTTTTTCTCGTGTATGAATAACTTTAGATTTACAAAAATTATCCCAGGAGTAAGTCCAACTTTAGCAAAGGAAACGGTTCTTTCAAAAATCATCAATATGGTTGATGTCTTTAGGATTACCCTCTCAAAGGGGTTTGATGATAACAATAAAAAATATATTGATACCATCATGAAACTTGATAATAGCAAAACAATCCTTATTGAGACCAAGGGAATTGATCTAAGAGTGAAAAATACTAGCAGTCTTCCTATGAAAAAGTGAGATCAATGGACTTTTGAATACTCTGAATATGCACAAGAAAGTGATACGAAGATCTATGTTGACTATCCACAGCTGGGAGAAATTGAGGTAGGAACTATTATCTATGCTCAGCAAAGCTGAGTTGTATTCAAGGTTTTGAAAGCTTATGAAGATATCGTTGAAACTGAGGTTATTGAAGCGAAAGGTAATGAATTGATTCACTTTGATAGAATTTGGTTTGATGGACTAGATTCTGAGGCTCACGAACTAAGCGAAAGAGACAAGAAAGATATCCTCTGGGGACTAGAATATGGAGCTCATGTTTTGGCACTAGCTTGTGCAAACTCAGCTGAGCATATCCACAACACCAGAGAATTCCTCGAATCTAGCAATGCAAGAAATATGAAAATCTTTGCAAAGATTGAAACCAGTCAAGGACTAAAGAATCTTGAAGAAATTACAAAAGCTGCTGATGGAATTGTTTTGGTTCCAGATGAAGGTGCTGATCTTGCTGATGAAAAGAAGCTTTTAGATGCACTTCATAGAGTAAAAAAGCTTGGTAAGCCTGTACTAATCGCATATGCAAAGACTACTTATGGAGCTGGGTATTCTGAGCTTGTAGAAAAACAGCTAGGAGCTCTTTGTAATGAAGGAGTAGATGGTGTGATGATGGAGACTTTTGTAGTTGAGGATGAGGTATTCCCTGCAATTGAACAGCTTTGAGATCTCCTTTCTAAATACGAAGAAAATTTCTCGTCTAGACCTGTTGAGAGATTTGAAGAAGAGGGAGATTTTGAGGTTAGGGACTACATTATCTATAATTCATATAGAAGTACAGAGGAACTTAATATTAGAGCCATCATCTGTTTTACAGAAAATGGATATACCGCATCTAGACTTTCTTCTCTCGTTCCTAAGGTGCCGATCATCACCTTTACCCAGTCTACAGATACCTATAGATATTTGAGCTTGGTTTGGGGAGTGAAGGGGTATAAAATCTCTCAATCATTTAATTATGAGAATCTAAAAAGAATCTGAAAAGAAATGATCAGAATTATCTTTAAGTGAAATATCTCGCTTGATGATAAGATCCTAATCCTTCAGGCAAATGAAACAATTGGAGGCGATAAGTCTGACATGATCAATGGAACAGAAATCTACAACTTCAAAAATATTTAAATAAAAAAACTGACTTGAACGTCAGTTTTTTCTTTATCTAGATTTTTAGAAGAGTATTAATACATTCCCATACCTCACATATCAGGATGATGATGTGCTGGAGCTTGCTCTTTAGCTGGGATCTCAGTAATTACTGTCTCAGTTGTAAGGAACATTGCAGCAGTTGAAACCGCATTTTCTAAAGCTACTCTGAGCACCTTTGCTGGATCAATGATCCCTGCATGGAAGAGATCTTTGAACGTTCATTCTTTAGCATCAAAACCGTAGTTAATTTCGTCAGATTCTTTTACCTTTTCTACTACTCGATCCCCCTTAAATCCTGCATTGTCAGCGATTTGTTTTACTGGATATTGAATAGCATTTTTTACAATTTCAATAGCAACCTGCTCATCTGCATCCTCAAATTTTACGGTATCAAGCATTTTAGAAAGCTGAAGAAGCACACTACCACCTCCAGCAACGATTCCTTCTTCAATCGCAGCTCTAGTTGCATTGAGAGCATCTTCGATTTTATATTTCTTATTTTTCATCTCCATCTCGGTTGCAGCTCACACCTGGATTACTGCTACCCCACCAACGAGCTTTGCCAATCTCTCAGCGAGCTTTTCTCTATCATAATCTGAAGTCGTATGAGCAAGCTGAGCCTTGATCTGGTCTGCCCTTGCATTGATTTCATCAGGATTTCATTTCCCATCTACGATCACCGTTGTGTCTTTAGTTGAAATAACTTTATCAGCTTTTCCAAGCATATCAACTGTAGTATCTTCAAGTTTTAGACCAAGCTCCTCAGTAATCAATGTCGCTCAGGTAACAACTGCGATATCTCTAAGCATTTCCTTTTTTCTATCTCAGAATCCTGGAGCCTTAATAGTGAGAATATTGAGCATACCTCTGATTTTATTAAGCACAAGAGATGCTAACGCTTCCCCATCTACATCATCAGCAATGATCACAATATCTTTTTTCCCACTCGCAGCAATAGCTTCTAGAGTTGTTAAAATTTCCTTGATAGAAGAGATCTTTTTGTCAGTAACGAGAATATATGGCTTTTCGATAACTGCCTCCATTCTCTGAGGATCAGTTACAAGGTAAGGACTAGAATATCCTTGATCAAATTGCATACCTGTTTTAATTTCTTTGGTTAGACCGATAGACTTTCATTCTTCTACAGTAATTGTTCAGTCTTTTCCGATTTCTTCAAAGATATCTGCAATCAGATTTCCAACTTCTTCATCTTGTGCTGAAATAGTTGCTACTTGCTTAATTTTTTCCTTGCTATCTCAGATCTGCTGTGCATTTTGAGCAATATGATGTGTCAAAAGCTCAACAGTTTTGTGAAGTCCCTTTCCAAGAGAAAAAGGATTTACTCCAGATCTAATATATCTAAGCCCTTCCTTTGCCATAGCGTGAGAAAGTACAACAGTTGAAGTAGTTCCGTCTCCTGCTTCTTTATTAGTTTTTTCAGCAGCTTCTTTTAGCATAGATGCCCCAATATTTTCAATTTTTTCCTCAAGTTCGATTTCCTTTGCAACAGTTACTCCATCATTAGTAACGATAGGTCCTCAATAAGTTCTCTCTAGAATCACATTTCTACCCTTTGGTCCCATTGTAACTTTAACTGCATTTGCGACTGCTTCGATTCCAGCGAAAAGTCCTTTTCTTGCCTCATCTGCATAATGTAATGTTTTTGCCATAGTTTTGATTATAAAAAGTAAATAAAGTCTGATTTTAAATTCTTTTGTATTGTTCCTCTAGTGGAATACGGAAACGAGGAGCATGTATACCTCATTCTTCGCGGATTCCACATGTTATAACTATAGAAACCTTTGCTCATCTCGGAAGATTCAATAGTTTCTTAATTTTCCAAGCATCAAATCCCTCAAGAGGACAAGTATCATACTTTTCCTCTGCCATTGCAAGCATAAAAGTCTGAGCAACCAGAGCACAACTTTTGTGTACTACAGTATTCATATCAGACTCTGAAATATCGCGAACGGTTGATCTAAACAGTCCAGTGATTCGAGAAAACACAACTCTTAAGTATCCTCGGACTCAAAAAAACTTGGAATATAGAAAAGGAACTAATTTATTATAATATTGATTGACTTTTTCGATTCTTGATTCAATTTTTTCCTTTGGAGCATTTTTTTTAATATCTGCTATGTTGTTATCAAAGACTTGTTTTGCTCTTTTTTTGTAAAGGTCTTGGCGAGTAACGAAGACAACGATTTCTTGCGCTGTAGTTGCTGATCACTGATCCAAACATGCATGTCCAATTTTCTTAAGAATTTTGGGATCTGTAATATGGTAAGCTTCCCAGAGCTGAAGATTTGAACTTGTTGGTGCGAGCTGAGCAAGCTCAATACATTTTTTTACTTTTTCTGTATCGATCAGGTTTGTTTTTGAGTATCTACGAACTGCACGGCGATAATTTAGTAGACCATCTAGTGTCATATTTATTTTAGACTATGTAGTAAAGGAATCTTTTCAGATTTTTATACTTTGGGGATTTTTCCTTTGATTATTTAGTCATGATTTCTGCAAGTTTTTTTAGAGCATCTTCTGCTGAGCGAAACTCCTCGGATGAAAGTTTATTTTCTGATGGTCTAATAATTTCCTTTGGATACTGAGTAGAATAGAGAAAATTAATCAGATTTTCATAGGTTATAGGGTCGTTTTTCTTGTACGAAAGCGGTCCAACATAGTATCAAAGCTGACTTGCTCTATCATAATATCATTGAGCCCAATGCCTACCTCAGAAAATACTCTCATCTTGAGTGCCGTCTAAGACTCTCATAATCAATGCAACTGCCTGTCCATTAGTAAGTTTCCAGAGCGGATAGAGGCTCCCCTTTTCCCCATTGAGAATATGATACGAGCAAAGTTTTTCCACCGCTGCCTGGTACTGGATATCCGCATTGTTTATATCTCTAGCCGTGCAACCGCGAGCTTGATAGTCTTTTTTGGCGATTTTTTCGATAAATCGGAGCAAGGTAGGGGCAAATTGCTGCCTCTCAAGCTTCGACTCACCATAGATACCCGCTTTAAGGTCAATACCTCAGTTATCATACGCCCACTTGAATGTGTCAGTACTCGTCACTGCAGCTGAAGTCGCATTCACAATCATAAAAAGACCAAAAATTCAGGTTGTAATCAGTTTTTTCATCTTTTTTTTGCTCTAAAAAAGTAAATTATCCCTGCTTTGCCATAATATAACTTTGCTTCATAACAAGATACTTTTCAGTTTTCCCGTCCTCTTCGAGTTCGAGCTCATCAAGTGCATACTTTGCGAAGTATACAATATCTCCAACCTGCACATCAATAGTAGCTCTTGTCCCATTTTCTAGAATCTTTCCTGCTCCGACTGCAATCACCTCTCATTTACTCGGTTTTTCTTTACTTTCTGGAAGAATAATCCCAGACTTTGTAGTGGTTTCCTGAGCTAGAGGCTTTACCACAATATGATCTTCTAAAGGAATAAGCTTTGTCATTTGATTTTACATAGTAAGATAAAATATTATTTTGATCATTGTCACCCATCTAATATAAGTGCTATGTATTTATATAATTTTATTGGGGAAAATCAAGAGAAAGAAAAAGTCTGATTTTTGTTTTCTGTAAAAATAGTGGTGAAAAAATTGACAAATTAGAATTTTATCAGTATACTTGATATGAAGTATATTTTATATCCTTAGCCAAGAGAAGATGGTTAATACGATAAACAACTCTAATTCCACCATGGATACTACTCTAGAACAAAGATGGGATAGTATGACAAAAGCTTGACTCTATCAAGAGCTTGCCGATTATCACAATCAGAACACCACTGATTCACTTCAAAAAGCCGCTAAGCTTCAATCTTTTATACTAAAAAAAGATTTAGAGTCATCTGCAACAACACCAACTATCTATCAAAAAATCGAAGAGAAAATCAAGAAGGACCTTGCAGATATGGAAAATGAGCATAAGAAAAAACTTGATGAAGCAAACAAACAGGGTAAATCCAAAAAAGATCTTGCAAAGCTTGGAGAAGATTATCAGAAAGAAAGATTTGAACTCATGGAAAATTATTTTAAAAGTGATATCCAAAGTGAGTTATGAAAAAATCAAGCTTCTTTAGAATCACTTAGGACAGAAAAAGATACAGAAATCAATAGGCTGAAAGATCAGTTGACAGGTATCTTAACAGAATGAGGTCCTAGCCTGAAAGAATACTTTTCAATCAATAGAAGGAGACTCCTTACTATTAATGCTAATATTCAAAAAATGAAAGCAGACACTGAAAACTATCCCAAAAATGTACTTGTGTACCTCATGTCTTTGATATGAACAAGAGTATTTTGAATGAGAAAGTGGTTTAAAAAAATTTGAATAAAGAGAACATGGGACTCAAGAGCGGAAAATCTCAATGATCAGTTTAAGCTCTTTGATGAATGGACTCAAGATAAAGCTGGAGATAGCCAGTGGAAAATTGCACTCAAGCAGATTTTGAGAACTGAGCTTGCAGATGCAAAGAAAGCCTATATAAATAAGGTAAGGGATTGAGCCGGAGTTTAATAACAAAAAAATCTGATTTTTATGTCTATATTAGTTGAAGGAAATGATTACAAGACTAGATGATGCGAAAAACTATGCGATTGAACAGGTCAAAAAATTTGCAGAAGAAGGGCTTTTCCCAGATGAGGAATTGATTATTGAGACGGGCGTTGAGGAGAAGTTTTTTGAAAAGATTGAGGGACTTGTCTCTGAGGAGGAATTTGCACAAGCTCAAGCAAAAAATTCTGAGGAATTAGAAAGTTATCTCTTTCACCGCATTCCAAATTATGTAATGCTTTTACAAGAGGCGACCGCTGAATTTTTAGCGGAATATTTAAGTTAAGTTCAGATTTTTACCCTTTTATGCTAATAAAGATGAAAAACAACAATCAACACCTTGCTGAGACTCACGAAGAAGATTTTTTGAATGATCTCTTGATGCAAGCTGGTTTTAATCCTGAGGAGGATAATTTTGAAGAACTTAAAGATGAGCTTGAGCCGATTTTGATTGATAGAATTATGGTGAGAGTTTTTGAAAAACTCACTGAGCCACAAAGAAAGGAAGTGATGAAGCTTTTTGATGCAGAAAAAGAAGCAGAAGCTCTAGAAAAAATTGAAAAACTGATTCCAAATTATGATGAATTTTTGGCTGGAGTTTTTGAAGAATTTCAGGAAGAATACTTAGCAAATATGGAACTTCCTGAAGAAGATGAAAAATAAAAATAAATCAGACTTTTATCTTTTTAACTAATGAGAAATGGGATTTTGGAAAAGTACAGAAAGATTTACAGGGAACACAGTTGGAGTAGCTCCTAGAGTTGTAGGAACTGGCGTGAGATGAGTAATTGATGCAGCACAAAGCACTGCTAATCTCGCTTCAGACATGGCTTCTATTGTCAAAAATACTAGTGATAGACTTTGGGATACCCTGACCTCTGCTCGAAATACCGGGAAATGGTACAATAAACTCTACCAAGTCCCAATTTCTCCATTTGCTGGAGCGGCAGAGGTCATTGAAGGAGCAGTTAGGACTGTCGTAGAACCCTCAAGAAATCTAGTCCTTAATACTCGCGATACTGTGGCAAACCTTTTTACTAATTTGGGGAGAAGTATCCGTTGGCTTTTCAGGACCGATGTTCCGGTTTCAGATTTTAGTTTTGATAAACTAGAATATAAGAAGCCTACATGAAAAAATTGGATGT
>CAUQBS010000021.1:0-17150 GCA_963516485.1 uncultured bacterium
TTTAACTCCTCATCCTCTGTAAGAGGAGTAGGAGCATGAGCATTTTGTGCTAGTTGATTTCCTGCTGATCAAGAGTTTTCAGATCTATTGGCATGTGAGGAGGCTGCTTCATTTTTTCAATCAGTTGAAGTCTGAGTTCATTGTCCTGTTCCTGTTCAATCTTTCTGAGGTCCTTCTATGTCCGCAGGAGTTTCTCAGTTTGAGGCTTTGTCTGAGAAGCTTGGAAGCTTATAGAAAATGATTTGAGGCTGTGGCTTATAGCTTTTGTAAAGGATAGTTCCCACCTGAGACATATCATACATAAGATCATAATCAGAATCAGCTATATCTCCATTAATATATTTATTTGCTCCAAAATTTGCCATCTGAATACCCTCACTTTGCCTTCTACTTGTCTCGCTTTTTTGATAAAATTCGTTGATGATATCTCAACATTCTTGAGCTGTAAATCTGTTTTTTAGTTTTTTTTGATCAATCATACATAATGAAAGCTTATCACATGCACTTACAAACTTTTTGGTTACTGTTCTTCCATCTTTCCTATCACGCTGGCTTTTATCATAATTTGGGAGCTCTTTTTCAATCTTTGCTTTAAAAGTTGGGTTCGCTTCAAATAGGATAGCAGAAATATCTGCTGTTGAAAGATCACATTTTTGATATGTTGTATTAAAGTACTCTTTAGTTTGTTCTAGAGCATAACTAATAATTGCATCTTCCTGTTCCTGAAGTTTCTTTAAATTATCAGAGAAAAGTCAAATTGTAACTTTTTTTTCCTGCAGGTATTTATTTTCCATATAGTTTTTTTCATGGGCTTCAATCCTCTCCACCCATTCATTCACTCATGCCACTGGGCTCAATCACATACCAAAAACAGCTCCTCCCATAAAAAGAGAAGATAAAGAAGAGAAAAAATCTGATTTATGATTTAATTTGAACATTCTGCAGTTTATAAAAAACTGAATAAAAAGGCGCAACAAGTTTACTCAAATATTTATCTCTTAACCTTAAAAGTTCTTCTTGATAAGCAAGCATTCCGATATGAAGAGGATAGGTATTTTGAAGCTCTGCAAGCTGTTTTAAAGTAGTATTAATAGTTGGCAATAATTTCTTTGAAAACGCTTGCATACGGACAAATTCATAACGACTTGCATCAACCATATCCGCAGTATTTGTACTCCACAAGTGTGAAGTATAATAAGTAGAAAACAGCTGATATCGCAAGAGTTCGCTATAAACTCTGGTGACAAAAGGATCAAGCCCTTCATGAGTTCTACCTATAATCTCACAAAACATATGATCATAATCTTCTGCACTAGTATTTTTAGTACATATTGTTTGCTTTTCTTTGAATGAATCTATATCCTTTCCAAGCAAGCTCTCAACATTCAAAAGTCTAAACCTACTAAAAGCTTTTTGAAATGCTCTCATTGATTGTTGTATAATTTTACAAGTTTTGGGGTACCCTTGCGTCTTACTCTTACAAAAATTTTGCTGACTTGCATAATGGATGAGCAATTTTTCTTTCGTAAGTATATTGATATTTTCCTCAAGGTTTTTAGGACTTGAGAGATTATTCATTGTCACACCATAAAGGTTTCATTGTTTTAATGTTGTCAATTCCTCAAGAATTAAAGTTATAATCTCTTCTGAAAGCCTTGCGATATCACAACCGACTTGGAATTCGTTAGCATAACATGCTACATTTTGTGGCACAAGAAGTTTAATCGAATGTGTTTTAAGATAGCGATTCTCCTCTCCCTTTGTTCCAACGGACATAAAAGAACTAAAGTTATTCTTTACATCACTCTTTGAACACATAAGGGTGAGAAAGATTGACTGACGAGGATCTGATCAAGGATAAAGACTTCAAAAAGCCGATATTACTTCAGGTTTTAATGCTATTGTACAAAAATTTGATATAATAGAGTCTTTCATTGGTCAATCTGCGAGCGTTATATCTTTTGGGAAGAAGTCTAACGCCTTCAAAATCGAGTCTGAAAGATCTTTTTCACTGTTTTCAAAATTTGCAGAAACAGAAAAACCACTCCAAACAAGGAGCACTCAGAAGATACTGATTATCCAGTAATTTCGTTTCTGTCTCATAGTTTATATGGGCTAAATCTAAAGTTATGGCACATAACACTTCACCGCTGGACTATTGCTACATTGATAATTACAAAGAGAACTTACCTCTTTTCTTAGTCCTTCATTTTGATTTCAAATTTCCTGTATAATTCTTTGCACCTTATAGGTTAAAGGTCAAAACTGCTGAGACAGGAGAAGTGTATCATTAACACTTGTATCTTTTCTAATCTCATATTCATACTCTTTCAAAAGAGCCAAATCCTGAATGAACGCCTCCTGAATTGATATATTTGGGAAAACATTGTTTTCATTGATGGTCTGCTTTCCTTTCTTTTTGAAAATATTTTTGATTTTCTCAAATACTTTTTTCCCGATTTCTGCGAGTAGTTTTGGGGTTTGTTTTACTCCTTTATAAGAGGTTTCCGCAGCTTCATAGATAGCAGTTGAGGTTTCCTTAACTCCATCCCATAGGCTTAAGGACTGATTTCTCACTTGATTCTTAACTTCGTTCCAATTATTTTTCGCTGTTTGAGTAATTCAAAGCAAAGGGATTGTATTTTCTACATAGAGGTCTGTCGTATTTATTCAGTAAACACTTCTAAGTAGCATAAGTTCTCCCTCACTAAGATGAGATGCTATTGGACCTTTTTTGAACTGTGGGAAAAGCGGAGTATTAACGGCCGTCCAAAACCTTTTTCATGCATCTTTAAGTACATTTCGTGCAGATCCCAGTGTTTTTTTAGTATTTTGATTAAGAGTCTTTATATTAAACTTAAACTTTCTTGCGTTTTTATTGCATCTATACCCAAATTTCCATCTTACACATTGATAGTCAGACTTCAACTGATCTATCCACTCTTGATTAAAAGTGAGTTGAAAATCCCCTTGTTGAATACCGTTTCTAAGTTGACTCGTATCTCAAACATAAAGAAACATCCTCTGCGCCATATTCAGACTGTAGAGTGTGAAAAAAACATCCATATAGGTAACAGATTCTGGCACTTGACTCCCCTCCTTCAAAAGCCCTTTCGCCTCATAACGATCAATAAGTTCATTGAGAAGCTTTGAACTTTTAATAGTCTTTGCGATATCTCAAGCTTGACCAATTGTATATGCAGTTTGAATAAGTTGTCGCTCTATATCTAAAATTTTCACCCAATCTCTCACAATAGGCCTATCGGAAGCCAGAATCGAAAATCAGATTGAATTATCCATCAAAGTAGATAGTGCAGATAACTGGAAAAGATAGAGTGAAGTTAAGGTGCTTGAGGCAACGTTACCAAGTGCCTGATCTGTAATCTTGAGCGTTCTTCCTAAAAAACTATCATCAAAAGACTCGAGACTATTAAGCTTAAGCAGTTTATTGGTAAAAAGTCAACCTTCTGGATTTGCAACGAGTTCTGTCTGAATTTCAAAGGGATTTTTTGCGAGCAAAAAAAGCATTTCCCTCTGAAAATCTAGGTAGAGATTAAAACTTCATGGCGTCATCAAACAAACAGGTGGATGATCATCACATTTTGGCTGCTGAGGAGATGATGATACATTTTGGGCTGAGGCATACGAAAATAATCCCCCTAAAAGGAAGAGACCAAGGAGAAAAAATCTGATTTTTTTTCTGTTTTTGTTCATCTCAAGCAGAAATCAGCACCAAATAAAGGATTTTTTTTATCTTGCAAAATACTGACTTTTCTTTATATACTAATATGATTGTTTTTATCAAGTAATTAGATATAAAAAATGGAACTTTCTCATTATGAGCAGCAGATGAAAAAAGCGATTGCCTATTTGGAAGGGGAATTTGCAGGACTTCAGGTAGGGAGAGCAACTACTGGATTGCTAGAAAATATCAATGTAGAAACTGACTATGGAACTGTAAAACTCAATACTCTTGGTCATATCAGTGTGATGGATACAACAACACTTAAGGTTGAACCTTGGGATAAGAGCACCTCAAAAGCTATTGGGAACGCTATCTACGAGGCAAATCTTGGAGTGGGAGTAGATAATCAGGGTTCTCATATTTTGATTAAGATCCCAGCCCTAACGCAGGAAAGAAGAGATCATATTGCAAAACAGGTAAAGGCAATGGGAGAAGATACTAAAACTCAGCTTAGACAAATCAGACAAGATGCGATGTCTGATACTAAAAAATCATTTACTGCTAAGGAGATCTCAGAAGATACTCATAAAGCAAATGAAAAAAATATTGATGAGCTCACGAAAAAGCGATCAACCCAAATTGATACTGTGGTAAAAGTAAAAATTGATGAAGTAATGAAGATCTAATTTTATTTGATAGAAAATAAAAAGTGATGAATGTATTTAGTATGCTTTGGGCAGAGCTCCTTTCTCGTCCAATTTTTAACCTCTTGATCGTATTTCTAGCAGTATTCTGAGGGAATATGGGTATTGCGATTGTGCTTTTGACAATCTTAGTAAGACTTTTACTCCTGAGAAATAGTATCGCTGGAGCAAATATGTCAAAAGGAATGAGTAATATTCAACCAAAGATGGAGGCTCTTCAGGAAAAGTACAAAGATGATCCTAAAAAGCTTTCTGAAGAAACCATGAAACTCCTCAAGAAAGAGGGAGCTGGTCCTCTCAAAGGATGTCTATCACTTTTGGTGCAATTGCCAGTATTTATTGGACTGTATGGAGTGATTGTTAAGTTCGCAGCTGGGGAGGTTCCACATGAATGGCTTTATAGCTTCTTCCGAAGTTTTGGGAATAGCTATCTAAATGTAAAAGACAATATTGATCCGATTTTTCTTGGAATGAATCTCTTTGAGAATCATAATATTATCCTAGCAATTATTGTTGCGGGGTTAAACTTCCTTCAATTTCAGCTTACCTCACTTACTCAGGCACAAAATAGACAGCAAACTATGCCAAATGGTATAAAAATGCCGAACATGAGCAATATGATGGGAATCATGAATGTAATGATGACATTGATGATGGGAACAATCGTTTGGAATTTTGCGTCAGGAGTTGGATTATATCTGCTTGTTACTTCGCTCTTTAGCGTAGTACAGTATGTAATTCAATATAGAGTACTGCTCAAGGCTAAGCGAGATATGTGGTTTCACAAGGATAAACCGGTAGTACTTAGTTCAAAATAAGAAAAATCTGAATTTTCATCTCTTTTTTAAACTTATTTAACGAGAAAACACTATGGCGAGTAGGACAAATAAACAGGGAATCGCGAAGAAAAAAGCTCAACAGGCGAAACAAGCAAGTAGAATCAGAGGAGCAAAGAGATTTGACTATCCTAAGAGAAAGCTTGAACTTGAAGAAGCAAAAGAGCTTGGAATTGTTGGGATCTACACTAATGGCAAAGGTTCCACATATCACTGGTTTTTGAGAGGAAGGAAGGTGTGCTGGGAAACCAGACTCAGAACCGATCCTGATGGATATAGATATATTAGAACACCATCTGGTGGATCAGAAATGGTTATTGCCCCTTCTTCAGGATGGACAAGAACAAAGATGAAGAAGATGGTTAGAAAAAGATAAAAAAGAAAGACTGATTTTCAATGATGAAAGTCAGTTTTTTTGATTTATTGCTCTTTATTGGTTTTGATGCCTAATTTTTTTTATCAAAAAAAGCCCTCTGATACAGAGGACTTCTCGTTTAGAAATAGAAATAGTAAGGGCACTAGGATTCATCAAAATACCGACAACTCTCATCACCTCCCATAAAGCAAACAAAAAATTTATCTTGAAGTTCTTTACCGATTGAAAGTTCTCTCAAACCATCTCTAAGTTCTGTAAGAACATCAATTTTAGGATCCTGATCATCTTCATCTGAAACCTTTTTACGCTTGATTAGATTTGTGTATACAGCTAGAAACCTACATATCTTTTCCTTAATATAGGCTCTCTCTTGCTCACTTTCACTACTTCTAAACTGCTCAACCTTGTTAAACAGATTGTTTACCATTGTTGATAAACCATATTCTCTAGTCATAATTCATTGAGACATCCATTAGAAGATGTCGATAAATATATTATATATTTCCTACCAAATGTCAATAGAAAATAAAAAATCAGATTTTTTTATTTATTAGCAATAAAAAAAGAGTTGATCTTGAAAGAAAGATCAGTTTTCGTATGCTGTATGTATTCATATTTTTCAAATATCCTTCCTATGCTAGATCTGATCGCTGTGAGTTATTGGAATATTGGTCCATTTAGAGATAAGAAAATATCGCTTTTTTTTGAAAAAGGAAAATATTTGATCAAAGCTCCGATCGGGAGTGGGAAAAGTTTTCTTTTTTTTGATGGTATTACCTATGGTCTCTACAAATCTAATAGTAGAAATCTTCTCAATATTCCATCAAAAATTGGGACGATAAAACTGATTTTCGAGGTTGATGGTCAGGTTTTTTTGGTTATAAGAACACTTAAACATGGGAAATCAAAAGATAGCTGTTCATCTCAGCTCTTTCAAATCGCACTTACAAGTGAAGAAGTGACTGAAAAGCTCTATGTCTGAGAGATACTTCAGGAGGACACTGATATTCAGGATCTTTTGCTCTCAAAAAATATTCCCTTAGAAGAGATTCCTTTTAAGAATGAGGCTGATCTTCAAGCTCAATTGAACACGCTTTTGCCACCAATTGAGGTATTTTCAAGCACAACAATCCTTCTGCAAGATGCAGAGAATATTTTTGAAATGCAGCCTGCGAAGAGACTTGAGGTTCTCAAAAACGTATTTGGTCTGATGGGAATCGAAGAAACCAAAGAAATTGTAAAAGATAAAAGGAATGAAGTAAAATATCAGATTAAAGCCTATCAAGACACTTCTCATACAGAGGGGAAGCTGAGTTCATGACTTCAGGAAATGCTTGCTCTGTTTAGAAAACTACAAGAAGTTAGTGAGATTGCTGAATACTTAAGTGCAAGTCTAGAAACTATTGAAGAATTGGAGGGATTTTCTCAACAGCTCGGAATCCAAAATTTTGATCTTGATGAAAAATTAACGGAATTTTTGCCATCTATTGCAGAATTTTTGAAAACAAAACGCGAGATTCTCTCTGCGGAAAAGACTGAACTCTGCCTTCAAAACCAACAATTAACTGAGATCAAAAATCAGATTTCTCATTTTTTCAATACGATTCAATCAAATGAGAATAAAATCAAGCAAATAGACTGACTTTTGGCGAATGCAAACCCAGAACTCCTTTGAGAACTGAGAAGACAAAAAGCTGATATCGCAAATCAGCAGGAGAAGCTGGAACAGCTATCTTTCAGCAGAGAGTTGCAGACTTTTTACACTCAGTATCATAGCATACTTGGGCTTGGACATAGGGAAAATTTTAGTCTGCTATACAACGAGCAATTTGTCCAAGAATTGATCACACTAGGGACAAATCTCAAAAAAGCCAATGAACTCGTAGCCTCTCAGGTTTCAAATCTCACTACAAAACAGCAAGTTGAAAAGCAAAAAGTAGAAAACCAGCTCCTTAACCTTGAAAATCAGTATCGTTTTTATCAGGAACAGCTCCAGCAAATTGAGCAGAAGCTTCAACAATTTGAGGAAAGAGTACAGCAGGAGCAGATTTTTGCTTGTGAAAAGATTTGAGCGAACTGCCCATTTATTACAGTAATCAATAAGCAACATTTTGAACAAAGGGAGCAGGAAAAACAGCAACTCCTCGCTCAAAAGCAGCAGATTGAACAGCAGATTTCTAGCTCTCAGATTTTGAATCAGATTGAAGAATACAAATTTACGCTTGCTAACTGGGAGCAGAATGAAACTTTCTTAAAAGAGCGCGAAAAACTTTCCTTGGAGGAGCAAGAAAATACAAAAAAAATCTGATTTTTGAAAACTTTTTTGCAAAGTATCAATTATAAACAGATTACGGAGGCATCTGAGAAATATGCAGAACTAGCAAAGAGTATTCAAGCACTAGACCAGCAAATTTTCAAGCAGGAAGAATTACTCGCTCAGACTGAGCAGAATCAGCAAGAGAAACTGCGCCTACAATCAGAGAATATTGCACTTCAACAGCAATATTCACAGGGTGAAACTAAGAAATCTGAGCTAGAAGGCAAGATTTGACAACTAGAGCAAAATATTCAGAAATATCCAGTTCAAGAGTGGGATTTGATTGAAAAAACAGCGAATACTTATCAGGCTAAAATTCAAGAACTCAGAAATCTTATCGAAGACTATAAAACCCTTCAACTCAAGGTCAAGAAACTCACAGAAGAAGAGAAGATTCTTAGCAATTTGTATACAATATTAAATAAGGAATTGCTTTTGTTCGTTTTGAGTGAATATTTGCCAGTTTTGAGTGAAATCATCAATACCTATCTCGTGAATGTTGTGGACTATCAGATCAGTATAAAGCTCAAAGAGACCAGTGAACAACTAGAGCTGGAAACCAAGATTATTGATAGCAAATGAGAAAGGGAGGTAAAGAGTCTAAGCTGAGGGCAGAGAACAATTTTGAAGCTTGTTTGGATGCTTGCAATTTCTTCCCACCTCAAGACAAGACTACTTTTCCTAGATGAAACAATCAATAACCTAGATAATGAAACAGTAGCTAAGGTTGCTGAGCTTTTGACTGACTTTGTCAAACAAAGAACGCTCAAATTTTATACGATTACCCACAATAGTGATATTCAATCAATGAATATCCGAGATTCAACGATAGAATTAGCTAAAAAAGCTGATCAGTAGCCAGATTTTTTCTTTATTTACCTTGTTTAAGCAGATATGATTTTATGACTAGATCCCTGAGTGAGAAAGCTTGGGTATGCACTAATAACTCAGGATTTGCAGATCATAGACTCAGGAATTCTTCTTCAAAAGCAAGTTTCTCCTAGTAGAGAGGATCAGTTTCAAAGGATGGTACAAATTATGGACTTCTTTGAGCAGATGTTCAAGACACAAAAAATCAGAATTATTTGTATGGAAAAACTTTTTTTCACGAAATTCAATCAGAATAATGCAGAGTTTGTCTATGGAATCAGAGGGATCCTCCTGGCAATGGCTATCAAATACTGAATCAAGATCAAAGAATTTACCCCTATTGAACTCAAAAAATACATCACAGGAAACGGGAAAGCTGAAAAAATCCTCATACAAAAAACGATAATGAAGCTCTATAAACTTCAAGAACTCCCAGAATATAATGATGCCGCAGATGCCTTAGGTCTAGCATATCTCGCTACGAGAATCAAATAAGAGAAAGTTTACTTAGTAATAAGAAAAGAGAGAATTCCGATTCTCTCTTTTTATCGTTTGATCATTAGATATTTTTTAGTTTTTTGAGAAGTTCTTTGAGTACTTGGATACTATTTTCCATCGCAAAGTCTAGGTTATTCATATGAGCAAGCTGAGATTCATTATTTGCTCCATCTGAGATCGCCTTGATACTGTAACTCTGTTCAAGCAGTCAAAACTCACGAGCAGCACTAGCAAATGCAAAAGCCTCCATTTCTACGACATCAGCATTCGTTTCAGCTCTGAGTTTTTGAGTAAGAGACTGATCATCTAAGAATTGATCTCCTGTAAGGCACAAAGCTCCTGTTCTAAACTGGAAAGAGAAATCTGATTTTTCGATTTCTATCGTAGAGAGTTCAATTTCTCATTTTGCATAATTGAGATGCTCGCCATCAAACGGCAAATACACATCATGCTGCCTAATCCTCTGCACAAGAAATACATCTCAGATTTGGGCCTGATTTCAGAGGAGGCTTCCAGCAATCCCAATATTGATGAGCGCCTTAAGATCATAACGAGAGCAGAGCGCTGTTGTTGCAATGCTTGCTTGAATCTTCCCAACTCCAGAGAGCGCAAGCACATATTCTTCGTTTTCAAAAAAACTAATATTTTTGAGCGTTGAGCTAGGTTTCAGATCTAGAAGATTAATAATATGCTGAGCTTCCTCTTGCATTGCGGTCAAAATTCAGATTTTTTTCATAATGGGATAGAGAAATAAGAATTAAAGATGGATCTTATTTTGATTGTGCTCCTCAACAGTAGCTCCATAGTAGATTTGTCCATCACTACCATGAAGATAAAAGAGATAGTCAGATTTTTTATACCTTAGCAATGCTCAAAGTGTTGCCTGCGTAGGAGAGGAAATTGGCGTTGGAGTCAATCCAGTATTTGCTCTTGTATTGTAGAGATTGTCACGATTATTGAGATTTGGGACAATGGCAGCTCTACATTTATCATAGGTGATCTTGAGACCATAGCAGAGACTTACATCTGCATCCAGCCTCATACCTTTCTGGAGTCTATTGATAAATATCCCTGCGATTGTAGGTTTATTTTCAGTATTTTTCTCTTCATTTTCAATAATTGAGGCGAGAATGAGTGCATTATAGTTTTGAAGATTTATACCAGCTGGACTGAAATTTTTGAGTTCCTCTTGGTTTGGAAGCCAGTTTTTTTCATTAAAATTTTTGAGCTGTGCTTTGATGAGCTGATCGAGAGGATCAGAATTCTGATCTATAAAATAGGTATCTGGATAGAGAAATCCCTCAAGTGATTTTCCTGCTGGGATCATCGCAAGAAAAGAAAACTGATTTTTAAGTTCGTTTATATAGCTTTGATCACTTGCCTTCGCAATAAAGTCTCCAGGCGAGCAAACACCTTTATTAGCGAGATACTGATCAATATCATAGATTGATCGCCCCTCTAGCAAGGTAAGACGCTGATAGGTTTTTTCTGGTCACTTGTTTATCAGGTTCAAGAGTTCTGCTTTTTGATAACTTCCAGAAAGAAGATAGGTCCCCTCTTGAAGTTTTGGAAGGAGAGAGGAATTGTTTCTCAGCCAGAGTTTAGTAAAAAACTTCTCAAGTCCTGACTGATGTGCATAAAAACTCGCGATGGTGTCTCACTTTTCGATAGTAATTTTTGTCTCAGAAGGATAGGTGATTGGCTGATTATAGGCACTCCTAGTCCAAAAGTAGCCAGCTACCACAACAATCAGTAAGAGAATAACTATCTTAAGAAAAGGAGATGAGGATTTTTTTTGACGCATGAGGGAAGAGGGAAAGGGAGATAAAAGAACAAAATCTGATTTTTAGAGCCATTTTTTCTTTTTAAAGACTCGGATAATCACTGCTGCGAGTCCAAGCATGATTCCAATCAAAATCAGGAAGGCGTAAGGATTTGATGAGAGAGGCAGCTGAACATTCATACCAAATATTCCACTCACCATCGTCATTACTCAGATTACAACGGTCAAAACTGTCAAAATTCCAATATTTGTGTTGGTCATCATATTGGTCAATGTGTGGAAAACTTCTCAGATTGACTCAATATTTTCGTGGATAATCGAGATATGTCCTAGGATTTTACTTGTCTTATACTCTAGATCCTCAAAATACACATCCAAATCTCACTCGTAGAAGTGAGCTGTCGCCTTTTGGAGCTCAACGAGGATTTCCTCCTGAGGAGTGATGATTGTCTTGAGCAAAACGGCATTTCTCTTTTTGATAAGCACTTTTCTGAGGAGATTAGCATCAACGAAACTCTTGTCAAAAACTTGCTTTTCCATCTCCATGAGATCTAGATTGAATCTATTCAAGCTGAGCAAAATCTTGTCATACATCACATCAAATATCTTATAGAGAATATAGTAAGGTGAAACCTTATATTCCTCTGCATCAGCTCCTTCTTCTCTGATTTCTTCCTCGTATTGCTGTCTAATCTTTTCAATATTATTAGTTGGATACTTGGTGATTGTGATGATAAAGTCTTTCCCTAGGATAATATTCATCTCATTAGAAATATGCTTTCCTAGCTTCTCATTGTATTTTGGGAAATGAATAATCAAAAAAATACAATCATCGTAAATATCGATCTTGTCATGTGCATTTGGCTCCAAGATATCCTGCTCAATCATCTCGTGAAGATCTAGACCTTTGATCGTCTCTTGGATCTCTTGTTGGTTTGGCTTTGTTAGGTAGATTCGTTTGATCTTTCAGATCTTGAGAACATTATGGATCATAATAACACATAAGCAAGAGTAAATGGACTGAGTATACTTTTTTCTCTCATTTTTGCAAAAGAAAAAAAAGCTGAAGATCAGCCTTTTCTTTTTTTTAGTAGCGTATTGAAAATAGTTTTAAGAATTAGTATTTTCTTCAAAAAGTTTTCAGATATTGAGGAGTTTTTGATCAGACCATTTATTTCCCATCAGCTGTATCCCAACTGGCAATTTCTCTCCCTGATCCTCGAGATACCCCATTGGAACTGAGAGTGCAGGCAGTCCTGCCAAATTTGCAGGAACTGTATAGAGGTCTGCTAGGTACATTTTGAGAGGATCGTTGGTTCTAGATCCCAGCTTCCAAGCTGGTTCAGGAGTTGTTGGAGTTAGAATCACATCATATTTCTCAAAAAGCTGAGAGAAATCAGATTTAAGTTTTTTTTGAGCATTGAGAGCTTTGAGATAATATCATTGGTAGTTTGCTGAGCTGAGGACGAAAGTTCAGAGGAGAATTCTTCTCTTGGCTTCTGGTCAGAATCACTCTCCTCTTACCTTGGCATAATATTCATCTAAACTTGAACATTCAAGCGTACTTTGCTGATGTCAAAATCTAATCCCATCAAAACGAGAAAGATTAGTACTCACCTCTGCTGGCATCAAGGTATAGTAAATCGCGAGAGATTCCTTGAGGATTGGAAGGGACTGAATATCTACGCTATGACCTGCATTTTTTAGGGACTCAATTTTTTCAAGGAAGAGTGTCTTGATTTGTGGATCGATCCCATCGTTAAGCGCTTCCTCTGGCACAACAAAACGAACTGTTTCTGGATCAGCTTTTTGAATAGTTTTTAAGTCCTCTGCATGAGCAGAAGAAGTTGAATCATGGGTATCTTTTGATGCGAGGATACTCAAAAGAAGCTGAGCATCTTCAACTGTTTTTGAAAAAATTCAAACCTGATCGAGGGAAGAAGCCATCGGAACGACTCCATAGCGAGAAATCGCTCAATAACTTGGCTTAAATCCAACGATTCCACAAAGAGCAGCTGGTTGCCTAACACTTCATCATGTATCCGTTCCCAAGGCAGCTATCGCCATATCAGCAGCTACAGCAACAGCAGAACCTCAGCTACTTCCTCAAGGGATACGATTTTCTCAGTAAGGATTGTAACTGGGACCATAGACTGAAGATTCGGTCGAACTTCCCATCGCAAATTCATCCATATTGGTTTGTCCGATCATCAATGCTCAGGCTTCTTCTAAGTTTTGCATACAAGTTGCAGTGTAGGGTGCAACATAATTTTCCATCATCTTTGAGCAGCAGGTTGCGAGTTCTCATTGGATCAAAATATTATCCTTGACCATAATTGGTAGTGCTGCAAAGGATTTTTGAGAAAATGATTCCAAGTGCTGGTCAATATAGTTTTGATTGAAACGAACACAAGCATTGAGTTTTGGATTGAGAAGTTTAGCCTTTTGAAGATAATGATTTACTACCTCTTTTGCGCTAAATTGATGTGTTTGGATACCCTCAAGGTAGCTTTTGATCGTAAGATTCATCACTGGGAGAAAAAATAAAAAAAGTTGAGTATTTTCACTCAAAAGATAGGGATTTTGAGTTTTATTTCAACTTGAAGCGATGCGAAATTTGTTTTCAGATTTTTTGTTTTTTTTGAAAAATTGGCTATACTTTAGGAGTAAAGATTTTAGTTTTGCTAATGAAGATGGGGAAGTCTCAGAATAACTATCCAGCAAAGAATGTTGATGCATTTGAGGATCAGAAACCTTGTACACCACATCTCTCAACAACGATTGCTCAAAGACTTGAAAAATCATTGAGGAACACAATCGATCCATTTGAGTCTCTTGAGGAAATTGATACAACAGTCGAGAAAACCCTCAATGTACTCAGCTGATTTCTCAAAAAATATCCGCATCGTCATCAGCAAATTTTTGATGAAGTGTGCAATTTTTTTAACAACCTTTTTTCTAGCTGTCATCTGAGGAACTTCTATAACTCAGCACCAAATATTACCCTAAGAGCCTATAATGAAAGCGGACTCTCTGACCAGCTAGTCAATAATGTCTATGTTCGCTCTGATAATGAAACACTTTTTCGTAATGAGATGATGAATGGAGCCTCATGCCACTATTGGTCAATCTTTATGAAAAATGTGTTTGATCGCCTACAAGAAGTTGGATTACCAGTTGAAAGTTATATTTATATGTTTAATGAGAAAACGAGTAGACACTCAGGAGTCATTCTCAAGCACAAGAAACCAGATGGGAATATTCAGAATTTTATTATTGATGCATGAGGAATAAATAAAGTGTATAAAAAACTAATTTTACCAATTGATGCTGAGAGTATTGACTATAGTTCAGCAGTACGATCAAGTCTTCAAGAATTGGTTGCAAAAAAGAATAAAACAGATGATTGCCTCTATTTTGATCACTCTGAAGATTTTATTGCAGAGGTGAGCAAAAAGCAGAGTCTCGCAATTTCACTGGAGTTTCATTCACCATTTGAGTGAGAACATCATGAGCTCATCACCGTAAAAATCACTCCATGAAAAATTCATCTGACAAAGGGTGCATTGGCTTGGGATATTGCATTTGACCAGAAATTATTTATACAAAAAGTGGGAGAACTAGAAAATATCTCTGATAACGAAGTAGAAGATCCTGTTTTGGAAGCTCTTTTTGAATCACTCATGTTTGCAAGTGATGAAACAAGAATACTGCGAGATAAATATTTTCAACTTCTTAGAGGCAAGATTAATGCAAGAAGATTGGCATTCGTAGCTGGATATGAAGAGTAATCTGGTTTTTAGGAAGTCTGCAAAGCGGTTACTTTGCAATCTAAAACTTAATACATTCTCTATTTGATTTCTATCTGAATCGCCGCGGCTTCGCCTCGCGATGACTACAATTAAAGAAATTTAGGAACTCAATCCAAAAAAAACATATCAACCAAAAAAGACGGTAGAAACTACCGTCTTTAATGTCCCATCGAAAGATACTTTCTTAGGGATTAGTTTAATACTACAATTTTATAACTGCGATCACTACTTTCAAATGTTACAAAGTTATCTTTGCCCTTTACAAGGGTGAACTCAGTTTCACTGAAAGCTATTCCATTGCTAAATCCAGTCGAAGAAACTTTAACCTTTGCTCCAATTGGTAAGCTCTGGATCGGCCCAGTCTGACTAACTACTTTAATGTGTTGTTGTGGCAGGTTACCAACTTGGTCTGTAGCCCATAGCTGATGAGACTTTCTTGCAACATAACCAAAGGGAACCATCAGATTTCCATTTTTGAAAAGTCCAGTTGGATTTTCCTGAGTTTTTTTTGCAATCTTGACCGTGAAAGTAAGCTTCTCATTATTACCATAGGTAATCGTTACTGTAGCAGTTCCTTCCTCTTTTGGAGTTACAATCAAGGCTTTTTTATCCTGGCTCTGTACAACAGATACAGCATTGCCTTGTGTAGTTACTTGAAGATTAGGAACTCCCTCAACAGTTAGTGTCTCTGTCTGCCCTACTACAAGATTAAGTGTAGCTCCAGAAGCCATCACTTTTCCATCCGCTTGTTTGAGTACCAATTCAGGTTCTTTAACTGGAGGAGTAGGTTCTGGGTCGTCTTTTTTACAACCGATAACCAAGATGCTGAGGAGGAGAAATACTCCTCCCATCAGCAATTTTTTATACTTTTTCATGGTATTTTCTTTTTTTTATTATTTTTGTTTATTTTAGATCAGGCTTTCGCCTATCACTATAGACTATTCAAGAAACAGCAAAGGTCTCCCCTGCTAGTTTTGTGTGATGTGTGAATCTGGTTTATACTAGATTGATATAAACTAGATAGAGGCATTTTTTACTCATTTACTTGAATAGTTAAATCAATTCTGATTTCATTATTTTGATTATCCCTAAGTGTTGCGATAAGGAAATAACTACCAATCTTCTTAAAGGTCAGATTTTGACCATTGACTTCAAAGATTTGCTTATTATTACTAATATCAACTCCATTGAAGTCTCTTAGACTATATTTGATAGCACTTTTATCTACCCCTTGAGGGAAATTTTCCCATACCACTTTACTCGCATCAACGGTCTGATTGACTTTAAATGTTTGTAGATTTGCGGTATAAGGAGGGAAATCAGATTCTTGTGGTTGAACCATTTTCTCTTTGAAGATGGCTTTTAGTGTTTCTGAGCTATTCACTACAAAGCTTATACTTTGTTCGCTACTTACAGTACCATTACGGTCCCATTTCACAAACTCGTACTTCGCTTCGGCTCCTAACTCTGAAGCCTTTACAGTTACTGTTTTGCCTTGTTCTACTTCGTAGCTCTTCGTTCCAAGTGACTGACTAGTTCCTTCTGCTACTAACTCTACGGTTACCGTATGTTTCACAGCTTGAACCACCACTTTGAGTGTAGCCTTTTTCTGGTTTGATGAACTTGCAACAAGATCAACTGATTCTGCACTTACCCCAACTACTTTGCCATTTTCAATCTTTGCTATGCCTGGATTATTTGAAACCCAAGTAATAGTTTGATCAGTGGCATTCGATGGAATCACAGTTACATTAGGCAAAGCCTTACTTTCTCCTACTTTCAGATTCAACTCAGTGAAAGAAAGACTCATAGACTGCACTGGAACTTCAAAGACAGCTTGGATAGTCTCATTTTGTGTGACATTTGATAGCATATAGGTATTTCCTGTCTCAACAATTTGACCATTTCTTTTCCAGCCTTTGAAATTCACATTTGCTAAGTTTGGAACTTGGAAAGTAACACTTCCTCCACTCGTTACTTCTTGAGACTGAGATGGCGCTAATTCTCTTCCATTCGTATCTACGATCTGTAGAGTTACCCTAGCCTTCTCTTTAAAGACCGCCTTGATAGAGCGATCTTGAGTTCCCATCGTTACCGTAAGAGGATTTGTAGTACCTAAGTTCTGAGCATTTTCTTCCCAGTGATCGAATCTCCAGCCTTGAGCAGCTTGCGCGGTAAGCGTAGCACTTTCTCCAGTCTTCAATTGGCTCTTGGATACAGAGACTGTTCCTTGTCCTTCTTGTGAGAGATTCAGATTATAGGTTCGAGC
>CAUQBS010000022.1:0-15246 GCA_963516485.1 uncultured bacterium
GAAGTAGAAATCTTATATAACTTCTAAACCATCAAGGTTTATCCTTGTAGGTGTCCCTCATCTACAGAAGTAGAAATCTTATATAACTTCTAAACCCACATAAGAGACCAGTGAGAAACTAAATCTACAGAAGTAGAAATCTTATATAACTTCTAAACAACAGGTCTTTCTGGACTGTATTCTCCCATCTACAGAAGTAGAAATCTTATATAACTTCTAAACTCCAATTTTGGCTTATCTAAGCCATTTTAGAGCCATTGAGTTTTTTACCCAACAGCTCCAAATGCGCCTCAGACCATCTTCCAATTTTATGAAGACGGTAGGTTTACATGTTTTAGAATCTATATCATGATTTTTACTTTCTGAATAATCAGATTTCTATCTTTTTTACTTGTTAATGATCAAGCTGCTACATAAAGACGAGTTCTTCCTCTTCATACACAGCATATCCGTACCTGTGAATTTTCTTTTTACATCATTCACACACCTCAAATATAAGGATACTGTCAGTATTTTCAAATCTTTTTGCAAATTTTTTCTCAATTTCTAGCAAAACGATTGCCAAGATACGATCTGAATTTTTAAGCTCTCGGACAGAATATTGGAGTCTACGACCGTATTTTTCCAAAAATTTAGAAAATCTGAATCTGAGCTTGTTTGATGAGATATCATAGGATACAATCAGCATTTTTTAATTTTATGTATAAAACTGAATAGCCAAAAGCGATATTTTTTACTGTTCTGTAAAGGTAAAAAGCGGGAATTCTCTATTCGGATCCATGCAATATCTATAATACTCTTTAACATAAGAGAAGACCTGCATTTTCTGCTCCAATAAAGCAGACAAAAAATTCTGAATATATTTCTTCTGTTTTTCCCATTCAATCGTGTATTCTCCGTTTTTGAACTTAAAATCCTGCTCGTTGATTTGCCCGAGATTGTGCATTTTTCTGATCTTTTTGTCAATGATACATCTAAAAGGCTCAACCAGATCGCAAGCAAGCGACTTTCTCTCATAAAAAAGCTTATGATAAACGCCCTTATAAACATCGAAACCATACAAACATAAGTTCGCCTCTATGAAGTTATAGAGAAAAGAATATCCGATATCCATTAGGAAATTGATGATATCATTTCTTGTTCTTGGCATCCTTTTATACCGCTTCATCTCTTCAAAATACGACGCAAAAAACAGCTTTGAAGCGTTTCACTCAAGCCCTCTAAGCGAATCATCGCTTTCAACCTCCTCTATCTTGGAGAGAAGTTCCTTGATACGGAGGATATTTTCCTTGAAGCTATCAGATTTTTCTCTTATTTCTTGAAGCAAATAAAGCTGATTTTGAACCTTATTTTTGACAATTTTCTTCGCGATTTCTAGCTCTGGAAGGTGAGTATATTGTTTCTCTCTGAGCAGATAATTTCCCTGCAGAGCATCGCCGATCATGCATTTAGGCTTGAGATTATAGCCAAGACAAAAAAGGCAAATCTGATACTTTGCCAAGCGGTCAATCAGTTTTGAACTGATGGTATACTCCCCAATGATAAAAACACAGAAAATCTTGAAACATGAAATCTGATTTACGATTTTGTCATTTTCTTTGATCAGAAGATTATCGTTTCTCAGCATCAGGTCTTTGACTTGTTCCGAGGTGATAACTACGATTTGCTTTTCTAAAAAATCAGGAGCCGAAAGCATCTTTCTCATTTTAGAAACTAAAGACACTTAAGTATAGTCCTGATTTTTGATTTTGCAAGTTTTACGCCAAAGAGCGATCACAAAGCTCAGCATAAATGCAGTTTCGACACTTATCCAATTGAGGCTTGAAGTCCGATTTTCTTGGATCAAAACGCTTATATTCCTCTAAAAAAGCTTCAAAAGTCTGAATTTCTTCCTCGTTTGGAAGTGGGATTTCATAAACTTTATTATCATCCAAGGAATAAAGCTTGAGTTTCTCCACTTCATAGCCCATTTCTGTGAGGCAAAAGTATTGGGCATAGAGCTGATATTTCATACCAAGATAGACCTCTGAAATATGTGATTTCCTCTCAATGAGCGACTTTTTAGCTATATGAAAGCAATCTATCTTTCCAATCAAGCCATACTTTTCTGAGAACACCGCAGTTCATTGGAGAATGTCTTTGGAAGTTGAATAATTTCCACTATCAATAAGGCTATGATTGAGCGTTCCGTTAATTTGCGGAGTATCTTGGTAGAGCTGCTTTTCGTAGTTCTCGTAGAGATTATCGAAGTAGATAGAGTATGGGCAGAAAGTGAAGTCATTAAGTGAGGAGATGCGGATATATTGGTCCATTGGGATTTATTTTAAATAACCTAAGTATTAAAAAATATTTTTATCGAAATATAAAAACATAAGACTTTAGTCTAAATAATATCACTAATAAGCAAATGTTCCTAATATTGTTTGGATTCCACTTTCTATTCATTCAACAAACTCCTTAATAAGAGTCATTAATGCTTCAACATCTTCTTTAGTTATATTATGACTCTGTCAATTTTTCTTTTTCCCGTTTCTATGAACTAAATCATGTCTTTTATATATAGCTTTTAATATTTCAGACATACTCTTTTTATTAAATTCTATTCAAAAAATTGATCTATATAAACTAGAAATATCATTTAACCTATGATAAGATATCGCGTCAATTGTTTCACTAACTTTATCTTCTCTATGTTCATAAAGCTCATACAGCTTTTTATAATAAAACTGCTCTTCTTGATATTGTTCATATTGCTCTATAAATTTTCTGAGAAGTCCATCATTTGGTTGATTAAATATGTGAAATTTTAGAGCATCATATAAATATGTTTCCAATATAGTAATCATTGATGCATACAACATATTCATATAACTTTGTTCTAAGCTTTTATCTATTTGCAGTTTTAATAATTTTTCAATATTTCATATGGCTTCATTAAAAATTGAGAAATAAGATTGAATAGGAGCATCATATCCATCAACTATCTGTCCTTTTTCTATTATTCTTGACAATATTTGCTCATGACTTTCGAGATAATTTGCTCATTCTGATGTAATAATAAATTTTCAATCCTTAAATTTTGCATATCATTTTCTTTCTAAGGTCTTATGCGATACAAGATTTCTTACTTTCTGAGAAAATTTATCATCTCTTCTTCATTGTAAGATAACTGTATCTTCTTCTGAGAGGGTTAAAAGTTCTCTTAATTTGGGAATCAGGTCAGATGTTGATATTCCCCCATCTCATTCCTGACAGATAATTTGTAAAGAAGGTAAAATCAAATCTCACTCTGAAAGCCTATTACCCATAATATTAATAATTAGTAATTAAAAGATGTTCAACATGTCTTTCATTTCTATTCATAAAACTCACTAGATATTTTTTCTCAAAGACTTCTATATGTAGTCATTTATTGTTATATAGATCATAAATAAAATCAGTATTTTTTATAATCATCATCCAATTTGCCCTACATTCATGGATCAAATAATTTGCTAATCTCTGCTGATCTAATTTGTCAAAAGTATTTCTGTCATATGTGGAGAATTCTGTATCATAAGGAGGGTCTAAAAACAAAAAATCATCCTTTTTAGGCTTACTTTTCTTAAGGAACTCTTCAAAATCTGAATTATAAATAGTAGTTTTTTTTAAATGATTTTCGAGTTCTTTAGATTTTAAATATTCTATTTTTTTTCTAAAATTTTTTGAATTATACCCAATCCCTCAGTATGGAACATTAAATTCTCATTTCTCATTGAAACGAAACATTCATGCATATGCATAATTTCTGATAAAGAAGAAAATTCCTACCTCATGACAATGACTAAGATTATATTTTTTTTTATTGTTATATAGATACCTAAAGTGTGTATAAAATGCAGATTTAAAAGCTGTTTCTATATTATTCAGAATTCATTGTTCATCTAATTTTCCTTTTACTTCCTCTAATTCATGCATCCTTTTCATTTTTCTTATAAGACTTTTATTTATTTCCTGTATGAAGTTATTAATATCATCATTGAACTTTTCATCAAATATTCCATTAAAATCATTCGCATTATTCATAACAAAATCCATAATTTTATTTTTCAACTGATGTTCATCAATTCTTCAACAAGAAAATAGCTTAAAAAGTTCTTTTAAGAATTTATCGTGCTTTTTAATTAAAATTCATAATACTTCTCGATTATGTATGATTTCTTCTAGGAATTGAAAGAAATAATCTCTCTCAGTTGAACAAAGAATTCTGTATATAGATATTAACTCTTTTGATTTGTCATTTATATAAAATTTCTTTGCTTTATTTTCCATTGCCATATATACAGCTCCTCCTCACACAAAAGGTTCATAATAAGCAGAAACATATGATGGCAATTCAGGAAGTATATATTTCAACTCTTGTTCCTTTCATCAAGGTCGTTTTACAATTGGAGATAATACCATTTAAATTTAAAATTTATTAAAATACAGACAAGTATAGTTATATACTATAAACATGAAAAGAAAAGTCAAGCACAAATTATCATACCCAACTATCCCACTCAGCATCCCTAATCAACAAATCAGGCTTTTCTGGATTTTCTTTAATTCTCTGAAGCATCATCACTCCTTTTCTGGCGATATTGTAAGCCCCATTTGCATCTCCAGAAGTCGGATATTCAAAGACACTCTCCTCAATAACAAGCCCATTTTCATCACGAGGAAGCTGATCATATCGCTGGCGAGAATCAAATCTCTCTTGAGTATTCCCAATTGGAGAGAGGATGACATCCCTGCCTTCATCATCAGTATTTCTGATCTGCATAATCAAGTCAAGAATTCGGAAAAATGAAGTCCAAAAAGTCTGAGGAAGTTCACGATTTTTGAGCTGATCAAAGAGGGAATCAGATTTTTCTATTTGACATTTGGAGAAAAGAGTATCAAGTTCCAAGCTTGGATCATATTTGATTTGCGTTCGCTTTCGGTGATCTCCTCTTTTTCCTCTTCGTCTCTCTACATTTGAATAGAGTTGCCAAGTTCCATCATCAAAGATATAGGCTTTTTGACCAGCATCTCGAGTCAGATTTTTAAAACTTCTGAAAAACTGGGCTTTCATCTCCTCAGAAGAGCCTTTTTTGAAATAATGCTGCTTCCTCCAGCCAGTAAGCGGATCCGTCACAGAAGTATAATTTGCACGCGTATAAAGCATGATTCCTCGCTGTTTTCATTTAATATCTCAGAAAGTATTGATCTGAGGGGCAAGTTGATAGGCAGAAGTCACGCTTCATGGCTCACCAACCGCTTTCTCCTTTTTTACGATAAAATTCAGCTTTTTGGCGAGTGCAAGCTCGAGTTTTTGGTAGACAGATTGCTCAATCTTTTGACGACCTCTTTTGAAGCCAGCGTTTAAGTCTTCAAAGACGATCACTGCATTGTATTCCAAAACCAGCTCTACAAGCTTATTTACGACCTGTGAAATATAGCCATTTTTGAGATCCGCGATTTTCTCAATCGTATCTCGATTTTGACGAGCATGGAGTCTATTTTCAGCTTTTTGAGAGAGTTTTTCTTCATAATTAGTGCCATTGAGAAGATTGAGCGTCCCTTGTTTGACAATTTTCCCAGTTTTCACCGAAACAACAGAATAAAAAGCCAGATGTTTTTCTCAGCGATCAACCCCAATCACATGAAGATCATCAAAATGAGGAATAATCAGCTCTTGATTGAGTTTTTGATTGAACTTTGAAGGAGCAGAGGGACTGACCTCATTATTTCAAAATCACAAGGTAATCGGCACATGGAAGAGGATTTTATCTTCCGTATATCTTTTGTGCTTGAAAACATCGTAGTTATCTACCTTCAGCTTTTTCTTCTCCTTTTTCATGCTTCGTGGTCTGAAGAAAATTTCCGCTTCTCCATTGAGTTTTACATTGGTTTGACTTTCAAAAAGCTGGCACCAGTAAAGCGTTTGCAAATCAGGAGTCTTTGACTTTCCTTCAAAATCTTTGGAAGAAATCTGAAAGAGAAAGAGGGATCAGTCTTTTATTCCTTGTTTAATCAATTCTTCATTGACTTTTCTCCAGTTTAGCAAATAGCCTTGTTGCTCAACTTCTCTATAAAACTGAGAAATATCTTGATAGTTTTCTGTCGCTTGAAACTGGAAATTGAAAACTTTCCAATCCTCATATTTTTGCAATGCCGACTTGTAAAAATCAATCAAAGTATGGAGATCTGGGAGATTGAAGCTTTTTTCAGACTTTTGGAAACTTCCTTTAGCATACAGCGCTAAAACCTGATCAGAAGCTCCGTATTTTTTCTTTTCAGAACCTGGCATTAGGCATTTTGGAAGCATTTTATTGGCTCAGGGAAGAAGCTTATAATCCATCTTTTCCATCGTTCCAAGATTTCCCTTGTAGAGAGCCGATTTTTCAAAAAATTTATTCTGATCCTTTTTCATAATTGCGAGATAAAATTTCCCATCTTTTCTCAAAATCACGGATAAGTTCTGAGTTTCTTTATTTTTATCTCGTCCATTAAGCAAAGTGGAACAATCAAAATTTAGTTTTAATTTTGCTTGTGAATAGGGTTTTCTCGTGAGATAATTTCTGATCATATCATACCACTTTGGCAAAGGATAATCCTGTAAAAGCTGATCAAGACTCGGATAAAACTCCCCTTCTGGAACAAATCCGAGTTTACTCGTATCTACTCTGAACCACTTGAGCATTCTATACGCATACAAAGCGTTGTCCAAAAGCATTTTAATTAGATTTTTGTGTTCTTGATTAGTGGATTCTAGGCTTAAAAGGGATTGAAGAGCTTTTTTTGCAGAAGTATAGGATCAAAACTCCCCCTCTCAAGTCCAAAAAGATTCAAAGTCAGATTTCATACTTTTGAGCAGAAGTTCCCAGTTAGAATGAGAATTTTCTCAATGAAGATTTTCTCGTTGAAGTTTGAGGAGAGAGACTTGATGATGAGTTTCTTCGTCGGTATCAGATTTTTCTGCTGTTTGAAAAGGAACCGCTTCCAAAAGCTCCTTGAGTTCAGCAAGCGAAAGATAGGCAGGAAGCTTGAAACTTTCTTCATCATTTTTTTTGAACTTAAAAAGCTTGAGTTCAACTCCCTTTTCTAGCAAGGTATGCCAAGATGAGAAGTAGCGGTTAGAAATGATATTGAGCGCTGTTTTGGACAAGAAAATCTGAGAAAGATCAGTTTTTTCCTCAAAAATTTGCTCCAAAAGCTTGTTAAATTCTGGGATCCTTTGATCTGTTTCTGTAATCATCATGTGAAGCATCTCTTGAAACTCCTCATCATTATTGATCAAATCAAAAGGAATGGTATTCCCTCTTGGAGATCAGATTTGTTTATAAAGGAGTTTTGGCTGAGGAAGTTTGGTTTTATGTTCTTGGGTATAAAGATTTGCTTTTGACCTGATATTTGCAAGCATTTCATTGTAAAAATCAATTCCTGATTGGGTAAGGTATTCGCTGTAGGAGTCAGGATTGAAGATTTTTTTCTCTAATTCTGAAAGTGAAAGCACGGCAAGTTTCTCAAAAAGCTCACGATTATTGGCAAATGTAAGGAGATTTTCGTTGATCGCACGATAGGCAACCGCGGTGGCTTTCTCATCGGTAGCATAGTAATTCTCGCGGTTCTGATTGAAACCTGTGAAATAGGTAAAGAAATTTCCAAAACGGCGGATCAGTGCAAGTTTCTCTGGATCAGAGGCGTATTTCTTTTCCAAAAGTCAGAGAACTCCAGCTTCAGTCAGGATTTTATAACTTTTTTTAGGCTTCTTAGATTTTCCCTTTCCATTGGTATAGTCTGGATTGCTTTTTCGGAGCTCTGCAGTATTTGAAAAGCTCGTTCCAATAGCAGCTCTCAAGGCTTTTGTGCGACTTTTAAATTCTTCATCAAGACTTTTTAGTTCTTTTTCGGAAAGGTCAGCTTTGTTCTTTTTCTTTTTTTGGTAAGTTTGATAAAAAAGGATAAAATCTGATCGATCCTGGGGTTCTAGCGACTGGAGGCTTTTGGTGATAAATTGATTGTGAAGCTCATCCAAAAGGGGTTTAATTGCCTGATAGTCTTTTTCTCTCTGTTCGTCTCTCTGTGGGATCTCTGAGTTTCGAAGTGCAGTAAGAGCTGGATCGTGTTGGAAATTTTCGTTGAGCGGTTTTAGCTCTCGGCGAAGGGTTTTTTGGATGGGATAGAGATTGGTGAAGGGAGAAAAAAGGTCTGATTTCATCTTTTTAGAAAAAAGGAGATAAAAGATCTCCTTAGACTTATCCTTTTATGAGTGAAAATCAAGAGTAAGATTACTTCTTGGCTTTTGTCGCAGTTTTTTTTGCGGTAGCTTTTTTAGCTGCTGGTTTTTTAGTAGCTTGTTTTGATCATCACTCCTCTCAGATTCCAATAATTTTTAGACAATCCTCCAAAGTCAGATCGGTTGCATCTTTTCATCCTTTAGGGATTTTATAATTTTTCTTGGCATACTTGATATAAGGACCATAAGGTCAATTTAGAATTTGGATCTCTTCTCCCGCGTATGCGAATACATTAATATTTTTATTGGCTTCAAGGGTGATTTTTGCCTCAATCATCGGTATTGCCTCATCTAAGCTAATAGAAAAAGGATCTAAACCTGAATCTTTTTTGATAGAAACATAGAGATTTTTATATTTTACATACGGTCAAAATCTTCCAGTTGAGGCAAGCACTTCTTCTCCATTGTAGGTTCAAAGCCACCTTGGAAGTGCAAAGGCTTGCAACGCTTCATCAAGCGTAATTGTTTCAATTGTTTTTCCAGCTGGGAGCGATGCAAATTTTTTGTCTTCATCATCTTGCTTTCCGATCTGGATCATGGGACCATATCTTCCCATTCTTGCAATCACAGGTTTTCAGCTCACGGGGTGGATTCAGAGTTCTCTTTCTGTATTTACCCTTTCCTTACCTGTAGTTTCAACCACCTGTTCATGAAATGGAGCATAAAACTCGGCAATCATTTGATTTCGCTTTTGATTCCCAGTAGCGATCTGATCAAAGGCTGTTTCAACATTAGCTGTAAACCCATAATCCATAATATCTGAAAAATTCTGATTCAGAAAATCAGTCACGATCATTCCAATATCACTTGGGAACATTTTTTGTTTCTCAGCTCAAGTCACCTGCTCTCTCTCCTCTTTTATGATTTCATTATTTTTGAGCAGAAATTCAAAATATTTTCTCTTTTCTCATGGTCTGTCCTCTTTGAGTACATATCCTCTTTTAAGAATAGTAGAAATTGTCGGAGCATAGGTTGATGGCCTACCAATCCCCTGTTCTTCAAGCTTTTTTACAAGGCTTGCCTCTGTATATCTTGGGGGATGCTGCTTAAACTTTTGGCTCGCAAGAATTTCTTGCTCAGAGAGGCTATCTCATTGATTTAAAGCTGGCAGCATTCCTGCAGTTTCTTCATCATCTTCATTATCGGTTCCCTCCATATAGAGCTTTAGAAAACCATCAAACTTGATCACTTCTCCAGTAGCCTCAAAATGATACTTATCAGTAGAAGAAATCTGGATTTTTGCCTTAGTTTTTTCTAAAATAGCAGGTGCCATCTGAGAAGCGATTGTCCTCTTCCAAATCAATTGATAGAGTTTTTTTTCGCTCGCATCAGCCCCAGCAATAGTATTCTCCATATGAGTAGGCCTAATACATTCATGCGCTTCCTGAGCTCCTTTTGATTTTGTAGCATAATGCGTAGGTTTTGAGTATTTTTCTCCATATTGGCTGATGATTTGGTCTTTTGCGGCTTGTATGGCAAACTCTGAGAGGTTTACCGCATCAGTTCTCATGTAAGTAATATGTCCTGCCTCGTAAAGCTTTTGCGCGACTTGCATCGTTCTAGATACCGAAAATCAGAGCTTTCTACTAGCTTCTTGTTGAAGTGTTGAGGTAGTAAAAGGCGCTGATGGAGCTTTTTTTCAAGGTTTCACTTCTACACTATCCACTTGATAACTTGCACCTTTGAGAATTTCAAGGAGCTTGAGTGTCTCAGCTTCTGATTTAAGCTGCTTATTGAGTGTCGCAGAGAGTCCCTTGTTTGCTGCTGTAAGAAAAGATCAAACTACCTTATAGAAACTTTCACTATCAAAAGCCTGAATTTCTCTCTCTCTTTCAACAATGAGTTTTACTGCAACAGACTGAACTCTTCAAGCTGAAAGTCAGGTTTTAATCTTTTTCCAAAGCACTGGCGAAAGCTCAAATCAAACTAACCTATCTAAAACTCTTCTCGCCTGCTGTGCATCTACGAGATTAAGATCAATTGTCCTTGGATTTTTAACGGCATGCTCGATTGCATTTTTTGTAATTTCATGAAAAACGATTCTTGGTGTAGTCTTGATATCTAGCCCAAGCTGATTTGCAATATGCCATCAAATCGCCTCTCCTTCACGGTCCTCATCGGTTGCGATCCAGGTTTGATCTACTTTTTTTGAGATTGCTTTAAGTTCAGAAAGCACTCTCTTTTTGTCTGGAGAAACCACGTATTCTGGACGAAAATCATTTTGAACATCAATTCACAAGCCTTTTGTTGGGAGATCAACAGTATGACCATAAGAAGCCTTGACTTCAAAATCAGCTCCGAGAAATTTTTTGATAGTCTGTGACTTTGCTGGAGACTCCACAATGACAAGGTGTTTTGGCATACTGTGTTGAGAAAGATTAAAATTATTCGATTCGTTTTTAGGGAAATAAACCTAGAATGCAAGAAAAAAGAAAAAACTTAAAAAAAATGAAAGCTTAGATTACTCTCCAAGCTTTACATTTAAGCAACTTTACTATTAGGCATGCTTATAATCCTCGCTGAGTAAACCCATTTCTCTGACTTTTTTGACTTTTTCTTCTATCATATGATCCGATAAACCTAATAACCTACCTTCTAAACGAATTTCATATTCTGAAAGAAGTTGCGTCTGTTCTCGAAAATATGAATACCATAGATAGAGAGCTATAATCTCTCCCACTATTATTGAGATACACAGCAACAATAAGGGCATAGAGATGTCAAACTTTGAAGAACCCTGTGTCATAAAGGAAGCCACTAAAAAAGCAATACCCATGACAAAGATAATCCAATAAGAAGCCCACAGACGAAGTGGCATTCCCCATAGAACAATCATGTTTTTCAATCGCCAGCCTTGAAGAATCATAGCTGATCTTGACAAGGACAAGAAGACCATGCCGCCTATCACGCCGAACATTACTCCTAAAGTCCAATCTACCTGAATAATCTTTGCGAGAATTACAGGCACAAAAAAAGCGATTGCAAATGAAATTAAAACTTTTTTACTCATAATTTATGATGTTCAGTTCCCCTGTCCCCGGTTCTAGATTAGTTTTTTTATTTCCTACACCACTAAAATATGTAATGATGTGGCATTATATAACCATTATACACAAAAAGTCAAGATAAAACACAACTTAGCTATATATAATAATATAATTAATTTAATATCCCTTTCTCAAATTTACACTACCTTAGAAATCAATCTAGACGAGTAAAAAACTATAAAACTAAAATATAAACTTTTGTAAAAACTCTGATCTATTTCATTGAATATTTTTTTGATCTTTAGTGATCTATTTACTTCTGAAAAAATAATTTTTTCTTTTTTAGTAAAAAAATCCTCTGGAAAATCCAAAGGATTTTTCTCACCAAGAATACTTGGTGGAAATTAGTAATTAAGTATGAAATTTTAGTTTCAAGAATGCGAGTTTTTGTCTCACACGAATCATCTGCTCTTGATAGGACTGTGAATCTTCTCTATTAATCTGCAGCACCTTGACATCAATACCAAAGCTAGCAAGTGCCTTTTCGTCTTTAGGTGAAAGATAAAATTCTCCACCTAAAACACGTTCTAAGATCTTTACATGCCTTTTGTTGAACGATTCAAGACTGACTTTTTTTACCTGGAGTTCTAAATCAAGAGAACGATCTAAAGAGTTTTTTCCACTCTCTTTGAGCATATCCTGCATTTTCTCTGGATATAGCTGCTTGAGTCTAGGTATAAAGTAGAGCTGAATGTCTTGAATCAGGTGTTTCACCATAAAACGTGTTCTTTCTGTCTTTGAACGTGTATGCATCGGAATCTTATTGATCTTTGCAAACTCTATCACATCTTGAAAGAAAATACCTGAGCCTATCCAACCTTGATGATTTTGAGCAATAGCTACGATAAACTCTAGAAACTTGTCTACATCGACATTTCTCCCTTTAATACAAATAGAAGGAGAAACATGAACAGAAGTATCGTTTCCAGCACTTGAACTAGATTCTACCTTCTGAGCTAAAGGTGTTTTAAATGATTGATACATAAATAAAGTTTTTAAATTACTACTATTTTTATTAATTTTCAATGGATATAAAAGAGAAGGCTGATTTCAGTCTTTTACTCTTTAAAAATCTAGTCTTACACGACTATTATCCTCATTGAATTCAGTAAGACTATACTGATTCTAATAATAAAGTCAACAATATTACAGAATATTTTTCTTTTTTAGCATTTCTTCAGTTTTTCTCTTGCAAAGCGCCATACTTTTCCCTATACTGAAGGAGATTTATTTGCAGAAAAAATAGCATGAGAATAGGACTCATCTGAGCAACAAATGCTGGGAAATCTACGCTTTTTAACCGCCTTATTGGGCAATTTAGAGCGATTGTAACAGATATCCATGGGACAACCATTGATATTATTTCTCACACTTTGGAAGTTGACAATCTCTGAAAGATGACTTTTTTTGATAGTCCAGGACTAGGAGATTTTAGTGATGAGGTGCCTTTTATTGAAAAAATCATCAAAAATTCTGATCTTCTCTTATTTGTAATTGATGATAGCGTCTGAGTTTCCGCAAAAGATCAACATATTTTGCAAATGATTAGAGAAAATAATATGCAGGATCAGACTTTTCTCATTATCAATAAGCTTGATGTAAAATGGAAAGTCAATGAGATTGATCTAGCAATTGCAGATTATTACGATCTATGAGTTGGAAAAGTGATCTGAATCAGTGCAAAAAAAGAAAGAAATCTTGCTGAACTGGAAGATGAACTTAGAACTTTTTATAAAGAGTGGAGAAAATCGCATTCAGATGAAGAACATAGCACAAATGAACCAACACATAAAGGGATCTGACTTGCTATTGTAGGAAAACCAAACTCAGGAAAATCTACACTTTTAAATACTCTGGTTGGGAAAGAACTTGCAAAAGTTGAGGATAAGCTAGGTACAACAAGAGACTATGTTGTAGGAGAATTTAAGTCTATGGGGAATTGGTATACGGTCTATGATACTGCGGGGATCAGAAAAAAATGAAAAACACATGGAATTGAGAAAATTGCTTACGATAAGACCTATGCAATGCTTGAGTATGTTAGACCTGTTGTCCTCTTTATGATTGACTGTACTCAGGGGATTACGCATAGAGATATGACACTTTTACAGGAGATTGCTGGACTTGGATTACCAATGATCTTTTGTCTGAATAAATCTGATCTTGTAAAAAAAGAAGCTATTGATTCAATGATTAAGTGAGCTCAGACCTATCTTGATTTTGCAAAGCATATTCCAATTGTACCGATTTCTGCTCTTCATGGAGAGGGACTCAAAAACCTTTTTAAGATGGTATCTATTCTTCAGAGTGAAAATCAAAAGAGAATCTGAACTAATGAACTCAACAAAGTTCTTAACCAAGAACAAATCCAAAGACCAGCTCGCTTTCCTAAAAATAAAGTTTGTAAAATCATGTATGCGACGCAAATCGCCGTTGATGCGCCAACCTTTATGGTCTTTGTAAATCACAAAGCAAGAGGGAATTTTGCATTTAAAAAGTGGATTGAAAATGCTTTGAGAAGGAATTTTGGATTCGTTGGAGTGCCACTAGTTATCAAATTCCGTGAGAGGTGAGAAAATCAGGAAGATCGTCCAATGCCATGAATCTCTCTCAAGTCACTTAGAAAAGAACAAGATGCCCGCCAAGCAAAGATTAATAGAAATCAAGCAAAGATCCTCGTAAAAAGGCAAAAGAAAAAATAAAGAAAAAGCTGATTTTCTCTATGAGAGTCAGCTTTTTTTGTTGTATAGTATATTAAGAGCATATCTAGAACCCAACAAAACTCTATTTCTGTAGTCTAACTGGCTTGTTTTTTACTATTCAATAGTTGAGTACTTGATTTTAATTCTGACACAACCTCTTTGATAGTATCCATGAGCTGATTATTTTTTTCTATTCGCTCAAAGATTGCTAGATTCATTGATGCAACAGTATTTTCTTTGAGGAGAGATTGACGTTCTAGTGCAGAGCTTATCTCATCAGCATCTCTAAATTTACTAGCAGACTGAACAACTGGTGTACTTGCTACCTCAGGAGCTGTAATACTAGAACTTTTCTTTTCTGCCTCATAATTATCTAGCAAGACAAAACTATTTCTATCAATTCCATAAATGGATCACTGAAGATGAGACTTTAGGAGTTCTATTTCGGTTTTTTTCTCTGTGTCTGAGGGCTGTTGAGGAGGAGTTTTTGTCGCAACTGTCGTTGTGAATGCTACGGATTTACTAATATCTGATTTTGGAATACTACTGCTCAAAAGCTCTTTTTTCTGCTGCTTTACATTGAGTTTTCCCTCATTATAAAGAGCGGAAACACTGATAGCAATCTCATCAAATAGCTCTGCAATACTGAGAATATTTTTTGCAGAAGTATTTGGAATCATCATACTAGAAGCAACAGAACAAAATCTGACTATCAATGCTCATTCCTTGAGTACTGGCTGTTTAGAATCTTTTGCTAATGCTGGAGAAATATAATCAGAACATGCACACTGCATAATACAGGTATACTTTTCATCATAAGGAAGAACGTTACATTTTGTACTACACTCCTTTATTGTATTCGTTATTTCTTCAAGTTCCACTTCCTCATCTGGGATATTATTAGATCCTGTTGATGAAGCAGTCTGATTATCCCCTGTTCCTTCCCCGCCTTTCTTTGAAGGTCAACCACTTGCTCCATTTGAAGGTCAACCACTTGCTCCATATGCTTCCAAGAGTTTTTGAAGGGCTTGTTGCTCCTGACGAGTTCTTTGTTGCTCCTCTGGAGTTCAAGTTCCTCTCGCGGTTTGAGGTCAGTTTTTTTGAACTTCTTTTGGCAGTAGGATACACTGATTTTGGAAAAGAACCTTATCATAATTCCCAAGTGTATTATGCGCAGAACGCTTGTAGACAAATT
>CAUQBS010000023.1:0-14166 GCA_963516485.1 uncultured bacterium
CCTCATTCTTCTTTTCAGTTTCCTCATTCTTCTTTTCAGTTTCCTCATTCTGGCTTTTTATCTTCTCATTCTAATAGTTTCGCAATAGTCTGAGGACCAGGCAAACCATCTGCTGTAATTTCATTTTTCTCTTGGAATGTTTTCACAGCAGCCTTTGTCCCAGCACCGAAGATCCCATCGACTTTCCCGACATCAATCCCCCTCTCCTCAAGTGCAATCTGCACTGCCATAATCCATGCAGAGCTATTTTTTGAGGTCAAATCAGACCAGTTTTTCTGCTTGATAGTTGTTAGATAGTTTTTTACAGCATCCATATCATAGTTAACTTTCCCATCCTCTCAAGTGCTATAAAAACTCTCTTTTTGCAAGTCTTGAAGTTCCGCCTTTACCTGCTGCTGAACCCAATCAATTTCCTTGATTTCACTACTTTCCTGTGAAAATGCTTCAAAATTTCCCATCCTACAAATATAAGAATATAAATCTTCTTAATTATACCCTAATTTTATTTATTGTCAAAAAATTCTTGATTTTATCTCTTAAATATACAACATTAAAAAAATCTGACTTTTATTCTCTTTCCTCATATTTTAATGAATCTTTTCTCAAATCCAGCTCAAAAACCGCTTCCTCTCGCTCTCAAATACCGCCCCAAGCAATTAAGCGAGTTTTTTGGGCAAGCGCATTTGATCTGAGAAAAATGAGTCCTCAAACCCTTTATACAAAAAGGGAATTTCATCAATGCAATTTTTCGAGGAAATCCATGAACCGGGAAAACAACTCTCGCTGAGCTCATTTCTAAGCTTCTCAAGTATGAATATGTCTATCTGAATGCGACTAAGGCCTCTACAACTGATATCAAGAACATCTCTCAAACCGCACAAAAAAGGCGAGACGTGGAAGGAAGTCAGACTTTAGTCTTTTTAGATGAAATCCATAGATTCAATAAACTCCAGCAAGACGCACTTTTGGAGGATTTAGAGCTTGGGCATTTCATCCTTATTTGAGCTACCACTGAAAATCCCTATTATAACCTCAACAATGCGCTTCTCTCAAGATGTTTATGCTTTGAATTCAAAAAACTAAGTGAAACCGAGCTTTTCAATATTCTAAAAGCCATAGATCAAAAAGAACAATTCTGATTTTCAGACGAAATTTTGACCTTTCTCTCAGAAAGTACAGAGTGAGACGCAAGATCTGCAATCAATCTCCTGGAACTTATCAGCAAAGTTGATCAAAAGCTTAGCCTAGAAGAGATAAAAAACCTGATCCCAACCAATAAATCCTACCACAAAACCGAAGATAAATACAACACCATTTCTGCTATGATCAAAAGTATCAGAGGTAGCGATCCAGACGCAGCAGTATATTGGCTCGCAAAGATGCTTGCAGGATGAGAGGATCCAGAATATATCGCTAGAAGACTGACTATTCTCGCTGCCGAGGACATTTGACTTGCCAATCCTCAAGCGCTCCCTATCGCAACTGCCGCTCTTCATGCTGCAAAAGAGCTTTGAATGCCAGAGATTCGTATACCACTCGCCGAAGTTTCAATTTATCTTGCTCTCTCTCCCAAGAGCAATTCCGCCTACAATGCAATAAACACCGCGCTTGACCTTGTCAATAAACAAGATATCCAAGAAGTCCCCTTCCACCTAACGAAACTCTGAGCTCATCAATATAAATATCCCCACAATTTCAAAAATCACTACACTGACCAACAATATCTCCAAAAACCGCTTGAATTGTATATTCCCTGTGAAAATAAATTTGAAACAGCAGCTCAGGAACGGCTAAAATCAATCAAAAAATAATTCACTATTTTTATTCGTTCGCAATAACGTACAGTCTGTCATCGCAAGGCGAAGCCGTAGCGATCCAGATAGCTGATAAACTAGTTTATACAATATCAATTCTCCCCTGATAGGGGGAGATGTCCGAAGGACAGAGGGGGTTGAGTATGAAGCCATGAGCGTTAATATTGTCTGCGAGCTCAACTAGTAAGAGTAAAATCCCAATTATCAAGAGATGACAATATCCCTACCAACATTAAATCAAAAATTTTCCTTGATTTTTCTGAGCAGATTATGATAGTTGAAGAAGAGAAAAAAATCTGATTTCAACCTTTTATTTACTACTACAATAAGCCATGAACCAAACTTACTTTATGGAAAAAGCAGTTGAGCTTTCTTTAGAAAATATGAGAGCTGGAAAGTGAGGTCCTTTCTGAGCAATTATTGTAAAAGATGGAAAAATTGTAGGAACCTGAGCCAATCATGTAACCTCAGAAAACGATCCAACTGCACATGCTGAAGTTGTTGCGATCAGAGATGCCTGCAAAAATCTCGGTACTTTCCAACTTGATGGTTGCGAGATTTATACAAGTTGTGAACCTTGTCCAATGTGTCTTGGAGCCATTTACCGAGCAAGACCAAAGGCAATCTACTACGCAAATACCAGAAAAGATGCGGCAGACATCGGTTTTGATGATGATTTTCTCTACGAAGAACTTAAAAAGAAACTTGAGGAAAGAACTCTCCCTATTCACCAGCTCGGTAGAGAAAATGCGATTAAAGTCTTTGAAGAATGGACAAAAAAATCTGACAAAATCGAATATTAATCTTTAAAATAACGAATGAAACCATTTTCACGTTTTATTATCAGCCATTTTGAGTGGGATAAAAACTCATTAGAAGCGAAGTTTCATTACGCTTTTGATGATCAGGAGCACTTTTCTGAAACCATAAATTTTTCTCCACTTAAAAATACTTCTGATTTTCCTCTCATAAACCAAGATTCAGCTGCGATTCACCAGCTTTTAAGCCATTTACATATTGCGCTAGGAGTCAGTTATTACAAGCTCTATCCTACCACTAAAATCATAGTTGAGACAATCACTCTCAATGAAGCAATGAAGGATTTTTGGCATGATTTTTATATCAAAGGACTGGGAGAATTTTTTTATAGAAATCAGATCAATCCAAGCGGACTAGCACAGTTCTTGTGTATAGAAAAGAGGGAGGAGTATATAGCTTCAGCACTTGAGTATTCAGCAGAAAAAGTACTTATTCTCTTTGGATGAGGAAAAGACTCGCTCGTCTCAGTCGAACTCACAAAACAAAAAAATCTGAGTTTTGATCTCTTTTCTTTTGGTAAAGAGTATCCCCTCCACCAAATCGCTCAAGAACCTACCTGAGCAAAGAGACTTATCATTCAGAGGACACTCGATCTCCCAAAAATTCAAAAACTCCTTGCTGAAGGCTATTACAACGGCCATCTGCCAATCACTGGGATTATCTGCTTTGTAACGGCAGTCGTGTCTTATCTTTATGGTTACAAATCAGTCATTACCTCACTAGAAAAAAGTGCAGATTTTTGAAATACTGAATACCACGGACTCAATATCAACCACCAACGAAGCAAATCTTCAGAATTTGAGGAGAGTTTTAAAGACTACGCTCAAACCTATCTTTTGAAAAATTTTGAATGTAAAAGTCTCATCCGCAACCGATATGAAATCAAAGTAGTACAAGAGTTTAGCAAATACCCTCAATATTTTCACGCCTTTTCTAGTTGTAATAGGAACTTTCACATCACCACCTGCACAAAACTCACCTGAGATCAGCTCCGATGCTGAGAGTGCCCTAAATGTGCCTTTGTCTATACTATGCTGAGGGCCTTTATTGAAAAATCAGAAGTCAACGATATTTTTTGAGCAGATCTTTTTGAAAAAGTTGAACTGATCCCGCTTTTCAAAGAATTACTTTGAATTGAGGGAATAAAACCCTTTGAATGTGTTGGGACAAATGAAGAAATGACACTAGCTCTGTGGATAATATCAAAAAAAGAAAAAAAATCTGACTCTCCAATCATGAAACTCTTTGAAGAGAAAGTAAAATCTACAATGACTGATTCAGATTTTGATCTTTTAGAAAAGAAGCTTTTGTGAAAATAGATCAAAAATTGACAAATATAAACAAAAAAATTATAATAGAGGGGAGAAGATTCCTCTTTTTTAATTTTTAGATGAGAAATGGAGCTTAGAAGTATTTGAAATTGAAGTGAAAATAACTCAGTATATGCTAGTGTGATACCTCTGCATTGAGTAAAAAGGACACAAGAGGATCTCGTGACTGAGGTTTCGTATAAGTTAAAAGGTGCTCTTTCAGCTTTGGGAGATGGGGAGACAGATCCAGAAGAGGAGAAAATGCTTAGGCATGCTGCAGAAATTATTCTCACCAATTCAAAACACAATGCCGCTAAGAAACTAGCTGAGGAATGAGTTTTTGATATCTTCATTTCAAAACTTGCAACCGATGAAGAAGTCAGAATTCTTGTTAATAAGTCCACGAAACTAATCTCCCAGTCGGAGGATGTCGTGGATTTCTCTAAAAAAATATATGAAGCTGTCCAGCTTCAGCTGCTCCAACGTTTTGATGAAAATAAGGCTCTCACAAAAGAGTTACGAGATGAGTTTTTCCAAGATATACCTGAAATTTATGAAGATTATCTCAATAATTCACTCCTTCACCGCATTCAAGGGAAAAACTTTTTGAAAATGGTAAAGGAAGCTTTTATAAAGCAGTTTTTGGCAGCTTGAAAGGAGCAACTTTATGGTGCTTTTGACTCCTCACCAGATATCAGAGATCTTGCGCTTGGATACGCTATAAGAGCATTAGAAAAATCCCAATCTGAAATGGAAAGAGTCTTTCCTGAATATTTCTTTCAAATGGTTAGAAAAGAAATCCATGAGAAATATCTTAGAAAAATCAACTCTTCTACTCAGAAACAGAAAAATCAAAAATCTGAAAGTAGTGAACCTACTCCAAGATTAGAACTCTCCTCTATCATTGATGAAGCGAGAGAAAAAAGTCCAGATGATAAAACCCTTCAAGATGAGATTCAGGAAGAGGTAAATAAGCTTGACCTTCCTCCACAAGAAAAAAAACAACTTACAAATCGCCTCTTTAGACTGAAAAAAAATAAAAAACCGCTAAAGACAAGCGACTATCTCTCAGAAGACAATACAATCATAAAACCTCAAGATGAGGGGAAATTTCTTGATTTAATCGATCAACTTGGGATTGAAATCATCAGAGAAGAAAATACATCTAATAACGAAAAAACAACCACAAAATCAGAGACTACAAACGCTATAGAAACCAAAGAAGAAACCGCTCACCCACAAAAAGAACTAGAAACCTGATTTCCAAACCTCGAAACTCCAGAAGAAATCACAGATCATATCCTAGAGCAGCTAGAAAAATGTGACTATACCTTTACCAATAAAGAAAAATTTAGAAAAGAAGTCCTAGAATTTTCAAAACAAAAACTTCACAAAGACCTGCTTTTATGAGCTGCTATTGATTTCCAATCTCCAGAAAAAAAATCTCAAAGCATTTTCACAATCAAAATCTGATGAAGTGCGAGAATTTTTCTCATAAAACAAAACGGAGAATTTACTGTTGAGAAGTTTTGCAAAAATCATAATGAATATGAGACTTATTTTTCCTTCCTCAGAAAAAGTTTTGACTAATATATTGTATCATTTCTAAAAATCAGATCAAAAGTCTGATTTTTCTCTTGCTTTTTTCTTTAAATTCAGCATATTTATGCCGATATTTTTATTTGTCAAAAAAACTATGGAAATCAAGAAGATCTCGCTTGAAACCACCACTAGCTGAACTATTTCTCATAGACCTCAGAGCTTTGCAGAGTTTATCTGACAAGCTCCGATTAAATCAGTACTTCAAACTGCGATTGAAAGCGCGAAGCTCAGAGAGGCACCACTTGGTCATATTCTATTTTCTGGTTCTAGTGGATTCGGGAAAACAACTCTCGCAACGATCATCTCACAACAGATGAATACTAATATCAAAGTAGTAACCGGTTATGCCCTCACAAAACCAAGCGAGCTTGTAAGCCTCTTAAATAGCTTAGAAAGCTGAGATATCCTCTTCATCGATGAAATCCACCGTATCAAACCGACACTAGAAGAAGTCCTCTACATCGCAATGGAAGACTTTGTTATTGATATGCTCATGCCAGAATGATGAAGTATCAGGCTTCCTATCAATCCATTCACACTTGTTTGAGCAACAACAAAACCTGAATCACTTTCTCAGCCAATGAAAAACAGATTTATCTATCATTTCCATTTTATGGATTATGATTTAGAAGAAAAAAAGACAATCCTCGACCGCTATCTGCAGCATTACCAGGTCTATTATGAACCTGATTTATTAGAAAAATTTGTACAAAAAGTAGCATCAGTACCGAGAGAAATTCACAACCTTGTCATAAAAATCAGAGATTATCTCATTAGTAGGCAACTCCCAATTTTAACTAGTAAAGATCGAGAAGAATTTCTTAAACACAGCCAGATTGATGACTGAGGAATGATGCCAATCCATAAAAAATATCTTGATATCCTTGCAGATTTTGATCGTCCAGTCGGAGTAAAGACGCTCGCAGTCCAACTTGGAGTCAGCGAAAAAAACCTTGAAGAAGACATTGAGCCGCTTTTGCTCAAGCTCGGAAAAATTGAGAAAACGACAAAAGGAAGAAGTCTGATTTAATATTACTTTTGAGGATTTTATAAAAAGGAGCTAAACAGCTCCTTTTTTATATCTTTTTATATATCTTAGACACAAAACCCTACTCTAAAATATCAGTACCATAGTGGATCGTAGTATACACAGTTTTCGTTTTGCTATTCACTGCAAATCCAACTCCAATATACTTAAAGTGCGGCATCACAATTGCTTTATAATGTACTCCTCCAGGTCATTCCTTAACAAAGGCATCAAAACTCTTCTTAGTTGAGTCAATCATTGAGCTTGTACAATCCCCTCCTGAACAAGAATATCCTCTATATCCCATAGATTCAGTAAAAGAAGATTTCCCACCTCAAAGACTCGCAAATTTAATTCCCAAGTCAGCAAATCGCTGCTGAACGGAAGAATAATTGTAGTATCAATCAGTTTTTTTTCTCTTGTGTCCTACATATCAGGTTTCAGCCTGTTTTTTTGACCACTCAGTAGCGCTCCTCTCAAGCTCACTATGATATGCCAGCGGCTCCAATCCCTTTTCAGCTCTGAGCGAATTATGCCATCAGAGCCAAGCATCTCTAAGTTGCTGAGCATCAACTCACTCAATTTTGATACTCTCTGGAGTCGTTGAGGCACGGAAACTCTGCTGAGTTTGAGCCGTCTTTTTACCAAGTTTTTTTGCAATCCAATCAAGAAGTTCCGTATTTAATTCAGCTTTTTCTTTCATTTTTGGATCATTCATCAATGACTCAATCTGTTCCAAATAAGCTTTTTTGTCTGCAGCCGTCTTCTTTTTCGCAAGTTCCTTCTCAAATCAAGCAATAAATTGCTCGGTCTGAGCAGAATAAGCAGAAGTAAAACCAAGAGACAAAACCAAAGATCAAAAGATCAAAAATCAGATTCTTTTTATTATATTCATACAACACTACACAAGCTAAAATTATTTGAAGAACGGCAGAGATACGCCTCGCCATACTATCAAATCTTTGAAGATAATCACAATCCCCATCAGCATCAAAAGCCAGAAGAAGACTACATTTATTCGCCCCTCAACTTTTGAGAAATTCTCTTGTTTGATTCTAAAGATCGCTTGAATCAAAATTGCAAGCAATCTTCCTCAATCAAGTGCTGGAATTGGCAAGACATTGAAGAACGCCAAGGCTAGTGAAAGCATCGCACCAAATCAAAGGAAAATCAATATTCAGAACTGAGAAAAGATCCTCTCTCAAAATTTGATCGCTCCAACAGGTCCTGTTAATTGGTTGAGTGCTTCCTTGCTTGAATTTGCATTGAAAGAAAAGAGCTTACTTCCTATTGATCAAAGAGCTGACATCGTCATATTCCACTCTCACTTAATTTCCTTAAGCGCTGCAAGCATAGCCTTTCAAATTGGATACTTTATAGGTAGGACCTCGATATTTCAATAATTTTGGAATACAATTCCAAGCGTACAACTCTCAGCACAATCAAAGGTTGAAGTCTGATTTTCTCCTAATTCATTTTCAAAGGTAATCTGATTTCCCTTTGTTCCAGCATATTTTTGAAGACTTGAAATCAAAGTATAGGTTGAAACTTCACGACCATTAATATGGGTAATCACGCTTCCTGAAGTGATTCCTGCGAGCTCAGCGGCACTTCCAGATACTACTTCTTGGACAACTACAGGACCATCCTTAGCCTCACCAGATAAAAGCCCCTCCTTCTCCAAAAACGAGATACTCGGTGTCAAATAACTCTCTGGATGCACACCATGAACTGTTTCAGGGAGAATAGAAATCGGCTTAATACCAGCCATAAATATTCCAGTAAAGATCACAAACGCGATCAAAAGGTTCATCGCAACTCCAGCCAAAATAATAATCACCTTTTTCCAAAGCTTAGCCTTTTGAAAACTGTCCTTATCCTTACTCTCTATAGTTTGCTCAGTATCATCTCACTTAAGCGATACGAATCCTCCAAGTGGAATCCAATTCAGTGTATATTCAGTCCCAGACTTGTCTTTCCAAAAGGTACAAATCTTTGGAGGAATCCCAATTCAGAATTCTTTTACTTTTACTCCAGATTTTTTTGCTGCCAGGAAATGCCCAAATTCATGCAACACTACAAGCAACATAAAAAACAGAATTCACAATACTATTCCGATCATTTTCAAATAAAAATCTAAAAATTACCTTCAAAGTGTAGGGAAATAAAAATGAAACACAAGAGAAAAATCAGCACCTCAGATCTAGCAAGGTAAAAACTATAATACCTAAAAAGGAAAATCTGATTTTTTTCTTTTTTATCTTTCTTCTCTATTTTCCAAGAAATCCTATTGAGAAAAATCTCGGTTTCCGTACAATCGGAGTTGTGACAGTTTTTATATTCCAAAAAAACTCAAAAATATGAATCTTGAACAAGGAAATCAAATTGAATATGATATTTATCTTAAAGGACTGACTGAAGAAACTATTAGAAAAATGTCTGCAGATCTTGGAGAGCCAGAACGAATGCTCAATCATAGACTACAATCGCTAGAAATTTTTAAGCAAATGGCGATGCCAAACTTTGGACCTGACATCTCAGATTTGGACTTCGATAATCTCGTATACTATGCAAAACCCAAAACCTGAACCGATACCTATGCTAACGACTGGGAAAACGTACCAGAAGAGATCAAGTCTACCTTTCAAAAACTAGGGATTCCAGAAGCTGAACAGAAATATTTGGCCTGAGCTGGAGGACAGTTTGACTCAACAGCGGTATATCACAAGATCAAAGACACCCGAGCAAATATGGGAATTATCTTTGAAGACATGAAAGAAGCTGTAGTGAAATATCCAGATATCGTACAAAAATACTTTATGAAAGTTATTACACCTGCCGACCATAAATTTGCAGCATTGCATGGGGCGGTTTGGAGCTGAGGAACTTTCATCTATGTTCCTAAAGGAGTAAAACTCACGCAACCACTTCAGGCTTATTTCCGTATGAATACTGTAGCTGGAGGACAGTTTGAGCATACACTCATTGTGATTGAAGATGAGGCTGAAGCTCAATATATTGAGTGATGCTCTGCACCAAAGTATAATTCAATCTCCTTACATGCAGGATGTGTTGAGATTTTGGTGGGTAAAAACGCAAAAATGAGATATTCATCAGTAGAAAACTGGTCATTAAATACCTACAATCTTAATACCAAAAGAGCGATTGTCGAAGAACATGGACTTATGGAATGGGTGAGTTGAAACCTCTGATCTGGAGCAACTATGCTCTACCCTTGTTCAGTTCTCAAGTGAGATTATTCAAAAGCAGATAATCTTTCAGTAGTTCTCGCCTCAAAAAATCAGAACCAAGATGTAGGTGCCAAAGTTATCCACCTCGGAAAATATACTTCATCAAATATCATCTCAAAATCAATCTCTACACAAGGTGGTATCTCTACCTATAGATGACTGGTAAAAATAGCAAAAAATGCTGAATGAGCAATCTCTGGAGTGAACTGTGATGCCCTACTCCTTGATGATAAATCAGTGAGTAAAACAATTCCAGTTATTGAGTCAGAAAACGCTGATGCTATCGTTTCTCATGAAGCTTCGGCTGGAAAAGTTGATGAACATCAGATTTTTTACCTGATGAGTAGAGGACTAGAAGAAGAGAAAGCAATGTCTCTCTTGGTAAACGGTTTCATCTCTGGAGTTGTAAAACAGCTGCCTCTAGAATACGCATGAGAACTTAATCGTCTTATAGAACTAGAGATGGAAGGTAGCGTCTGATAAGTTTTATCTTGTTTTTAAAGTATAAGAATGCAGATTTCAACAGCAATAAAATTCTGATTTTTCTCCCTTTTTTGCCTCCTTTGACTGACCAATAGCTCATTTGCCTACAAAGAACTCATGATTGAAGAAAGATGAGGCCATGCAATCAGAGTTATCAAGGTTTGACTTGATGGAGAGCATTTTGTAGTTGCATCTCCAGCAGGGCTAGGAGGAGCAACCACAGAGGAACTAGCACAAAAAGTTGGCTGAGATACTGCCATCAACGGAGCTTTCTTTTGCCCAGACGACTACTCAAACTGTAAAATCAATGGGAAAAGAACCACACATACCATCTCTGAAAGAGTCTTCCTCTGAGATGGGAAAACTCGAAGTACTTTCCGAGGAGATACGAGTATCAGAGCGATCTTCTCATTTGATAAAGAAGGGAATCCCTTCTTTGTGCAAAAGAACTCTGGTGAACACGATATTTGACTCTGGAGCGATATCAATAAAGATAAATTAGATGAGATTTATTTTGGTATTGGAAACTTTCCAGTACTTCTCCTCGAGTGAGAAGATGTAGTCCCTACCTACAACCAATATATTGATAACAAAATGAAAGGCGCATCAAAAAGGAATTTCATCTGTTCAACACAAGACTGAAAGGCCGTATATATGGGAGTTGTAGGAGGTATTTCAATTCCAAAGCTGCCTGCTTATCTCAAAAAATATCTCAACTGCCGAAATGCGCTTTCCCTTGATGCCGGAGCGAGTACTGCAATGGTATATGATGGGCACACCCTGGATAGAAGCCCAAGAACGAGGGTGATGGATGCCTTTGTTGTGTTGACGAGGGATCAATATATCAAACTAACAGGTCTTACTCCCACACCAAAACAAGGAGAAAAAACTGAAGGATACCAGTGATTTATTCCTAGTTCAGAAGATCAGAATCAACTCAAATTCTTCCTCGGACTGATTGATGCAATCTACGAAAAATACGGAAAAACAAAATATCAAACAGCTCTAATTAAGCTTTTCCGCTGAGAAATGAGTAAGACAGATCTCCCAATAGCAAAAAAATGGCTCTACAATCAGATTCTGATCTCACTTTTCACAATTGATAGTTTAAAGAGCCAGTAATTTCTCAAAAAGAAAAATCTGAAAACAACTTCAGATTTTTTTATTTTTCAATAATCTTATCAAATCCAAGATAAGGAAAAGTATCAATATTTTCTATGCCATATCTTTTATAAATCTGAAGAGTATTTTCAGAAGTATATTCAGAATCTTCAAGCTGTAAATCTCTCAAAACCTCTAACACACTTTCCTTATTTTTTCACTCTATCTCTAAATATGGAGGGATCAAAGGTCGAGAATCTAACTCAATCGCACAATCTTTATATCTATAGCTTTCACGAGTATTTTCTTGATAACTTTTTGCCGTATAGCCAATCTGTTCTAAAAACTCATTTGCCGTATCAAAGTCTGAAACCTCAAATTCCCATTCCTTAACCCCATCTATCGCCAAAGGATCTAGAATATGTTTACAAGTTAAAGTAGTATGGTTGCCATCAGTCCTAAGCCTGATCCACTTCTCTGTTTGAGGAGGATGCATATCATACACATATCTACGAAAGCTCTTTCTTCATAGCGATTCAGCACCAAGTTTCAACAACCTTGCTCTAATCTTTTCAAGATCAATCTCTAGAATTTTCAATTCATACTCAATATTCATTTTCTCAAAACTCAAAATAAATATTTTCTGTCCTAAACTATATACTTATGATATTTTTTCTCAAGAAGATCTTTCTTAAATAAAAAAATCTGATTTTTACCCCTTCTATAAACAAAATACACAAGAATTTTTACCCCAAAAATTTGCATTTCACGGCAAAAAGACTATACTTAAACTGACTTTATACCTCCAAACAAAATGAACGAAAATCTCCTCTATATCCTCATCAGTCTTTTCTCTGCAATCACAGTTCGAATCTTATGAATCGCACTTTGGAGAATATGTTTTCTCAAAATCCAAAAACAACATAGACTAGAACAGGCGAACAAAATCAGATTTCTTCAAGTTCAAATCCCTAAAAACGCAGTTGCAAGGAGTTCAGATATTGATGCAAAAGATCATATCCAGTCAATGAAACAAAACATTGAGCTTATGAACCAGGTTTATAAGAACTTTTATGCGATCTTTGACGAAGGTTGGAAGAATAAGGAGTTTGGAAACAATGCAATCAGCATGGAAATCCTAGTTGAAAAAGAGGTTATCAAATTCATCCTCTGAGTTCCTAGCGACCACCTCATGACGGTTGAAAAGATGATTGCGTCGTTTTATACCGGTGCAATCGTAGAAAATATCAGACAACCAAAAATACTAGAAGCTGGGAAATACTTTGCTGGAGGAGAATTTACACTAACAAAAGATAGCGTTCACCCGCTCAAGACTTATGAATCCTTTGAAGCTGATCCTATGGACAGTATTCTATCTGCTTTTTCAAATATCAACAGAGATGAAAAAGTATGAATTCAGATTTTGGTTGAGCCGCTCCACGAAAACTGGCTTAAGAAGATGAGAAAGACAGCTGATGATATCAAAGAAGGGAAGAAAAAACTCTGATTTTGGTGAATTATTCAAAAACTCCGAGACAGCGGTAAAAAAGAAACTTCAGAAAAAGAGCAAAAAGAAAAGAAACACTCCTTTTCACAGCAACAACTCAGTGATTTTGATAAAAAAATGGACGATGAACTTTTCCGTGTAAAAATCAGAACCATTGCTACCTCTCCAGACAAACAGAGACCAAGGAAGATCATTGATGATATTTCTAGGCTCTTCAACCAATACAACTATATCGGACTCAACACACTCAAATTTAACAAGGCTCAAGATCTTCAAACTTTTGCTAGACATTATAGTTTGAGAATCTTATATCCAGACACGAGCCTCTTGACCAATATCTTGAAATTTAATCCATCAACCGTCTTGAATATCAAGGAGCTCTCGTCTATTATTCACTTCCCACACGGAAGATTTAACCAAAACCCAAGAATCGCCTGGCAAAAATTTAAGGTTATCCCTGCCCCAGACGATCTCCCAAGCGAAGGAATTGTGGTTGGATACAATAATTACTGAGGAGTAAAAAGAGAAATCAGAATTACCGACAAAGATAGATTTAGACATATTTACATTCTAGGTCAGACTGGTACTGGTAAATCAACAATCATGCTAACACAAGCCATTGACGATATGGATAATGGAAGAGGATTTACCTTCATTGATCCGCATGGAGAAGCTGTAGAATTCCTCCTCAGACATTTTCCAAAAGAGAGAATTGATGATCTGATTTATTTTGATCTTTGAAATACTGCCTACCCTATCGGACTCAATCCGCTCGAAGTAAGCCCAGATGACAGCGATGAAAAGGACGTGGTAACAAACGATCTTGTTGAAATGTTTATCCAAATGTATGGACATGAAATTTTTGGTCCAAGAATTCAGGATTACTTTAGAAATGCCTGTTTGCTCCTTATGGATCAACCAGAGGGAGGGACTATCGTAGATATCATGAGACTTTTTACTGATGAAGCATTTGCTGAAGCTAAAATTAGAAATCTGAAAGATCCTGTAGTCGCAGCCTGGTGGAACAAAACCTATAAGAAAATGGGAGATAGAGAAAAAGCTGAAATTATCCCATTTATCCAGGCAAAATTCTGACCTTTTACAACTGGAGTGTATGTCAGAAATATTATTGGTCAATCTAAATCAGCTTTCAAAATGTATGATGCGATGCAACAAAAAAAGACCATCCTCATGAACCTTGCAAAAGGTATCTCAGGAGAGGAAACTTCAAAACTCATCGGTAAAATCATCG
>CAUQBS010000024.1:0-13973 GCA_963516485.1 uncultured bacterium
CTTCATTTGCTTTTAGATTTTTTAGAATTGCAGGAAGGTATCCATCTGCTTGTTCTAACATCGCAAAAAGAAGATGAGGCGTTGTTATTTGTGGATTTTTCTGATTGATACAGATATTGTTTGCCTCTTGAATGGCTTCGCTAGCCTTTATTGTTAGTTTATTGAAGTTCATTATTGTTTTATTAAAATATAAATAGCACTTATTTATTTGTGGTGCTATATTTTTAATGAAAAAAAATCTGATTTCAAGTCTTTTATAATTTTTTTCATTTATATGAAACATCATTAATAAATAACACAATAATCCTTTTTTTATGAGTATTTATTTCTCTAAAAGTTTCTAGTACTCTTTATGCTATATTTTTACCTTGCACAATATATCTTGTGCAAGGTATGAGTGAAAAATAAAGGTAAACTATGGAGTCTAAAATAATCTTATTTTGTAATAAATAAATATGTTAGTTTATAATTGTATTATTTTAATAATCAAAGAGGTATAGAAGGGGAATCCGAGATGAGAAGCGGAGGGGCAGTATGTATACAAGAATAGTTTGATTTTCTTGCTTTTGTATGTTTTTTTCTTATACTGTAGCTTTGCATATTTAACTCTATAAATACTATAACATATATGAAAAAATTAACTATGGCTGCCCTAGGGATTTGAGTGATCCTTTTGGCTTGAGGATTTTTTTTCTTCAGTAATCAGGGGCATTGTGATGATTTGAATTGTAAAAAGTCTGATTTTACTCAGTGAACCTGAATTATTCAGGAATATTCTGAGGAGAACTTACAGGCTGCGTTTGATAGGAATGATCGCGTTGGACTTTATTTTAAGGCAAATTGGTGTGGGAACTGTAAAGTTCTTGAGGAGGATCTTATTCAAAAAGGTATTCCAGCTGGATCGACTGTTTTGAGTGTTGATTTTGATCAGGCTTTTGAACTTAGAAAACAATACACAGTAAATAACCTTCACACTTTGGTGGTTATTGGTAAGGATATGAATATGATTCATAAGGATAGCTCTGGTGAATATGATACTATCATCGGACTTCTTCAGTAATTTTTAGTATTCTATTTGTATATTATGATTTTGTTTTTCGCGTTTTTTGCAGGAGTGCTTTCTGTTTTAGCTCCTTGTGTTTTACCTGTGCTTCCAGTTTTGCTTTGAGGAGGTATTGCTAAGCAAAACTCAAAGTCTCCTTATATTATTCTGATTTCTTCTCTTGTTTTTATCTTTTTGTTTACCCTTTTATTAAAGGTTTCCACCTTGTTTATTGCTGTTCCAAATTATATTTGGACTTGGATTTCTGCGGTTATTATCTTAATTTATGGTGTTTTTATGCTCTTTCCTCAGTTATGGGATAGGTTAAAACTCCTCTTTTCGAGCTCTAAGCCAACAGCTAGTGTAAAAAAACAAGAAAAAAAGTCTGGATTTTGGGCTGATGTTTTGCTCGGAGCTTCATTGTGACCAATTTTTGCTAGCTGTTCTCCAACCTATGCATTGATTATTTCAACAATTTTGCCTCAGAATCTTACAATGGGAATATTCAGTATTTTTGCCTATATTTTAGGTTTCTGATTGGTTTTAGCGATTGTTATTTATTTTGGAAAGGAGGCTGTAAAAAAGCTCAACCGATATGCAAATCCAAATGGTATCTTTAAGAAAGTGATTTGAATACTCTTGATCCTCACAGGTGTTCTCATTCTTTCTGGAGGTTTTAAGTGGATTGAAGCTAAGCTTGTTGACTCCCCTTTCTGAAAAAATCTGATCAGAATAGAGAAAAATGCTCTCAATAATTTACAATAAAAATTATATAAGAAAACTCCTCTGCTGAGGAGTTTTTTTGTGTTTTGATGAAGTTATTCGCAGGCTTTTTGAAGGAAGTTAATCAATGGAGCTGCGATTTCTAGTCCCTTCTTGGCTTCTCAAAAAATATCTCATGATATGACGAGTTCATCACTTAGCTTCCTATCTCGGATTCGGTTTTTCATAAAGCAAAGCTGATAGAAAAAATGTCTCTGATTTTTAGGCATTGATTCAATAAATTCATTTGCTTCTTTATAGGTCATTTTTAGGATTTTTTGCCATTCTGGAGTCAGCTTTTTTATGCTTTTTTCATCATTTGCAAAGAGTTTTTTTAGTGTATACAGCGACTTATAGTAAAGTACTTCATACTCTCACTCCTCTGCTCTCATTTCTAACTTTCAGAAATATTCTTGAAAAGGTTTAGAAGTCTGGATTTTTTTCCGCTCTTCAAAGTTGAGAATTGCATATTTTCTCATCTTGGGTTCCAATATTGGTCCGGCTCTGAAGGCTCAAACACCAATGAAGCTGTTCTTATTTGCTAAATGGAAGTAAAAACATGGGTACCCACTCCTCCTCTTTTCATAGGAAAACTCAGCTCAAAAGTGATTTTTATACGGTGTTTTTTCTCTACTGTAGCGGAGATCTTTATTAAATCTAAACATCGTTTGAGAGACTTTTAACTCAGATCGGAAGGGAAATAGGTCCTTTGCATTTTGTAGAAGAGGCTCAAGAAAACGTTGAAACCTCTTCCTCTCTTGTTGATAGAGATCATAGTTTGTATGAAGCCATTCTGTAGTATTGTTTTTTTCTACCGCAGCGAGAAACTTTAACGTGATTTCAAACATTTTGAGAGTAAAGGGAAAATAAAAGATTTAATTCAGATTTTTTTCTTTTTGTGTTCTTAAAAAGAGCTTTATAACTATTGCAATAAGAATAAATAAGATGAAGAACCACTGGCTTTTTGTGAAAAATCATATGAATTCTAACTGACTATCTGCCCTAAGATATTCTAGTAAGAATCTGATAATTGAGTAATAAAGTAGAAAGTTAGTACTTAATATTCAGATTTTTATTTTTTTTGTTTTTAGGTAAGTTCTTAGTGTCAGTAGCTGTATAAAAAATAGCATCGCTCATTCTAGAAGCATTGAGAGGAAGTTGGTATTTACTCTTGGTAGGGCATCTATTTTCGTATAGACATGTGTAAGTCCTAGGTTTTGAAAGAGCTGTGCAAGTTGGCTTGGGAGCTCTGAGATTGGGACTCCATAAAGCTCTTGGTTTAGAAAGTTTCCGCATCTTCAGAGGAGAATTCAGAGTGGAACAAAGATAAGAATCATATCAAAAAGAAGTAAGAAATCAGATTTTTTAAGTTTTTGAAATCGTGAGAAGATTCCGATAGCAATTACTACGCCGATAATCCCTCAAATAAAAGACATTCCTCCTTCTCGAACTTTAAAGATCTCACTAAGATGCGTGAAATAGTAGCCATTTCCGTAAATCAGTACATGCCCTCCCCTCCCTCAGAGAATAACTCATAGTGCGATAACTAAAATGAGGTCTTCAAGTTTTTCTGTTAGAATTTTTTTCACTCTTGGATAGGGAGCTATAAATGCTTGTTTTCCTAACCAGGCGAGTCAAATATATCCTAGAAGAAACGCGATTGCGTAGAAAATACCGTATCGATAGATAGAAAATCAAAAAATACTGAATGCAACCATTGTTCTTCTTAATAATAAATGCTTGAGTATATTTTTTTGGGAAAGGGTTTCAATCAGTTTTGAGCGAAAAGGGGAAAAAATTTGCAAAAAAAACAGTTTTGAATATAATTATTAAGGTTTTTACCTTTGATTTTGAAAATTGGATGGCAGATTTGATCAAATCAATTCTCGATTTGCAGGCAGTGAAAGAAATACAGCCAGATTTTTCTGTTTTAAAAATTATTCCTAGAGACTTGGCAAAGTCTGCTCAAATCCTTATTTTTTCTACTCCTAAGAGGAAACATCTCAAGGCTTTAACTACGAATAATCATCCAGAGGAGGTGAGAAGGATACTTCATCAGCTTGAAAATAAGGGGCTTATGACTGAGGTTTTTTATACAACGGTTGAGGGATTTGATTTTGCAATGGAACGATATTCGCAAATGCAGAATCAAGCTGAACAAATTGCACAGAAGCATTTAGAACAGCAAAAAGCTGAATGAAAATCGGCTATTGATCTGATTCAAGAGTTTTTTGATCAGAGAGAAGATAAAGATCCATGAGATTTTATTAAGGAAATGATTAGATTAGCTTTTCAGAGCTGAGCTTCAGATCTTCATTTTCAGTCCGAAGATGAAGGTATTCAAATGAAGATTAGGCTCGATGGAGTTTTGCATAGTTTAGTTTTGTTTTCTCATCAGGAGTTTTGGAAATATATGCAGAAAATCAAGTTTATCTCTGGGGTTAAGATGAATATAGAATACTTACCACAAGATGGAAGATTTTCATTTGAGGCATCAGATAGAAACTGAGTTCAAAAGAAAGTTGATGCCAGAATTAACTTTATGCCGGGGATAAAGAGTGAGAATGTTGTGATCAGATTTCTTGATGCTTCAAAAACTATTGATCATTTTGAGGAGATTGGTTTTTCTGCTTATCATATCGCACTTTTGAAAAAATATATGCAGAAAACAACAGGAATCATTATTATTACAGGTCCGACTGGATCTGGAAAGACAACTACGCTCTATACTATCCTTAAACAACTTAATGATTGAACTAAGAAAATAATTACGCTAGAAGATCCGATTGAATACAAGATTAGTTGAATTCAGCAATCTCAGATTAATTATGATAAATGATATGATTATGAAACTGGTCTCAAGGCAATATTGAGGCAAGATCCAGATATTATCCTGGTTTGAGAGACAAGAACAAAGGAAACGGCTCAAATAGCAATTAATGCTGCTCTTACTGGGCATCTGGTCTTTACTACCCTGCATACGAACTCAGTTTTAGATTCTCTCTCTAGACTGATGAATATGTGAGTTGAGCCTTATCTTTTGACTCCTGCATTGCAACTTGTGATAGGTCAGAGGCTGGTTCGTAAAGCTTGTCCTCATTGTAGTACTCGAGAAGATGCAACACCAGAAGAAAATGCTGAAATCCTTGCTCATTTGGAGCATATTCAAAAGTTTCATCCAGATTTTTGATCTTCGTATCAAGGGAAAGTTCTTCGCACAAAATGATGTGAACACTGTAATCATTCAGGATATAGCTGAAGAATTGCAATTCTTGAACTTCTCGAAATTACTGATGATTTGAGAGCAAAAATTCTGAATAATCCCTATGGTCAAGATTTAACAGAAATGGTAAAAGAATCTGATTTTCTACCATTGCAAGATGATGGAATATTAAAGGTGATATCTTGAGAAACAACGCTAGAAGAAGTCCATAGAGTAAGTTACTAATAAAGACTCAGAACTCCTGAGTTTTTATTTTTACTTGACTTTATAGCTCGAGAAGACTAGACTAGGACGTGTTTAGATATTTTTTTCTTGATGCTTTACCTTTATAGCTTTGATCAGTTTGCAGGTTTTGATAGAGTTTTTGCTTATCAATGAGAAGAGAAGCTTGTTATTTGAGATTTAGTTTCCTTTGGTGATAACCTCTTTTTGGTCCTGTGAGAAAAAATTGCTTTTCCGGAGCTTTACACTACTCTTTTTGCTCAGGTTGGTAGTTTTTCTGTAGTTGAAAAATCATTTTTTTCTGAGAAATATATTGAACTTTTGCATTGGATGGTCTATTATTGGTACTCAAATTATAAGACAGTTATAAAGCTGTTTTTTGAATGAGAAGCACTTAATTTACTTCAAAGGAAAGGGAAAATAAATAAAAAAATAAAAAAAACTGAGATTTCCATAGGAAAACAGCAGATAGTCGCTGAAAATAGTCAGATTTTAGTTGTCTTTCCTGATCTTTGGACTCGTGAGAATTATCTTCAGGTAGATAAAGAGGCTTTACTGCTTAATAGTTTAGATACTCTAGCTAAAAAGCAGACCAATCGACGGAAGGTAAAGCAGTCTTTGTCTGGTATTATCATTGCGACTGGATCGGAGATTTTTCAAGATTTTCAGAATTTAAGTGATATCTTTTTTGTTGAGCCACAAAAGTGGTACTATGCGAGTCAACAGGATCCTAGATATAAGGTATGAACTGTTCTTGAAAAGATGAGCGGATTGCGAGGAGCTAAGATGAGTGAGATTTCTTCTGAAATGTTATAAAAAAGCTGGTTTGTGCCAGCTTTCTCTTATATTCTCTATTCTTCTTTCGGAATAATAAATTTATAAGCAATCCTATTTTCTTTTGCTAAAGGAGTAATTTTGAAATGATAACCTCAATAAGTAGCCTCTTCTTTGAGCCCTGTATAAAAGATAACATCACTATCCGATAGTGTCATTTTCTCTCAAGATTTCAAAATATATTGGGTCTCCCTTGGTGGTAAGATAGCTCCAGAGAAAAGATCGACATCTAGAGGTCTCGTCGTAGGTTAAGCACAATTACTATTACTTTTAGTCGTATAGAGAGCTTCAGTATTTATTTCAACAATTCCACTAAGTACTCTAATCTCAACTTTTGCTCCAGAAAGCAACTCACTATAATCGCCCATATCAACTCGAATAGACTCTCCATAATCTAGACGCATATTCTTTTCTTCTAGATAATTCAGGTAGTGATGTCAGAATTCTCTCCCGTTATCACAGACATGCTCTGCATTTTCTATTTTTGAACAATCCTTATATTTACAGAGTTTTTCTTTTTCACAATCTTTGAAAGCCTAATCAAAATACGGAAATTCTCAAAAGGCTCTCATTTTCTCCTCACGAGTGTATATTTTTTCTGGAGAAGGAAAAGGAGCAGGACAGTCAATCGGTCCTCTAGTGTGTGAACATCCGACAAGGAGAATAGAAAACAGGATTACCAGTAATCACCTTATTTTACTCATGATATCTAAGAAACAAAAATAAAACTGAGTTAAAACAATATTATATACTACCATTCAATTCTATTTTATATTCTATTTTATATTCTATTTTATATTCAATTCTATTTTATATCTTCCCAACAACTCTTCTCACCTTTTCAAAAAGAACATCCATTAATTTTTTCTGTCTTCTTCTTTTACGGATGTGGTCAAAGATAGTTACTTTATCAAGTTTGATACCAGGAAGATAAAACCTGATCCATCGAGAAACTCTAATTGGAGTTGGTAATCGTCTATAGAGAAATCCAGGTCCATCACAAGTAGCTATAAATTCAAAGCACTTTCCTTTTAATAGTGGCTCTGGCCCTTTTTTCGTATAACGATAAGCGAATTTTGCTGTAAAGACGTTCTCATACCAGCTTTTGAACTTTGATGGAGCATCGTTGAACCAAATAGGGAAAAAGACTACAAATTTATCTGTTTCTTTGACTTTACCCTCTCGCCAAGCCCTGAGTTCTGGATCGTTAGTTGGTATTTTATCCGCTCAGAATGTTAAATATCAGAAATTCCCTTCTTTATCTTGGTAAAGATTGATTTGTTCAACATCATATTTGTTTTTTAATTCATCAAGTGCGATATTTGCAAATTGATGAGAAAGTGAGTTTTCATCGGGATGAACAGTTAATAAGAGTATTTTTTTCATTGAGACGAGAAGAGATAAATTAAGAAAAGTTAATATTCCCTGATAAAGAAGCTCAAAAATTCTGATTTTTTGTCTCTTTTTGTTTCTGTGGCTTTGGATTAGAATATTTTCTAGGTTGATTAGCTTGTACAGAATCATCTTTCATAGAGAGGGAGAGCTTTTCTCTTTCTCTATCAATATCAAGGACTCTTACTTCTACTTGCTGCCCTACTTTCACTACATCATTCGGATTTTGTACGAAGTAATTCGCAAGTTGTGATTTGTGCACGAGACCATCATTATGCAAACCAACATCTACAAAAGCTCAAAAATCTGTCACATTTCTCACTACTCCTTGCAACTTCATTCAGATTTCTACGTCTTTGATATCTAAAATATCAGACTTGAAGCAAGGAGCTTCAATCTCTTCTCTTGGGTCGAGACCTGGTCTTTGAAGCTCTTTAAGAATATCTTGCATTGTTTCATATCAAAGTTCATATTTCTGAGCGAAATTTTCTATATCATTTTCTGAATATTGTGGTAGATCTTGCAATGGTAGGGTCAGATTTTTCTTTTTCATTCCAAGCATTTCTTCTAGAAATGCGTAGGTTTGTTTATGATTATCTGGATGGATCCCTGTACTATCAAGGATTTCTTTACCTCATTTGATTCTAAGGAATCAGATCGCCTGTTCATATGCCTTTGGTCAGAGTCCCTTTACTTTCTTGATTTGTTTTTTATCTTCAAAAAGTCAATTCTCATCTCTATAAGCAACGAGATTCTTCGCAACAGTTGTTGAAAGTCCAGCGATATACTGCAAAAGCGTATAACTTGCTGTGTTTACATCTACACCAACTGCATTTACCACGTCTTCGACCTTTTCTTCTAGTTTTTCTTTGAGGAACTTTTGATCAACATCATGCTGATACTGCCCTACTCCAATCGCTTTAGGATCTATTTTTGTGAGTTCAGCTAATGGATCCTGGACCCTATGTGCAATACTGATCGCACCTCTAATTGTTACATCAAGATCTGGATACTCATCTTGAGCTAATTTAGAAGCAGAATATACTGAAGCTCAAGCTTCTGAAGTGATAATGTATTGGGTTTTTAGATCATTCTTTTTGATAAAATCAGAGACTACTTTCTCTGATTCTCTACTAGCAGTTCAGTTTCCAATTACAATAAGTTGAATTCAGAATTTTTTTACTAATTCTAATAGTGTTTTTTCAGCTTCAGCAATTTTTTTCTGAGGTTCCGTTGGATAAATTACTTCTTTTGCGAGAAATTTCCCTGTTTGATCAACTACTGCAAGTTTGCATCCTGTTCTAAATGCTGGATCAAATCCAAGAACTGTAAGGCCTTTTACAGGAGGCGTTAGCAAAAGATTTTTTAGGTTGTCTCAGAAGACTTTGATCGCCGATTCATCAGATCGTCTCTTTTTATCTGCTCTGAGCTCTCTTTCGATTGAAGGTAGTAAAAGCCTTTCTAGTCCGTCATCTATTGCTTCTTTGAGGTATTCTAAGCTTGAGTTTGGATTTTTAGGAATAAAAAAATGAGATGAAAATTCTGATATTTTTTCTGCTGAAAATTGCAGTTTAATTGAGAGTTGTTTTTCTTTTTCTGCTCTATTTACTGCTAAGTAAGCATATGAAGGGATTTCTGAGAGTTTTTTTTGATATTCTTTATAGATTTTGTAAACTCAGTTCTCCTCAAATGTTTTTGTCGCTTTAGTAAAAAGTATCGCGTTAAGCTCTTCAAATTCCTTAATCTTGGCTCTCAAATCAGCATGATCAGAAACTTCCTCGGCAACGATATCTTTTGCTCATTGAATCGCTTCTTGAACTGACTTTACTGAGGTTTTTTCATCTCCAGTATCTTTAATATATTTCTTTGCCTCTGCTTCAAATTCTTCCTTTGAGAGTTGTGCTTTTGCAAGAATCTTGGCTAATGTCTCAAGTCCTTTCGCCTTTGCAATTGTGGCTTTTGTATTCTTTTTCTCCTTAAATGGTCTATAAAGATCCTCAAGTCTTGCAAGCGTCTCAGCTTCAAGAATTTGCTGTTTAAGTTCTAGCGTTAAAAGTCCTTTCTCATCTATAAGACGAAGGATATCCTCTTTTCTTGCTTCGAGATTTTTAGTATAACTATAGAGTTCAAAAAAATCACGAAGTTGCTCATCTGTAGCTCCTTTTGTCATCTCTTTACGATAACGAGCAATAAAAGGGATAGTATTTCATTCATCTAAAAGCTGAATAATATTTGAGATTACTGAGCTTTCCATTCAGGTTTTTTGTCTAATAATTCAGATGAGTTTTTCCATATGTTTCTGTATAAATAATAAATACTAGATTTGAGGCTCTCTTTTTTTGATGAGATTATTTTCAAATTTTTCAAGCGCAGGGCTGATTTGGTTTGGAGCAAGTGTTTGTGTGGTTGCTTCCTGGGTATTTGGTGTATTTTTCACTAGATCAAGGAGTGAGTTGCTATTTTCTTTGATCACTTCTTGAGCCTTTTCAGATCATGGATTAGGAGTGTTTGCCATAGGAAGAATAGAAAATAAAAAGAATAAAAAATCTGATTTTTTATTGTATGATATTCTCCAAAAAATTCAAGTATAAAAAAAGACCTAGAAGGATACTTCCGGTCTCAGATGAGACTCAGAACCGATAGCAAGCCCTTAGAATACAGAAGGCTTTTTAGTCTCAGCAATCCATACTGCCAAGAGTAGAGAGCCTTATACCTTCTGCAGACAACAATTTAACAAAATCGGTTCTAAGTCGTTATTTCAACTTTCATTTGGGTAAACTACTCGGTTGAAGTACCGACTGAAATCTAATAACACATTAAATTTAGTCAGTTTTTTTTATTTCTTTTTTCATTTTATTTTACGTTAATGAGCATAGCTTTATTTTTATAAAAAACAAGGACAAAATCTAATTTTCCTCTAATCATTAGTTTGCACTTTTCGTTATTCTTTTAAATAATATTATTGACTCTTTTAAGTTTCTTTATTATATTTATTATTTTATAATAATAAAAAACCTGATTTCACCTAATGAATCAGATTTTTTTAGTGTTTTATTGATTTTAATAGCTCGCATCACGAACAGCTCCTGGTTTCTCAGTGAATCTCATGATTTCTTTTTGAAAATGAAGCTCAACCTCACCAACTGCACCATTTCTATTTTTTCTGATACAGACGTCTGTAGCCCCCTTTTTATCGGTATCTGGGTCGTAATAGTCTTCTCTATGTAGCATAAGAACCGCATCCGCATCCTGCTCAATTGCTCCTGATTCTCTCAAATCTGAGAGTTGAGGCTTTTTATCAACTCTTTGTTCGACAGCACGAGAAAGCTGAGAAAGTGCCATAATTGGGACTTCTAACTCTCTTGCTAGTTCCTTCAGACTTCTAGAAATATCTGAAATCTCTTGAACTCTATTTCCCGCATAACTTGTCCCATGCATAAGCTGAAGGTAATCAATAATCACAATATCGAGTCAGCCTTTTTCAATTTTTAGTTTTCTCAGTTTTGACTTAAGTTCTGGAACTGTTAATGCTCCTCTATCGTCAATAAATATTTTTGCAACTCAGAGTGTGCTATTTGCTTCTCAGATTTTTGAGAAATCTTCCTCATTCATTTGCTCTGAACCATTAAGTTTATACATAGGAACTCCAGCAACTTCTGAGAGAATTCTATCAACAATTGATTCTGAGCTCATTTCAAGCGAGATGAAAACTACTGTTTTCTGTTGTTTTAGTGCAACATTATTGAGTACATTTAGTGCAAAAGCTGTTTTTCCCATACTCGGTCTAGCCGCAAGAATAATCAATTCTCCAGGCTTAAATCAAGTCAGCATCTTATCAATACCTTCATACCCAGAGAATACTTTTGATTCGTTCAGCTTTTCTGGATTATCTGCATATTCAATATACTCCATCACTCTCTTTTCCAAGATGTCTCAGATTGCAATAATGCTCTCCCCTACTTGATTTTGAGTGAGGTCAAAAATCTTCTTTTCAATAGCATCAAAAATCTGAAGTGTGTCTTTCTGTTCATAGACTTCACCACTGATTCACTGACAAACTTTCAGAACCTGCCTGAGGAGAGACTTTTCTCTTACAATTTTACTATATTCGGAACATGGTTGTGTAGAGAAAAGGAAAGAAGAAAGATCATAAAGGTAATCAACTCCTCCAATTACATCTAGATTTCAATTTTTAGAAAGCTGATCAGAAACAGTTACAACATCGATAGTTTTTCTCGCCATTCGAAGTTGCTGAATAGCTTCATAAATGTAGCTGTGTTCCTTTTGATAAAAGTCTTTATAACCTAGTTTATCTGAATCATAAATCCACATTACTTCGCTATCAAGGAGAGCTCAACTAATTACTCACTTTTCAGCTTCTATATTATGTGGAGGAAGATTGATATTTTCAGGCATTTGAGGATACTATTGAAAGATAAATAACTAGAATTTATAATAATAAAAAATGAACTAAAATCAAGGGAAACTTTAGTTCATCTTTGGTATTTCTTTTAACTTTTTTACAAGTTTTTAACAGAAATCATTTTCTCAAAAAGGGAAGTATCTTGAGTTTTTTCAATCCTAATCATAATGTCTAGATATTCTGCGAATCAAGGCTAAAAACTAGATTGAGTCAATTCCCCTCCTCAAAAGATCCCAAGCGATTTCAAGTCTCTACAACAACTTTCCATTCCTATAGCGAAGATTAGATAATGGTACAGATTAGTTGTGTTAAGGAATTGATTTTATACTTAATTGTATATACTCTAAACAATTTGGCTTCTAGAATATCATTATCAAGCTTGAGTAAGATATTTTTTTTAAAAAATTGCTTTTATTAAAAAAACGACTATACTTATATTGCTTATAAAGTATTAATATAATTTCATGAACACTGTCTATGACTTTTTTATCTTTTTACTAATAACAGCATGTGATACCTACCTTCCTCATCAGAATTCTCTGATATGTCAATAGAAAAGGAAATCTGAATTAACAAAACAACAGAAACAGACGAAGCTATAAAGCAACTTGATTTACCAAACGATAATGCAACAGCTACTCGTGAAGCATTAGAAAGACTAGAAGCATTAGAAAAACTAGATATGCAGCAGTATGTCTCAAAGCTATTTCAAACTAGACCCCCAAAAAGACCGTGAGACCCTTTCAATAACAGCTATTTCTCGGAAGAATGACGAGCATTACTCAAATTTGCTGCTTATCTCCTTATTTCTAAGCCAAGTAACGAAAATGCAATATTTCTAGTAAAGCAGGTAGATCAGCTCATGCCAGAATGAGCAGAATCGCGCGAAGTATGCTGAATTATAGTGGAGAATATAACTATGAATGCAGCAAGTCTTCATAAAGCAGGAGTTAGTGTCTCTATGGATACCCCAGAAGAGGTCAAGAATCTTTTCAGTAAAAAAAGAAGATTAGTAGAACAGCTCACAAACGATCTGGAGTTATCAGAAGACAGAAAAGAAAAAATGCAGGAATTGTGGTGAAAATACACCATAAATGAACTTGAACTACTTATTGCCAAAAGTAAATTGAATAAAGAATAGCTCAGACCAGTTTTAATAGCTTAATTTTAAAAAAATCCTGATTGCTACCTAGCTTTCAGGATTTTTATATATGGAGTACTTGTTTTACACTTCTCTACTAAGTTCTCTAATCTTATTTTTTGCTTTCTCGTTTGCTGGTTCATATTCTAGGGTATTGAAATAGAACTTCTTTGCATTATCAAGATCCCCAACTTGCTCATAAAGCTCTGCTGTAGCCAATAAATATTTTGGGTTTGTAGGTCTAAGTTTCACGATCTTTTCCATATATGCAAGCGCCTCTGAGCTTCTATCAGTATTATAGAAGATCTCAACCATTGTCAGATAGTATTTTGGGTTATCATTCTTTAGATTGATTGCTTTTTCTACAAGAAGTTCAGCTGTTTGATTGTATCCTGCCATAAAATAAATCTCTCATATTTGCCAAATCGCTTTATGATCATTCGGATCCTTTTCTGAGACTTTTTTTAGCAGAGAAAGTGCTTTTTTATAATTTCCTAAAGTGAAATATAACTCAGAAAGTGGCTTTAGAATTTCAAGAGATTCATCATCAATTGCTAATCCTTCGATCAGTTTCTTCTCATATTGTTCAAACTTTCCACTATTTTTAAGAATATTTGCTTCAATCAGGATTGTTTCAAGCTTCTTTTTATTCTTTTCTTTGTCCTCTGCTGAGTTCTTAGGCTCAGTATTTTCTTCTTTAGTTTCAAGATCTAACTCAGGAGTATCTTTTGTCTCTTCTACTTCTGTTGAGTAGTTATTTGAAATGAAATCGTTTTCTTGTTCTTGTAGTTCTTCTTTAATCTCTTGCATTTCTTTGTTTTCTTTAGCTACTTGTGCTTTAGTTTTTATAAATCAGAGAAAGCGTCTGCTAGCTCGCCATAATAACAATCCAAGAGGAATTACGATCATTGCTACTGTTAGAGCAATCCAAGCA
>CAUQBS010000025.1:0-13900 GCA_963516485.1 uncultured bacterium
CTCCAGATCCGTGTGCAAAAGATCTACCTGCTTAAATCTCTTGAGACCATATTGTTTTTTCAAATTAATACCTTGATTTTTATCAGCTACTCAGAGAATCCTTTTCTGAGGGGAAGCAGAAAAAACCTGATCCAAATCTCAATCGATCACCTTCCCCCATTTGATGATTCCTGCAAGATCAACTAATTTCTCTTCATCACAACGAGCAAAAGTCAGAATTTTCTGATTCTGCACATATTCAATTTGCTCGACCTGAGCATATTCAAGCTCTTTCAAGCTAAGTTCTCTATTTTTTCCAAGAATTACAAAATACATAATATTCAATCACAAATAAACTTTCCTGACTATAAAGAAAAAGACCAGTTTTTCAAATGTAAAATTGCAAAAATATCAAAAAAACCTGACCTTTCAGTCAGATTTTTCTTTATATTCTAAATATCGTTTCTAATAAGTCGCTTGAGCAAGTCTAATATCAGCCTTCACCTTCTCTAACTCAAGAATCAATGACGAAATATCTTCAATATTACCCTCAGATTTCATCTTTTGTAATTTCAATTCTAAGAGATACTGATTACTACGAAGTTCAGTCAGTTTCTTAAGTGGAGTCTGAGTAACCATAGAAGAGGTTATCCTAATCCCATAAGTATCGATAAGAGCGATCCCCTTAGAAATACTCAAAGTATGTGTCTCAGAACCATTTTGATAACTAATCAATCCTGGCACAAGCTTAATCACCATAGGAAGTGGAGTTTCAGTCAGACTTTTCTCCCCCTGCTCAGTCGGAAGAGAAATCCTTTGAACATCCCCCTCATAAGCAAGCATATTTTCAGTAGTAGTAATTTTTAAGTACATATTTACTAGGTCTTAACAAAACTAAACATACCTAAGTATAAAGATATTCAACAAAAGATGCAAAAAATCTGACTTTTCTCCTCTTTTACCTATTGACATTTTCATATTTTAACTATGATTTCATCTTTCTTCTCAAAAATGCTGGAACTTCTAAATCCTCTTGAGGAGTTTCTGGTTGTTCTTCTACCGCCTTTGGGGCTTCTTGAGATCTAAGCCCTCTCATAATATAGTTTTCAGATTCTCTCCTTGGAGCATCAATCTTTTGTCCAAGAAAATTTCTTTGAACAGGCTTTAAGATAGGTTCTTTACTTTGTTCTTCAAATCCAGTTGCAATAATAGTTACCTTTACTTCATCTTCAAAAGATTCATCAAAGCTCATTCCCCAAATCATATTCACATCATCATCAAGAATTTCTTCTACAATAGCAGCAGCTTCCTGTACCTCAACCGGTGTAAGATCCATACCTCCAGACACAGCAAAAATTACCTTCTTTGCCCCATCCAAGTTTGTCTCAAGAAGTGGGTTTTCAATTGCCTTTCTAGCAGCATCAACTGCTCTCTTTTCCCCAGCTCCATATCCAATTCCAAGCAACGCATTTCCAGAGTTAAGCATCACTTCTCTAATATCTGCAAAATCGATATTAATATCTCCTGGCTTAGTAATCAAATCAGAAATACCCTGAACACCAAGGTAAAGTACCTTGTCAATCATAGTAAATGCCTGCTTAAATGTTGTCTTTTTATCAACTAGTGTATAAATTTTGTCATTTGGAATAACAATCAGAGTATCTACAACCTCTTTCATCTTTTTCAATCCTTCTTCTGCATTAGTTGCTCTCTTTTTCCCCTCAAAACTAAAAGGCTTAGTTACGATTCCAACTGTCAAGATTCCCATTTCTTTAGCAATACTTGCTACAACAGGAGCAGCACCTGTTCCAGTACCTCCTCCCATACCAGCAGTAATAAATACCATATCAGTATCTTGTAAAACTGACTTAATATTCATCTCATCCTCCTCTGCTGACTTTCTACCAATTTCTGGGTTTGCACCAGCTCCGAGTCCCTTAGTAATATTAAGACCAATATTTACCTTTTTCTGAGCAAGGTTTGTTGCCAAATCCTGAGCATCAGTATTTACTGCTACAAACTCAACTCCTTGAAGTCCTTCTTGAATCATTCTATTAAGTGCCTTATTTCCACACCCTCAAACACCAAATACTTTGATTTTTGCTCCTGGGATAAATTCAGGAATAATTTCATTGATAACCATTAGTTAGATAGTAAGAATATAAATAAAGAAATATAAGATAGTAATTGGAATTAAATTAAATCCCTAAAGAAGTTTCAGATTTTGTTTAATATTTTTCCTGTTTTAAAGCTAGTTTTTCTAGAGTCAATATCCATATATTTATTAGACCAGAAGTACACTCACAACAGATTAATAAACTGAACATTTAATGAAAGATCTCCTACATTCACCATTAAATCTTTTCCATAAAATGTTGCAAGTTTAAAGGTCTGTTTAGCCAAATAATCAACATTTTGCATTTTACTTCCACCTCCAATCAATAAGATTCCACCAGGAAGCCTTCCATCCTTCTCAATTCTCTCCAAATGCTGGTTTACCTTTAGGAAAATTTCCTCATATCTCGCATTAATAATCTCTGAAAGAAAGATTAAATCCAATTGGTTATCAGACTTAAGACCTTCGGTAATAACTGCCATTCAACTCGTTCTCTTAATTTCCTCAGCCTCCTTAATATCAACCTGCATTCCAATCGAGATATCTTTAGTCACATCCTCTGCCCCCATAGGAATCGTTCCATATCCAAGTGGATACCCATCTTCATAAATAACATAAGAAGTCTGATTTTTCCCAATATCTACAAGCACTGTTCCTAGATCCTTATGGTCATAATCGATACAAATAGAAGTCGCAGCTATAATATTTGGAATCATATCTGAAATACCAAGCCCTACCTTATCAAATGCATCAATCAATCCTGTATAAAAATTCTTTGGGATCATGAAGACATCCGCCATCAATTCTAGTTTCTTACATCTAAGCCCAACAGGATCTTTCTCCCTCTTATCCTCATCAATAATCCAGCATACAGGAACAATTTTAATTGTCTCATAGTTATTTTTATTAGCAATTTCTGCAACAATTCTAGAGAGATGATCAACATCATCATTTCAAACCTCAGCCTGCATAATTCTTTTCCCCTCAATAATTCTATTTACCAGCATCTCTGGATGAGAAACACCAACAACAACCTCCTCAATAAAATCACCACCAAGTTTCTTACTAAAATTCTCTACAATCTTATTGATAGTTGTAGTAAATGCCTCAGCATCCAAAATCTTACCTTTTTTCAATCCGAGAGCAGGTTCCATCTGTCTCGCTAGGATGATATCTTTATCATTATCCTTTCCAAAGACAATAGCCTTTATGCTATCATTTCCAATATCAAATACTGCCTTAATGTCCCTCATATACCGAAGCTATAAATAAAATAAAGATCTTTTAACAATCCCTACTCTACTAATATCAACAGAAAAGACAATAGTATTTTTTACTATTGTGCTATACAATAGTTAGCAGATAAATTTTAATTAAAAAATTAAGAGATAACTAATAGTTATCTCCTTGAAAAAATAAGTTCAGAATAGTGATTTCTTTTATCATTATGAAATTTTAAAATACTTTCTGTATATAAAACACCACGATGTAATTCAGGTTTTTTTGTAATCAAATAACGAATACGCAGCGACCAGATTTTTTGGATGCAATACTCAAAGAAATTTCCAACCCATCAATAGAAACAGATTTCTATTATTTTTCTAAAGAATCCAGTTCCCAAAGACGCATGAATTCCTAGAGAAATATGCTGCTGAGGAGTCCAATTAGGAAGGAAGCTCTGAATCCAGAGATTCTGAGAATATATCAAAGCTCAAGCGTGAAGATATATAGGGACAAGATGAGCAATCCAATAGGGCAAATAGATATCTCTCTTGTATAAAAGAAGTGTTTCTAAATTCTGGTTATTCCTATCGACGAAAAAACTCAAACAAAACCTCTTCCTTGTGGGCTTACGACTTCTCTTAATAGAATATACCCACATCATAAGCGTCATAAAAAACCTTGCTAGCCAAACTCTCCTCTCCTGAGTAACAACAAAAAGGTCTATATCTGAATTTGCATGAAGTGCATTAAAAGTCATACTATTAGCTAAATATATCGCATCTACAAAAGGGAATTGCTTATAAAGCCAACTCCACTTTTTAAGAAAAGTGAGATACTCTTTGTGATAAGGATTTTCTTTTTCTCGAGAGAAGTCAATTCAATGATATAAAAAATCAGACTTTTCTATTCTGTTTTCTTCTTTCATTTCTTGCTGATAAGCAAACACGCTAGAATTCAAAGGAATAGGATATCCAAGCACTTTATAGAAGCAAAAAGGCGAAAGAGTTTTCCTCTCTGCCTTAACACTACTCAATTTCTGCACTCCATTCTTTACACTGCCTATCTTCTTGTTGATCATCACTTATCTTATAAAATTTACAAAACGCTTTTTTCACAATCCCTGTCCTCGCATCAAATAAAATCCTAGCAAATTCATAGCATTTTGAATCATTAGTCGGAGAACAAAACTGAAAATCTATACTTCACTTAAAGATTACAGCCCCTTGATCATTGTTCATCTCAATACCATTTCTATTTCCTACTGGCTTGAATCTTGGATGCATTTTGAATGTAGTGAAACTTGAAATAGACTTTACCTTGAAAGCAGTTCAACTTTTGCAGGATGCTTTTTCTGAAAGCTTGATATCCCCTCAAGTAAATAGAATATCTGGGGTGCCGGGAATAGTATACTTGAGACTGATCTCTCAGTCATTTAGTGTGTTAGTATAAATAGTATAGGCAATTGGGATATTCCCATTTATCATTTTACTTGTCGATGCATAATATGCGAAACTCGAGATACTACCGTAGATCTCATTGATACAAACTTCTGCACGAAATTTATTGGTATCTAGATTTCAGAGTCTATAAATCCCAGCAGCCATCAAAATTCCTAGGACAATAACAACAATTATCATTTCTAATAGGGAGAATCCTTTTTTGTTTTTGGGGAGTATCTTCATCTTTTACATACAAAAGAAGAATAAATCAGATTTTTAGTTATTTATCAAAGGTCTCACGACATACCTATTATTTTCTTCATCCTTATCCATCAATACAACTGGCTTTTGACTATTAATAATATTGAATACCAAAGTATCTGATTCCATATTTTTAATAAAATCACTAATATACCTTCCATTTACAGCGAAAGTTAATGGCTCTCCATCAATAATTGCAGCAAGCTCGGTTGTTCCAGCTCCTTTATCAGTCTTCCCAGAAGAGATAACGACCTTTGAATCCTTAGTTTCAATCTGGATAAAATTATTAATATCCCTGGTCAAAATTCAGATTTTTCTAATTGCCTTTTCACACTCATTTTTATCTAACATTACCTTGGTTACAAATTGCGTAGGAAGTACTTCTTCTCTCTCATATTCTGGAAAATTTCCCTGAATCAAAAGTGAAGTTGCAATAATCTTAATATCCTCAATCACAAACGAAAATGCAATCAAATTTTCAGAGTAATTTACCTTCATATCAGCAACTTCCTTTCCAATTGCAAAATTAACAACAGTTCTCATATCATTTACCAAAGCCTTTGGCATAATAAGAGAAAAATCTGAAGCATTCGTATGATTGACTCTATACTCAGAAAGCCTAAAACTATCTGTCCCAACGAAAATCAGCTTATTACTAGCATCTCACTTTCCAGTCTTCATCAAAACTCCAGTTAATACAGGAGAGAAACTCTTTTCAGTAACTGCATATTCTACATGATCAATTCCCTTTGAGAAAGCCAAAGTATCAAGAACAAAACTATTCTCTTGAGGCACTTCAGGAAGAGCCACATATTCAGTTGCCGCAATTCCATTAATATCAAAAGTGTCTTTTGGTGTTTTTATCGTCATAATATTTGTCTTCTGATCTACAGAAAGCTCAATATTCTCACTCTCAATAGTTTTCAAAATATCCAAGAAAGTTTTTGCATTGATTGTAATTGCTCCTTCAATTTGCACTTCACAAGGAATTTCAATCTCAACATACTTTTCCATATCAGTCGCTCTGATCAAAAGCGAATCAATAGACGCCTTAAGATAAATATTCTGCAAAATTGGGAGAGTTGAGTTTTTAGAAACAAATTTTGCTGCAATATCAAGCATATTAAGTGCTTTCTGCTGTTGAACAAGAATTTTCATCGCCAAAATATTAAAAGTAAAAAGATTTCTTTTAGATTAGCTTTTTCCTAGAGCTTTTCAATTCATTTTTTAAAGAAAAAATCTGACCTCAAATCAAAGATCAGATTTTTTTATTTTCATTAACAAGATAATTATCTCACAGTAATAATTCTAATTTGCTGTTGAGGATTGTTCACTCCGACATTTCTCACACCAGCAGCAACAACACGATCACCAGCCTTCAGAACTCCTTTTTCTTTCAAAATATTGATAGCTTTTTCCTGATCCTCAGACATAGTCCAAGTAATCTCATCAATCAACTCAGAAAAGATAGCATAATTTACACCAAATGAGAAATGAGTATTATAATCAGTCGTAAACGAATATACAGGCTGATTAGGCTTTAAAGCTGAAAGATACTGTGCGAGTTTTCCAGTACTAGAGAACACAATCACAGCTTTGGCCTTTGCCTCGTCAGCAAGCATCAAAGCATGCTTTGCGAGGGCTTTCTTAAGGAACTCATTTTCATCGTTACTCTGAAGGTCGAAATCATGATGCGGATCTACGATTTCGTTTTCTCCTTCTTTCACAGTTTTAGCCATATATTCAACAGTCCTTACTGGATAGAGACCAACTGCTGTTTCATCGGAAAGCATAGTCGCATCTACTCTAGCCATCACAGAATTGAAAACATCACTTACTTCTGCTCTAGTTGGATATGGACTTTTTACCATACTCTTCATAAGCTCTGTAGCCATAATAACAGGCTTCCCATATTTATGAGCCATCTCAGCGATTCTTCTCTGATATACAGGCAACTGATAAATTGGCAACTCAACACCTAGATCTCCTCTAGCAATCATAATTCCATCTGAATATCTGCAGATATCCTCAAGATTTTCTACTCCTTCCTGATTCTCAATTTTTGAGATAATTTTTACATGAGATCAACCGTTATCATCCAAAAATTGTCTGATTTCTTTTACATTTTCTCCAGTTCTAATGAACGAAGCAGCTACATAAGCAATCCCTGCCTTAATTCCGAATAGGATATCTGTTTTATCCTTCTCAATCAATGCTGGAAGTTTTATCTTCATTCCTGGAAGATTAAGATGCCTTCTTGAACCAATCTCTACATCAGCACTAATCTCAACAGCGATATGATCATCAAAAACCTGAACTACCTTAGCCATTGCAGCACCTGAATCTACGATAATCTCGTATCCAACAGGCAAATCGGTAATAATATTTGGATAATCACAATAAATATCAGAATCCTGACTCAATTTAGTCTGATCGACATAAATATTAAAGATATCTCCTTTTTTAAGTTGAAGTGGTGTTTCTCTAATCCCTGTTCTAATATCTGGTCCCTTAGTATCAAGCAAAATACTTACCTGAGTTCTTCAAGTTCTATTGAGTTCTGCGACTCCAGCAATTAAATCCTTTGAAGTTTCAGGAGTTGCATGTGTAAAGTTAATTCTCACAACATCCACACCTGCATCATTTAGCTCAATCACTTTTTCTAGTTCATAATTATCTCTAACTGTTGCGATAATTTTTGTTAATTGCATTTCTCTCATTACCCGCAAAAATATATAAAATAAAAAACCGAATTGGAACTATACTCAATTACCAAAAAATAGCAAGTAAAAATCTGATTTCTCTTTTTTTTTGAAAGTAAAAAACCTCGCTTGATACGAGGTTTTAATATTTTTTGGAAAACTTAGAATTCAACTTCTTCGTCTTCTTCATTAGATCTTGTTGAGTTATACTCAGCTCTAGCAGCAAGTCTAGCTGGGTCTTCCTTTGCGAAGTCTACCTTAATAGCTCTTCCCCAAAGTTCTTGTCCATCCATTTCTTCCTTAGCCTTTGCAGCATCAGCTGGATTCTGGAATTCTACGAAACCAAATCCCTTACTCTTCTTGGTTTCTCTGTCAAGATTTACTCTTGCAAATACCACTTCTCCATACTTAGAGAATTCAGTCTTGAGGTCATTTCCCCTCATCTTCCAGTTTAATCAACCCACGAACAATTTTGTTTGGCTGATAATCATTTCTTCAGTCATTTAACCAAAAAATAATAAATTAAAGAATTGTCTTAATAAAAGACGATGACGAGTATACAAGTTATCAAAATTTTTGCAAGTCTTTTTGCTTTTTTCTCAGAAAAATCAATAAAATTTGCTTTACATTTTAGAATAAATATAATAAATATGTTTTACTCTTTATTGAAAGATGATGGAAGATACAACTGTAACAACAAACTCAACAGCAAATCAGGCTGTATGAACCTCTGCTCCTAAACAGCAAATTTTCTGAGGAAATCAAGAAGCATTTGCAAATCTTGAGAAGTTTGAACAAATTTCAAATCCAACGCTAGATCAAGACTTTAACTTTGATCTAGAAGACAGTTTTACAACAGAAGAGAATACTGAATCAGATCAGACCAAATCAACTGAAAATTCTATCTTAGATGTTGAGAATATTTTTGAATCTGTAGCAAAAGCTGAACCTATTGAAATTTCAAAGCCAGAAGTAGCAGTTCCAGAATCCGTTTCAGAGCCAGAATCAGTATTAGAAACAGAAACTCCTGAAGTAAAAGAAGAAGTTTCAGAATTTAAAGCTCCAGAAAATGTAATTCAACCACAGAATGAACCTGCTACAACGACTGAATTCTCTGAACAAAAACCTTCCACACCACAAGAAGTCTCAATAAAAGAAATCTCATCTCAAGATAACTGATCAATCAATGAAGATAAGATCGAAATCAAAAAGGGAACTACAATAAAACCCGAAGCAACTTCAAATAGTTTCTCTGAGCCAAAACAAGAACAAGAAAAACAGATCAATAACAATAAAGATCAAAAAATTACAGAAACTAAAGTAGAAATAAAACACGAAAATAAACTTTCAGAAAATCCAAAAATTAATAACAAAGAAGAAAAAGTGAAGGATAAAGAAGAAACAGCACCTCAAAATAAAGAAGTAGCGGCTCATCAAAAACTTGAATTTGAACCAACTCCTGAATCAACACAAATTATAAAAAAATACTTCCACTTACTCAATAATATCTCAAAAATCCTGACCACTCAAGAATCTCTCACTGGGAAAAAGACAAATGAGTTCAACATTTCAACTCCTACTGAAAATGAAACAATAACTTATATCACCTCTCTTGAAGAGAATACAGCATCACTCAATATTAGAAAAATCATCCAAAAGACAGGACAAGAAGATGAGAAACATCATCTCAACTTTAATCTAAAATCACCAAAGAAAAATCTGATTGTAACCATTGATGATTTCAAATTATATGAAGAAGAGATTGATCTCACTGATGCATCAAAGGCACTTAATGTAACTAATAAATTCAGTAAATTCGAGTTCCTTTATAGAGAAGAGCTTTCAAAGCTTGAGGATGAGCTTGAAGAAAAAGAAAAGAAAAAGCAGACCAAAGTCTTTTCTACAATATTTCATCAATTTTAATTAATCTTTAAGAAATTTAAGAGAACAAAAAACTCCCTATTGTAGGGAGCTTTTTTATTCGCTAATTTGAAGAATATCTCACATTTGAATTCAGATTTTTCTACTTATTCATTGATTCAGCTCAATCACCCTAAACGCTCACTCTGCTCCCTCATAGGTAGGACAATTATCTATTTTACAGGGTTCTGCCTCGATAATCTGTAATACTTGCCCCAAGCGATCAATTCGCAAAATATCTAACGGAATAAAAGTATCCTGCATAAAGAAATTATACTTCCCAGGTTCATCAAAGACAAAAAGCATTCCACTCCACTCTCCTAACTTTTCCCTTCCAGAAAGCCCGATCCTCCTCTCTAAAGGTGTTTTTGCTACCTCTAAGGAAAAACAGCGCTGATGAAAACACATCTGAGCCCCATTAGAGAGAATCTCTGGTCATACCTTATTAGAAAAATAAATAAAAAATCAGAAAATAATCAGAATTTTTATCCCTATAAAAAGTATCAAAAACCTGAAAAAAGACTGCTGTTTCTGAGTATTCATTTCCTTCTTTTTGAGTAAAATATAAATCTACTTTACCTGCTGACTCAGAAACCATGCTCAAACGATACTCGCAGTCTCCATTCTCAAGACAGAATCCCCAAGTTGCAAGACTTGAACTTCTTTTCAAAAGCTATCATAATCTCTTTGTGTCAATCCTCACTCTGGTCAAACGATTCAAAGCAAAGATGAACCTAAAGGAGAGTTTCCCAGCTGCAATTTGCTTCCTCAAAGATCAAACGAAATAAAAGTATATTCATGTTTAATTTCATCAAATTTTTCAATAAATCTGAGTTTAGGTAATTTTCGTCCATAAGACTGTTCTAAGGCCTCTTGAACTATTTTTTGTAGCCTCTCAAATTTCTGAGGAGAAATAGCCTTAACAACCGACCTTTCTGCAGCCCAAAAATAAATATCTGAAACTCAGATTTCTGTCAATTTTTGGACAATCAACTCAAGTTTTTCCTGTTTATTTGGCAAGGCAATAGCCATTGCAAGTTTTTTATCTCAAGAAGGAGCTTGAATTTTTTGTATTATCGTAGAAAAAATCTGAGTATCGGTCCATTTTTCTAGTTCAACCTCATATCTCAAATCAGCATCTGCCCTCTGTATCCAAAAATGATATCCAGGAGCAGCTCTAAGAACTTTTCTCAGCTGACGAACAAGCTCTGGCTGTTCCCTAATAATTAGCTTCTCGCCTTGTATTACAAAATCATCACAAATAAAAAGCTGCATGTAAATAAGAAAAAATAAATCTGTTCTTAACTCATAAACCCAAAATATAGGACTTTCCTATTTTTTTTCAATACCAAAAGAGCCAAAGGATAAACCATTGGCTCAAGAGGAAAAATGAAAAACATTTTTTCTAATACTTAACTTCTAATTGCAAGAAAGGAATGTAGTATCCTAGGTTCCCTAGTAGAATTAGATCTTGCTTCTAATGTATAGACTTCTCTAGTACTAGAACTCAACTCAGCATCCTTTGCAACTCTAATTTCATTAACTGTTAAACGACCACCATGGTCATCAGTTAATTCCCAAGGTCCTTGAAAAATTAAGGGAACCCTAGACTGCCTAATAGCAGTAATATTAACTTTACAGCTCTTTTGAACAGAAAGACACAACTCTTCAAGTCCATGTAATAAGCTAAGTTCATCACCAAGAGGATAGAGTAAATCAAGCAAAAACACTTGATACTCCAGCTCCACTTTAGAAAGGACTTGCTTAGATTCTCCCATTTTTTGATTTCTTTTTTTGCCAAAGAGCTGGAAGACACTCTTTAAACGGCTAGCGATGATTGTTGCCATATAAAAACTATTTTTTGATGGGACTCGACTATACATATTTCCTATCAAATTGCAACTGAAAATAAAAAATCTGAGCCAATTCTCAGATTTTTCATATTTTCTCTTACAAGATCTACATGTCCTAATTATAAAGTTTAAGGACATTTTCATCCCTTCACTGAATTTGGACATCATTTCCTCATCATTTAAGAGCGACTTGCTGTGCAAGTTGCTTGGCAGAAACTCCCGCCTTTCAGAGAATAATAAAATTTCATAAATCATTATACAACAAAACACTTTTCTCCAAGAATAAGTTCTTTGCCTCAGCTCACACCGTCTTAAAATTCAAGTCTGAAGCCACCTTTAGAATAACCTCAAAATACTGATCTGATTTTTTGTCTCATGATAATAACTCAGCTTTGATTACCTTGCTCTCCATAGCTTGAAGTTGAGATTGACATTCTTCGAGTGTTTTCGTTAATTTTTGAGCCTTTTCCGAAAGCTGAGCAAAAGACTTCACCTCCAATATATTGACCAAATCTCAGAGCATACTTGTCTGCTTCTCTAGTTTTTCCAAAACTCTAGGCCCAGTTAGAGCAGTAAGTCTCTTAATTCCAGAAGCAACTGCCTCTTGAGAAACAATACTAAACGCACCGATATCTTTCGTATTAGCTACATGAGTTCCTCAACAAAGTTCCTGAGAAAGCATAGCTCCATAACCATCAAAATAAGCCTGAACTTCTGGAGCTACCTCATCACTATGAATATTCTTTACCTGTACAACACGGACAATATCTCCATATTTCTCCTCAAAAAACATCTTTGCGCCAAGCTTCTGAGCCTCTTCAAGTGAAAGTTCCAAGGTAGAAACCTCACAGGCATAATAGATCATTTGATTGATAACTCTCTCAAGCTGAGCTAATTCCTGCTCATTTAAGAGTCTATCTGCATAAAAATCAAATCTCAAAAGATCTCTGTCTACAAGAGAACCTGCCTGTTTTGTTGTTGGGAAAATCTTACCAAGTGCAGTATGAAGAAGATGCGTAGCAGTATGAGCTCTCATTTTTGCATATCTTTGTGCGGAATCTACAATTAATTTCATTACCAAGAAAAAACAATAAAAAATCAGACTTCTTTGTATCTTTTATCACTCATTTTTCAAGTAAAAAATAGGATTCTTTTGACAAATAAAATAAAATCGAATATAATTAAAGAGAACCTTTTTTATATCAGAATCATCTCACTATGGAGGGAACATTTGACTCAAAAGCCTATCTTGAGAGACTCCAAGCTGAAATTTCAGCAAGAGCAAAGCAAACTAAAGGAAAATTTTATATAAAAATCAATGGGGAACTGCTAAAAGATGATTATGCAAGCAGAGTCTTAGATTGATATGAAGGTGATATCAGAAAAAAACTGATCTCACATTTTAGGTTAGAAGCAGAAATTCTTGTCTGTATCAATGCTCAAGAAATTATCAATAATTCTCCAATGACAAAAAAACAACTCTGATGTTGCGAATATACAGAGCTTACTCTTAAGAAAATCGAGACTTCTACAGGGATAAAGCCTCAGCTCGTAATCACTAATATCAACATGAGTGAGATGTATGATATGATTTTCACATTTGAGTCAAAATTTCAAAAAAAAGGATATAAGGTTCGAGAACAATACACAAAAAAAGGATATCCAGAGCTTATAAATACAAGATTTTTGCTCAGTGAAAATGGCTTTTGAGATGATGATCATATTCCAATCACTAAGAAAATCGTTTTTATCACTGGGCTCTGAGAACATAGTTGAAAACTAACAACAGCACTTGGTCAAATTTACCGTGATCATGAAATAGGACTTGAATCAAGCTTCAGTATTTTAGAAACATTTCCGATCAAAGACCTTCCTGTAGAAAACGAAAACATTCCTGACCGAGCAGAAAAAAAACAAAATAATCTGCATCATGAACCAGATTGAAAAACCATAGATGAAACTCTAGAAAAAAACTATGAACTCCTTAAAAAAATTCTCAAAACAGTAGTGAATAAGGACAATCTTATCTCCTGATTCAAAAATCCAAGTGATATGTGCCTCTAAGGCTACTACTCTATCTCATTAAACCTTGGGAAGAATAGATATACCAAATTATAAAAGGACTCAACGACTTTTTCGAGTCCTTTTTCTTGTTGAAGCATTTTCTCGGTCAGAATTCCCTCAAGCTTAAACATTTCAATCTCTACTTGCTTCCCAACTGACTGAAACTCTGGATCAGTAGTATCTTTATCATTCATCTCACGAAATCTCCAAAAAAGCTCAGGCTGAGATTCCTCAAACCTCTTAAAAAGCTGACCACCTTTAGTTTTTCTAATCAAATCAAGTTTCTGAAGAATATAGTCATGAATAACATTTTCTACTTCTTTTTTCTCATCAATTGAAAGA
>CAUQBS010000026.1:0-13514 GCA_963516485.1 uncultured bacterium
GGTTGCACTTCCGCTCCCATCTTCTTTTCCGCTTTTATTCAAAACAATACTCAACAAAATCAGATTTCTCAAATCCAGTCAACTACTGGTGGAGGATATACTATAGGGATGCAGATCGACACTGTAGGAACACTCAAGCAAGATGATAGTGATTTGATCACTTATACGCATGTATTTACTAGCTCTGATGGAAGGACCTACTTTCTTAAGAGTAAAACACTCCCTCTAAATAATTATACTTCAGTTAGTTCTGGAGAATTTCAGGTTCTTGGAACATTAGAGGCAATATATAAAAACACTCCTCTGGTAGAAGTAACTGGGATCGTTCCAATTGCTAGTCAAAATCAGCAAGCAAGTACTGGTCAGCAAGAGGCTCAGGAAGAAGTAAAAAATCCTGGAATCTATGTGGCAAATGCTGGACTGTACTTTGGACAGGAATTCTTTGATAGTTTTGTTTTTGTTGGACAGGCAGGAGAAAACGGGAAAATTGAAGTTAAAGACCTTGAAAATGATAAAGTAACAAAAATTGAGTTCTTTACTTGTACTAATGGTGGAGATACTAATTGTAAGGAATTGACAAGGACCTTTAAAGACACCTCAGCTCAGGTCTCTACTACAAGTAATGGAGACACTTTCTATAAATTAGGAGAGGTAAAAACTTGGTATTTCCAAAATTGAGATACAATCTGATACTTCATCAATAATGCTGATGACGAAGAAGTACTTAAAATTAAAAATCTGATTACAATTGTTAGTCCTGAATATGTAAAACAGCTCGTGAATCTTTACTGAGTAAAGGTTTGTCTTGGCATTGATAATGGACTGAATCGTATCACTTCGCATACTATTAAGACGAGCAAGTCAGGAATTGAAGTTACTATTCAGTGAGCTGGTGAGAAAAATTTTACCTGCCAGGTTAGTGTAGATCCAACGTTACCAAACAAATTAAAATTTATTGATCTTAAAGTGAGTGATACCAACTCTAATCCTCAGTCAGCGACCTGAACTACTCAACAACTAACCCAAACAGGAGCTGATACAAAAAAACCAACTGAAGAAAAAAAAGAAGATAAAGAAAAGAAAAACGAAGCATCTGCCACAACTCCAGAAACAAAAAAAGAACAAGCTACAACTCGTGAGACCAGCTATAATCCAAATGTAAAACAATTTCCAGTCTCTCAAGATAGGCAGCTTACCTACACCTCTTCTAGAGGAGCCTACGAAATCATTTTTCCATCAATGAATATTTCTTATGAAGGTTTCAATACTGATGCAGATTTCGGTCAAGTAGGAGTCCACTGTAATTATGCACTCAGAGTAATCAAGCATAGTGATAAAGATCTCCTTTCAACTAATCCGACTGTTGTTGTTTATGAATGTAAAAGCAAAGGAGAATTAACTTCTCCTTGAGAAAATTATATTATTAAAGAGCTTGGAGACAAGAAATTCGTAATCGAGGTAAAAGATGGTGCCTGGCTAGACTTTGCAAAGAATATCGTGATTCAATCAAATACTTAAAGTATCGTAGAAAAAAAGAAAGAAGTCTAAAAAATCTGACTTCTTTTTTTATGATACAAAAAACTCCTAGTAAAAAACTGGAGTTCTAATAAAAAGGTTCTCTAGGCACTTTAAGAAGAAATGCATAGAATATACCTAGAGAACCATCTCCTTAGTTTGAGTGAAGAAGCTAAGGAGTCGTTCTCAACTTATCTCCCGACAAATCTGAACAATTATCCTGAATCTATCTCCCGACGGATCAGAAAGAAGCACAAAACAAATAAAATAATTATGTACGAAACATCTTTTATATTAGCAAGACAATTTATATATTTTCTTAGTAGAATGTCAATATATTTTTTATATTAGCTTCACTATTATAGAGATTAAACTTACAAAAAAGCTGACTCATCTCCCGACGGTCAGCTAGAAAACTGACTAGCTAAAAAAATATGGAAATATAATATAATTTACCAAGGGACCACTAGCCGGGTCACAATCAAATTACATATGCACCAAATGACTTTTTTATTTGACGAGATCAGTATATTCATTTCCTCATGAAAATCAAGCCCACTCTGCCAAAAATTTAGAATGCTAACATTCTCACAATTCTCTAGAAGACATAAAGAAAGACATTAATAACTCCTAGCATAAATAACTCTTCTCTTACTTGGCTTTCCTGAAAGAGGATCTACTCACTCCTCTTCTCAAAGATCAAATGGCAAACATCTAATTGTAGCCTTAAGCTCGTCTTGGATCTGCATAGCTGTTTCGTTTGTTCCATCTCGATGAGCGAGGACAAATCAGCTTTCAACCTTTTCTTTAAGCTCTTGATAGGTATTCGCTGTTGATGTGTGCTCAAGGGTAAATTTTTCGTGCTTTTTATAGATATTTTGCTGGATATCAGGGAATAACTCCTGAACTGTATGAGCAAGCTGATCTATTTGAACAAAATTCTTTTCCAAGGTATCTCTTCTAAAAACTTCTACCTGCCCCTGCTCTAAATCTCTTCTTCCAACAGCTATTCTTACAGGGACTCCCTTGAGTTCTCGTTCATTAAACTTTCGTCCAGCAGATTTTTGCATATCCTCATCTATTTTGACCTTTACTGGAATTGAGTAATCTCCTAAAGTTTCAGAATGAATAACAATGCTTGAAAGCTGATCAAGTTGAGGCTGGAGTTTTGTCTTTATCTCATTTAACTCCTCTAGTGTCTTGAAAATAGGGACCACTACAAGATGAATTGGCGCAAGTGCAGGTGGCAAAACTAATCCATGATCATCAGAATGAGCCATAATCAAACCTCCCATCATTCTCGTACTCACTCCCCAAGAAGTAGCATAAACATACTCTAACTCATTATTTTGGTTTGTAAATTTCACATCAAAAGCTTTAGCAAAGTTCTGCCCAAGATTATGAGATGTTCATGCCTGCAGTGCTTTTCCATCTTGCATCATTGGTTCAAAAGTATAGGTTGCAACTGCTCCAGCAAATCTTTCGTGTTCAGGTTTTTCTCCTTTATAGTGAAAAACTCCCATAAAATTACGAACAAAATCTGAATACACCCCTAACATCTTTCTTGCTTCAGCATCGGCTTCCTCTGGAGTTGCATGAGCTGTGTGTCACTCTTGCCAAAGAAACTCAGCACTTCTAAGGAAAAGTCTAGTTCTCATCTCCCATCTTACAACATTTGCTCGTTGATTGATCAATAGCGGCAGATCACGATATGACTTAATCCAATTTCTATAAGAATCCCAAATAATTGTCTCAGAAGTTGGCCTTACAATAAGTTCTTCTTCGAGCTTTGCTTCCGGATCAACAATAATTTCTCCATTTTCTCAATTTTTAAGCCTATAGTGAGTCACAACAGCACATTCTTTAGCAAATCCTGCAACATGAGATGCTTCCTTTGAAAAATAAGATTTAGGGATAAATAATGGAAAATAAGCATTTTGGTGCCCAGTAACTTTGAACATTCTATCTAAGATATCCCTCATATTTTCCCAGATCGCATATCCATAGGGTTTTATAATCATACATCCTCTTACAGCTGAATTTTCAGCCAAATCTGCATATTTTACGAGATCATTATATCGCTGAGAATAGTCTTCAGCTCTTGAAGTAAGTGTTGTCGCCATAATAATTTAGAAAACAAAATAAAAATCAGATTTTTTCTTTCTTAAGACGCAGTTTATATCTTAATTTCTGGGGACATGGCGCGTATGATACCACATACTTTTGATCACAAAAATAAAACTGACCTCAAGTATAGAGTTTTCATCAGCTTTTTCAAGGAAAATTTTTATACTAGAACGAGCTAAAATTTAAGACGAGAGATAAAGTGCGTTTTTTTGACAAAAGAAAAAATCTCACTATAATCAAGGAAAGAAAAAATCTGATTTTTTATCTTTTCTCCTCAAAAATTCCCATGGCAAAAATGAGTAATGATCAATTTCAAAGTCCTACAGCATATCTGGAATATTTGAATACTTTGATGATTCAAAAAAATGCTTCTGATATGTATTTGACCTATGGTGAACCTCCTGTTTTCAGAATTTTGGAGGAAGTCCACAGAGAAACTGATCTTGAGCCGTTGGATGATGAGCTCCTCAATCAACTAGCATTAACCCTGATGAACACAACAGGACTTGATTTTTTTGAAAAGCACGGAAGTATTGACCTCGGAATTGGATATCAAGATAGAAGATATAGAGTAAATATTTCTAGACAAAGAGGACATATTATGATTGTTGCCAGACTTTTGAGAAAAAAAGTCCCAACCCTAGAATCATTATGTTTACCAGGAATTTTCAAGGAACTTTCACATAGAACGAATGGGATTATTTTTTTGGCAGGAGCTACAGGATCTGGGAAATCTACTACACTCGCAGCAATGGTAGAGGAAATCAATCAAACCGAGAAAAAACATATTCTGACGATTGAAGACCCGATTGAATATATTTTTGAGGCAAAAGAAAGTATAATCGATCAAAAAGAACTCTGAAAAGACATCTCTTCCTTCTCTTCAGCCATGAAATATGCTCTAAGACAAAGACCAGATATCATTCTCTTTGGTGAGATCAGAGATCTTGATGGTATCAGAAATGCTATTCTCCTCTCAGAAACTGGTCATCTGGTACTAACAACTGTACATGCTAGATCTGCTGAACAAGTTCTCAATAAACTTATCGGATCGTTCAATTCGAGCGAACAAAACCAAATCAGGGTTCAGCTTGCTGAAAACCTCTGTGCAATTATTGTTCAAAAGCTTTTAAAAAGGCAGGATAAACCAGGTCTTGCTCTTGCGCAAGAGGTTCTACTCAATACAACTGCAGTATCAAATCTTGTTAGAGAAAATAAGCTTAATCAGCTAAAAAGTACTATGTATACGAATAGAATGGGAGGAATGCAGATTATGGAAGAGAGTCTTTTGAGCCTTGTTGAAAAAGGGATGATCACTGTCTCTCAGGCAATTCAAGCCGCTAATAATCCTGAATATGTTCAAAGAGAATTGATTACTAGAGAATTGATAGAAAATAAATAGTAGAAGATCTGAAAAGAGCAAACCCTTGCTCTTTTTTTGATCTTCCAAAAAATATTCTTGAAAAGTGAGGAGAAAACACTACACTCAGAGTCAGATTTTTATCTTTTTTTCTAAAGGGAATGATTAACTTAGATCAGGAACTTACTTGGCTCAAGGCATGTGAGGATTTAGTAGAACTGGAAAATCGATATCAGAGGATCCTTGGGAAAAAAGGGTATGTAAGTGAGGCATTAAAGACGCTAGCCCAGTTGCCAATTGAGGAGAAAAAGATTCAATGAGGACAAATTTCTGCACTAAAAACAGCACTTCAAACAGCCTATGAAGAGTGTTTTGAAAGACTCAAGCTCAGAGAGATTAATGCACAACTTGCTGAGGATATTGTTGATATTTCACTTCCTGGGACCCCCGTTGAACAGTGATATTTTTCACTTTTGAGCAAAGTAAGAAGAGAACTAGAAGAAATTGCCCAAGGAATGGGATTTATCGTTGAACACGGAAGAGATGTTGTAAGCAAATTTGAGAATTTTGAGTCTGTGAATATTCCTGTTTCTCATCCTGCTACTGAAATGCATGATACGATCTATATTGATGAGCTAGATCCTAGAGGGGAAAATTTTGTTCTTAGAACTCATACCTCCTCTGCTCAAAACTATGTTATCAAAAAATACTGAGTTCCAATCAGGGCTGTTTTGCCTGGTAGAGTCTATAGATTTGAGAATGTAGATGCGACGCACGATACGATGTTTTACCAGTTTGAATGAGTATATATTGACAAAAATATCAGCATTGCACACTTCAAGACGATTATTCAGGATTTTCTGACTGTTGCTCTTCAAAAAAAGGTTGAAATCAGAATGAGACCTGCATATTTCCCTTTTGTTGAGCCAGGTTTTGAGATAGATACAAGATATGAATATGTAAATCCTAAAACTGGGAATAAAGAAATGTCAAAGTGGATGGAGATCCTCGGTGCTGGAATGATTCATCCAAATGTACTAAAAGAAGCTGGAGTAAATCCTGAAGAAGGGCGAACTGGATTTGCCTTTGGAATGGGAATTAATCGTCTAGTTGCAGTGAGATATGGGATAAAAGATATCAGGCTTTTCACCAACTGAGATCTAAGATTTTTAAAGAGCCGATAGACTCTATAATTTTTATCCAATACAGCTCATGAAGCAACAAGAAAACAATACAGATCTTCTTCAAGATGAAACTCTGAGTCAAAAACTGATAAAAAAAGGTTTTTGGCTCTATCTTTTTTCATACCTTATTGCACCAGGTGGATATTTAATTAGGCTTTTAATCTCTAATTCTCCAGAGATTTCTGTCGCAGATGTTGGGATTCTCTACAGTATTATTAGTTTGATTAGTTTCTTGAATGTCTATAATGATCTTGGTTTAACCGAAAGCTTGCAGTATTTTTTGCCAAAATTTTGGATTAAAAAGGAATATAATAATATTAAGACAACGATTTATCTCAGCTTTTTAGTCCAATTTTGAACAGCGATATTGATCGCTCTTGGATTGTGGTTTGGGGCAGATTGGCTTGCGGCAAACTATTTTCATAATCCTGTTTCTGCAGATATACTAAAATACTTCTGTCTCTATTTTTTATGAATAAATCTTTTTCAGACATTTCAAAGCATTTTTATTGCATTTCAAAAAACTTTTGACTACCAGCTTGTGGAATTTATAAGAATGCGGTCTGTAGTCTGATTTTCATTTTTTTGTTTTTTAACCAACAGAGGAACTATAGAATGGTATAGTCTTAACCGACTTTTATGATTAGGAGTTTGAATCCTCATTGCTGGGTTTATTTACTATAAAAATTACCATCATTCTTTGATGCAGGGGAAGTTTGAGTGGAACAAACCTATGCTTAAAGAATATCGCAAATATGCATTATGGTCATTCATTTGACTAAATATTAGTAGCGTATTCTGACAGATTATTCAGCAGCTCGTACTTTATTTTCTTGGTGATGAATCTGCTGGATATTTTGCGAATTTTCAGAGTCTGTTTAATATGGGATTTATAATTATTTGACCAATTATGAGTTTAATTTTCCCAATTGTTGCAGAAGTTATGGAAAAGAAGGATGAGAAAAAACTGAATCTCCTTATTTCGTTTTTTTATAGTTATTTTTCTGTTCTTATTTGTACTATAGTGCTATTATTTATGACTTTATGATCAGATATTTGATCTCTTCTATTCGGAGCTAAATTTAGACTATCTGGAGAATTACTTTCATACTGAGCGATATTCCTTATTTTTTCAACACTTTCTACATTTAATTTTTCTGTTTTATGAGGATTGGGGAAGGTCAAACTTAGAGTAAAAGCTTTATCCTATTCAACACTTATTTTCTTACTTTCCTCGATAGTCTTAATCCCTTTATATAAAATCTATGGTGCTGTATTTAGCTTTTGACTTAGTTATCTTTCCCTCTGGATCTTTAGTTATTTTGCCCTATGAAAATACAAGACAATTTGACTAGATTTCACTTTCATTTCTAGTAATCTAATTTATTTGATCATTCTCTGACTCATTATCTATCTAACTAAAGATATTTTTTTCTCAATCAGTTACTCAAGATTTCAACAGATTTCTCATTTAGTTATCATTACCTTTATAATTTGTGTTATTTTAGCTCTTTTGAATATGAAAAAAATTTCCTTTATTCTAAAGGAAATTAAGAAAATTTCAAGAACCCAATAATTTTAAATTATATCTTTCAAATAGAATTTTGACGGATAAAGCTTAAACTATTCGGTCACTCATTAAATATAAGATCTAATATACTCATATATGGAAGAAAATCTCCCCACAATTGGGAATAAACAGGATGTTTATACTCTTGAAAGACAAGTTCAATTTTTGCATCCGAGAACAAATCAGCTTCCACATATCACCTCCCTCATGCTCAAGAAATATAGAAATCAGATCAAATTTCTTTGCATATATCAACTAATGCCTTAGTACTAGAATGTTCTAAATCTGGTAGGATTTCAGATAGAGTTATAAATGAGGTGTGTTTTATCCCGATTAGCCTAGAAAGAAAAATAATTGTTTCAATATTAAACTTAGCAATATTAGTTTCTTCTGTTTCATATATCTTCCTTCTTATTTCCACTCCGTATGTATTAAAATACTGGGCTTTTTTATAAGATTGCTCTATTGTCGTCCAGTGCTTCCTTAATATTTTATTATCAAAAGAAACCTCATTGATTTTTTGTCCTAGAGATACCTTCACAGGTAAAGATAAAAGTACCTCACCATTAGCTCATTTAACCTTATTCCTGTTATGGTAGTCCCCTTTTGTAAACTGAGCATTGTCATAAAAAACAAAAATATCCGAGAGATAAATCTTATTAAAAAGTCACAAATAAGGAATATAATTTGGCTGATGAATCGAGCAACGCATTTGTTAGTAAGCACATATAGAGATAAATATGAGAAACAATTAATTAACAGATCTGAAGACCTCAAATGCCTCAAAACATTTCTCATTCCTAAAAATATCAAACGCTCTATATTCTGCCAGTCCTTTCACAGCTCTTTCAGCCATATAGGTCTTTGTATTTTGGGAAGAATGAAATTTGACAGCACTAATTTTTAGATCCATAAATTCTGTAATATCAACATAATATGTAGGTCTAAAGTCTATTGTAGAACTTGGAGACTGATAAACATAAATATGATTGACTAATCTTCAAGCCACAATAGCAGCATGATGAACTGCTCTATGATCTTGATGAGTATCATGCCTGGATGGTATAAAGATCATATCTGGATTAATTTCTTTAATATATTTTTCTATAACTTTTACTGTATCATATCATTCAGAAATATATCTGTCAGTAAGACCCTCAATAAAGGGAGCAACTCAAATCAAGGCAGCAGCTTCTTCTGCTTCTTTTTTACGATCTTTCCCTGTTGTCCCTCAAGATCCATTGGTTAAAACCAAGAAATTAACATCATATCCCTCTGCTTTCATTCTAGCCATTGTTCCAAAACACCCCAACTCAATATCATCTGGATGTGGCCCTATTGCAAGTACTTTTGTCATTAGTATATTATAAGTTAGTAACTAAAAGCGTATCAATATCAGTATCCAACATATTTAGCTTACTTTTTAAGAAAGGTCTTAAATTTTCTATATGCTGATTACATATTGCTCTTTCTGAATGCACATCTTTTATATATTTATAGTTTCTTTCTATAAATTCTGCTCTAAAGTCATTATCCTCAAAGAGCTTTTTTGTTAAATCAAGCAATTTTTCTCTTTCTACTTTAATTATTTCGTACATATCATATGTAATAATAGGCTTTTTGCAAGCCATAATCTGCATAGGCATAAGAGATAGACCTCAAATACTGAAATCTCAGAAACAAAAGTCTGCCCCTCTAATTTTTGCAGCTAGCATCTCCTTATCCATAAAATCATGCCAAAAGTATGTGTTAGGATCACTAAGTTCAGACTTATACTTTTTCACTTCAAATCACTGATTAAGTAGATGGAGTGTAGCTTCTGGGTAATTTGGTTTTATGTACTCTTGAAAAATTTTTATCGCATATTCAGGTCTTTTATCTCCGTGAAGTCTAGTTGGAAAGAAACAGGCAGGATTTCACTCAAGCTTTATAACTTCACCCTCAGGATTAAAAATGTCCATATTTATTGGATTTGGCAACCATTTTACATCGCTCCTCACCTTTTGTCTTAAAGGTTCTAACATATCTGGCGTTGAACAATAATAGAGATCAAAATCCTGAATCTTTTTTCTAATTTTTGCTCAAAATAATTTATCTATTATTCGTCAAATTATCTTTTTGATAACATTTTTCTCATCAATCCAGAGTCTATGATAATTAACTCAAAAATCAAAGCCATGAGATTCTGCGATCGAGATCTGATTTGGTATTTTCTTAAAATTCAGGAAATTCTCAGTATTATTAAAATGTACAATGTCATATTTTTGGATAACTCACTCTCTATAAAGTTTTTTTAGGAGCCAAAAATTTTTAGGGATATAGACTGCTCAAGCTGTTGGTTTATCAATATTCGGGTAGTAAAGATCAATATTAAAAATATGTTTAAAATTTTTCTTAAAAAAGAGGTACTGAAATTGAAAACCATTCATAAAATAACTAGATTTTTTCATAATACACGAATATACGAATTTTTAAAAAATCTATAATTTTCTTAATAAGAAGAATAGCATTTAGCCACCGTTTATCAAGACCAAGTTTTAGGAAATTAGGATTTAATCTTATGATTTTCTTAAAAATTACTTGTAAATCATCATCCCAAATAGAATAATCAAAACATCTGGGTAATACCAAGAATCTATCTATATTTCAATACAGTTTAAAATACTTCTCTGTATATAATTTATAATTTTGTTTATCAATGCTCATAAAAATCGTTGGATATCTTCCATAGAAATATTTCTTTTCTCCATTCTCTACTATAATTACCTTTTCAATAACCTCAATAAGATAATATGATATATCAATTGCTTGAAATATATAGTCAACAAGTTTATCTTGATCTTTGTGCTTAAACCAAGCATTTCTAAACTTCTCAAAACTTTCTATAAAATCTCAGCATCTCTTATCTAATATACAAATTTTCCCTAAATAATAAATAGGATACCTCAAATCATGAATTTGAGCTAACATAGCTTTGATATCTATTTTTTTTGAAAAAATTGGGATATAATAATTTCTCAATGCTGAACAGAATAGTATCTTTCGACTGTATATGATAGATAACTTTTTGTTTTCTCCTATATTTAAAGAATCCAAGCATTTAACTCATGCTACATACTCAAATCTCGTATGATGAGTAAAGTATTCTATAGATCCAAGATCATCATAAGAAATAAAGAGCGGTTTATCTATTAATGAAAACTTTTCACTCAACTCTTGTATCCTTTTTTTATGTATAAAATTTTCAACAATGACCAAAAAATCTAAATCAGATACTCAAGGTAATCCCAACTCTCATATTAAATACAGAGAAAATTTTTCTGGTCAAAAAATCTTTTTAAGTTCCAAAGAAAATAGCTCCCTCTGATTATTGTATTCGCTGAGAGATTTCTCCTTAGGAGAATTATAAAACTTATACATTTTCAATAATATCTAAGTTAAGGTTTAAATCAGCAGAGTTTTTTAATAAATAAAACTTATTGTTATCTACCAGTCTATCCAAAGATTTGAGTCTCTGTTTTCATGTCATATATTGTCATATTAAGGGTAGAAGTGCAAAATTTAAGTATTCTGGGAATTCCTTTGTATAATTGTTTATTCATAGCAATAGTTCAAAAACCTGATCCTTATCATTAAGCTCAACAATCTCTAATGAGTCTCCATAAGTACAAATGAAAATTTTATCAATCGGATAACTTTTGTTAACTTTCTCTAATCTATTATCTAAATATGTCTTAATTCAATCAGCCTTCTTTCCCCTTTTTATACCTAAAAGATCTACAGTTTGATTTGTAACTCTTGGAAGTTCAGGAAATGGATAAAGCGTACCGTCACTAATCATACAGTAATTATCAGAAAGGATTTGATATCATTTCTTAGCAAAAAATGCCCCTGCTAGTGTAGATTTTCAACTCCCTCCAAGACCTGTGAAAACGAAGGTTTTTTTTCAGTTTGTTACTGCTGTTGCATGTAGAATATTAATCTTTAGCAATTTTTCCAAGACTATAAATATTGGGTCATGAATCAGTGTTTTTATAATAAACCTATTATAATATTTACTAACCCTATCGATTCATTGCAAACAGAGATTTACAATATGATGTATTCTTCTTGGTTTCAAGTATCAATCTACATATATTTTTCAATCCTCAGCAAATTTTATTACTCCTGAGATCTCTCTATCTACAAAAGTGTATATTGAATCTTTAAAATCAATATTAATATAGTCTCCGACTGTAGTCATCTTTGTAGTTTTTTTGATTTCATTTTTTATTGAATCAAAATATCAATACTTATTGATTGTAATTATTATCTTCGGCTCAAGATTATTTTTCTCTACAAGAAATATTCTATAATACTTTTTTATAAAATCTGCTAGATCAGAATTCGTTGTATTGATTTGTACACAAACTCAATAGATATCAATATTTATCATTGTAATGCCTGTATGATATTAAAATACTTTTGTCCTATAGCATGGTAATTTGGGAAATCTTTTCAAAATTGATATGCCTCTAGTGAAATACTTTTATTGCAAATATATTCTTCAACTTTTTCTCTTAGTCTGTAAATATCATCTTTTTTAAATATAATTGCATTCCCCTTATCCTGAACTAGCAACTCCAAATTTGGCAGATCTGAAACAAAACAAATTGTTCATCTTGCCATTGCTTCTAAAAGAGCTACTGGGATAAGCATTTTTATATGAATATCTTGTAGAGGAAGGATCAAACACCCTACTGATCATAAGAGCTCTTCCATATTATAAATATTCCTCCTAATCTCAATATTTTTAACTTGTTTCCTAGAAATATATTCAGTTAAAATTTTTAATTCATCCTCACTTTTTTTATTAAATTGTCTTAAGGCAAAGATAAACTTATATTCAGGCATAGACTCTGCAAGATCAACCATAAAAAAGCTCCCTGCTTCTTTTACAATTCAGGCTGAGAATAAAATTGTTTTTTTGTCTCTTTTTTCAAAATCTGCTAATAGGGAATATCTGCTTTTATCATAAGAAAGAGGAATATATTCTATTTCAGAATCTTTAAATCAGATTTTTTTTACTTCTTCTCTTAAATACTCGGAAATAATAATGACTTTTTTAAATTTATACTTAAAGCATTGGAGAAAGCGTCTTTTATAGGGAATTTTTAACTCATCAGTTGAATAAAGTGTGAGGACAAATTGGGTATTCCACTTAAATAAAATTAAGAATAATAGTGGACACAGGAAAGAAGTCTCTAAATACTGTATTGAAAAGAGAGTTATCTTTTTTTTATAAGCAAATAGTAATGTTCTAACTGCTCAAGCAAGAAAGTATCGCAATTGTAGATAGGTATTATCTGAGAGATTGAGTAGATAGTTTATTTTCAAATCTTTTAAGTTTGGATCATCTGTATATTGATGCGGTTTATGTGAGATAATTTCTAGATCAAGCTTCTGATTTAATTCTTTTGCCACAAGGAGTGAATTATTTTTAATTCACTCTATCCATGGAGCATACATACATTGTGCAAATAGTGCAAGTTTCATTTTTAGCTATGTTTATTTAAGCTATAAGCAAATAAAAACTCTATTTTTTCTTGTAACTTCTTTTTGATTACAGTATAATCATAGTGCTTTAGTATCATCTCTTGATTTTCTTTTACCTTTTGCTCAGTAGCCTTCTGATTTTCAAGAGCTTGCGAAATATTATTTGCTAACTGTTGGGCTGTAGTATGATAATAAGCTCTATCTCAAAATACGGAAGGGAAGG
>CAUQBS010000027.1:0-13319 GCA_963516485.1 uncultured bacterium
AGTTCTGCGATTTTTTTATGGTCAAGTCCCTCAAACTTCTCTAAATTGTCTGCGACATCATATCCAAAACCTTTCTCAATAAGAGATTCTGCGATTTTAGAGTCAAGTCCCTCAAACTTCTCTAAATTGTCTGCGAGAGCAAATCAATCTTCTTTCTCAATAAGAAGTTCTGCGATTTTTTTATGGTCAAGTCCCTCAAACTTCTCTAAATTGTCTGCGAGAGCAGATCAATCTTCTTTCTTAATAAGAAGTTCTGCGATTTTTTTATGGTCAAGTCCCTCAAACTTCTCTAAATTTACTACGACATCATATCCAAAACCTTTCTCAATAAGAGATTCTGCGATTTTTTGATGACTAACTCCTTTGGATTTTCCTAAGATCCTATCAATTTCCAAATCCTCTGGCTCCTCTGAAAAATCCTCTGGCTCCTCTGAATGTGATATATATTCTAATATATCTTTTGCCAAATCTTCAGGAATATTTTCCTTTGCAGACATATATTCTGCACTCTCGCTCTCATTTTCAAGTACCATTCTAGCAGCACGGCTACCCATGTCTCCCAGTTGACGATTGGCTTTCAGAACTTGAGCGAGATCGTCTCTATACTTTTGCTGGTCTGGAGTACGATTTTTGATACGAGGATGTTCTTTATTGATCTCTGGTTTAATGTATGATTGATTGTTCATTTTTTTACTAACTATAGATTAAAATAAAAACATTATATGTATTTTATTGTAAATGTCAATAGAATCTTGTTCTATTTGTTCGGAATAAGGTAAAATCCGAGGAAAAGGCTTTTAATACTTTCGAATTTCTATTCTTCTCTCTGATATTTTATTTTCTAGGTTGGAAAGAATATTTCAGAAAAATCTGATTTTTTCTGCTTGTATTTTATGGAGAAAATAGTATCTTTAAAGTATAGTTCTTTAGTTTTATGAAAATATGGTATGAAACTTGATTCTACACAGCTCCAGCACCTAGCTAAGCTTTCAAAGTTGCATCTTACTCCAGATGAGGAGAGGACTTTTCTAGGAAATATGGATGAGATTCTGGATTTTCTCTCTCGTTTGCCAGCAGAGGAGGCTTCAGAATCAGATATAAGTAGTGAAGCAGGAGTTCGCCTTTTTGAGGAGCAGGTGGAGTATCCAGAGCCAGAGAGCTTATTTCACAATGTGAAGCATGAAATGGTAAATGATGCAATTAGTATCAGGACTTCTCTGAGTGCATAAATGGAGAAGAAGTCAGATTTTTTTTCTGCTTTAGATTGATTGTATTAGTTTTTTATTCTATTACCAAATATAAAGATGCCATGGATTGTATTAGCGGTAATTGTTGTTCTTTTGCTTATGATGGTAAGAATCGTAAATCAGTACGAGAGAAAAGTTGTCCTTACTTTCGGAAAGTATACGAGAGTTTTAACTCCGGGTCTTAATTTGATTATCCCTGTGATGGAGCAGACTATTGGAGTGGATATCAGAGAAAAGGCAGTTGATGTGCCATCTCAGGAAGCAATGACTAAGGATAATATCTCATGTACAATTAATGCTGTTATCTACTATAGGATTAAAGAAGATCAGGTAGAAAGAGCAGTTTTGAATGTGAGAAATCTTGATTATGCGATGACACAGTTCGCTTTGACGACTATGAGAAATATTGTTGGACAGTTTGAGCTTGATGAGCTTTTGGCGAAAAGAGAGCAGGCTGCTATGAAAATTAAGGCGATTGTTGATGAAAAATCTGATAGTTGGGGGGTTGATGTGCTTTCTGTTGAGCTAAAGGATATCAATATTCCAGATGATCTTAAGAGAACAATTGGTAAGCAGGCTGAGGCAGAAAGAGAAAAGAGAGCAAAGATTATTACTTCAGAGGGAGAACTTGCGAGTGCCGAGAATCTTACTAAGGCTGCAACTATGCTTTCTGAGGCTCCAGGTGCGCTTCATTTGAGAACTTTACAATCAATCAATGATATTAGTTCTGACCAGTCAAATACTACTATTTGGATGATCCCAGTTGAGGTGCTTGAGGCAATGAAGGGGCTTGCTTCGTTGGCAAAAAAATAGTATCTTCATAATATATGAAAAAAAGAAAAACCTGATCAAAAGTCAGGTTTTTTTGAATTTTACTTTGAAAAAGAATTTTCTTTTAGCTATTTGGAAACCAAAGTTTGATTTCAAGTTCAGCTTCTTCCTCGTTTGCAGAGGCATGGATTACATTGTGGATTGGACCATTGGGGTCTTTTGCTCAGAAATCTCCTCTGATAGTTCCAGGAGCAGCTTCTCGAGGGCGAGTTTTCCCAGCCATAGCTCTCACGGCTTCTATTACATTCTCTCCCTCCAAAAGTAATGGAATAATCGTATCAGAAGCCATATACTCTACAACTTCATTAAAAATTTCAGCATTTGTCCTAGTGAGGAGCTTCCCAATAGTTTCGTAGTGGCTTTCTAGGATCTCTTTAGATGCTTTGAGCGCATAGAGGTTTTTGACTTTGAAGCCCGCCTGTTCAAAACGAGAGATTACAGCCCCGATAAGGTTTTTTTGTACGGCATCTGGTTTTAGAATAATGAGTGTTTGTTGCATGTTTTTTAAGTAGAAATAAAAAGATATTCATTCCTATATGTAGAAATCTCGCTTTGAAAAGCAAGTGAAATTTCCTTGAGATATCTCTTGCATTTTTAGAGCAAGAAACAATAATAACAGGCAGAAAAATCAGATTTTTATCTTTTTTTGAGAGATGGGAAGTAGTCAGTTATCTCAAGATACCTTGAATTTACAGAAGTTTATGGCTGAGTATCCGCATGCTCAGGAGCTGAATTTGGAACAGGCGGGAGCAAAATATCAGGAATTTATTGATGTGATTGGTGATCATAATCATTTGTATTATATTGATGCGAAGCCGATCATCTCTGATGTTGAATACGATCAGCTTTTTTCGTATCTGAAACAGATTGAGGAATATTTTCCTCAGCTGATTTCTTCAAATTCTCCTACACAAGCTTTGATAGGTCAACTTTCTGAGGGATTTAAGAAAGCTGAACATCGTTTCCCTTTGCTTTCTCTTGAAAATAGCTATTCTCTTGCGGATATTAAGGCGTGGGCGCAGAGAGGAATAAAAATAGCTGAAAAAGCTGGATGTAAGAATCGGAAATACCTTTTAGAACCTAAGTTTGACTGACTTTCTGTGGAGATTGTTTATCAAAATGGGGAATTTGTCCAGGCGATTACAAGATGAGATGGGAAAATATGAGAAGATATCACGCAAAATGTGAAGACTATTAGAAATCTGCCCAAGCAAATCCCTTATTCTGGAGTCTTGAGAGTGAGAGGGGAAATTATGATGGGGAAAAAACAGCTTTCTGAGCTCAATCAACAGAGGGAGAAATCGGGATTATCTTCATTTGCAAATACGAGAAATGCTGCAGCTGGAAGTATTAAACTTTTGGATAGTGCTGAAGTTGCTAGGAGAAACCTTGTTTGTTTTGTGTATGATATTTTGGAGTGAGATCAGCATTTGATTTTGAAGGACCTTTGATTACCAGTATTTGAGTTGCCTTTTAGAGTAAATGATCCACAGAATATTGATGAAATCTGAGCTTTAACGCAAGATTTTCAGCTTAAGCAATATTTGGATGAGCAGGACTATGATTTTGATGGGCTAGTCATAAAGATGACAGATGAGGAGCTGGTTTATAGAGAACAAACATCTGAGATGAGTCTTTTTTGATCAGATTTTTCTGATGCTTGAAAGGTAGCTTCGCAGCTTGGTATTCGTGAGGTATTAGGTGCTACAGAGCATCATCCGAGGCGAGCTATTGCCTATAAATTCCCAGCTCAGCAGGTGGCTAGTCAGATTCAGAGTGTAGATTTTCAGGTCGGAAGGACTGGAATTATTACGCCAGTTGCTAATATTCAGCCGGTTCAACTTTCTGGAGTTCAGATTTCTAGGGTAAGTCTGCATAATTTTGATTTTATTCAAAATAAGCAAATCAAAAAGTGAGATTTCGTCTGGGTGCAGAGGAGTTGAGAGGTTATTCCTTATATTGTATGAGTGATTAAAGAAAGGAGGGATGGATCTGAAGATTTTATCCGTCCTCCACTTTTTTGCCCAGCTTGTAATTGACCTATTAGTAATATTGATATTCACTACTATTGTACGAATCCAGCTTGTCCCGCGCAGATCACGGAGAAGATTGTTCATTTTGTTTCTAGGGATGCAATGGATATCTGAGGAATTTGAGATTCTATGGTTGAGGTGCTGGTTCAACAGGGGATTTTACGTTCAGTTTCTGATATTTATGCTTTAGAAAAGATTGAAACTCAGATTTTGCTTCGTAAGTTTCCAAACTTTTGAGAAAAGAAGATCGCTGAACTTGCTGGACAACTTGAGCTCTCGAAGAGAAAACCGCTGTGGAGACTTCTAAATGCACTGGGAATCCCTAATGTTGGGAAAAAAATTGCTCAAGATTTAGCAGAGTATTTGCTGAGCAAAAAGGTGCAGCGCTTGAGTGATATTCCAAATATTTTGTGAGATAAAGAGGGGCTTTCTCAGCTTTATGGAGTGTGAGGAAAGATCATTGAAGGGCTTCAGCTTTATTTTTCTAATCCTGAAAATCTAAAAGTTTTGTCTATTTTTGAGAATGTTGGTATTAAGCCGATTTCAGAAGAGAAAGTGATAAAATCTATGTGATGAAGCCATTTTTCATTGACTGGGAGCTTCCCAATGAGTAGGGGAGTGCTTATTAAGCACTTGCAAGATAAAGGTTATCAGTATGATGAAAATCCACTTCAGACGACTAATTTTATGCTGATTGGAGAGAAGCCTGGCTCAAAGGCAGAAAAAGCAAAAAAACTCTGACTTGAAATATTTGATAGTTGGGAAGAAATTGTTTCTAAATTTGGACTTGAGTTTAGTGAATCTCAGCAGCCAAAGAAAGTTATTCAACAGTGAGGACTTTTTTAGATTATTTTATGAGTTTGAAAAATGCTTGAGACAAGGATTAGAGAACTTTTGGACTTTCAATCCAAGCAAAAACTCTCTTGGAGTATGAGATTCCCTTTTTTAAGACCTTTGTTTGTCTTTGCTAAGAGATTTCTAGCTTCTTTTCAATATTTAAAATTGAAACTAGCTAGAAAGTATTGATCATATTTGCCTTTTGTTGCAGTGAGGCATCAGTCGCTTCTGATGAGAAAACTTGGGGAGAGCGATCCTCTTTTGCAAAAAAATAAGATTAAAAATATCCAAATTGCGATTGGATATTTAGATGGATTGATTATTCAGCCCTGAGAGGTGTTTTCGTTTTGGGAGAGGATTTGAAAGCCTAGTTATAAAGAGTGATATTTAGATGGAATGCTGATTTCTGGAGGTGAGGTTATCCCCGGAGTTTGAGGAGGTTTATGTCAGCTTTCAAATCTTTTGTATTGGATGTTTATTCATCTAGATGTCGAGGTTTTAGAGAGGCATAGGCATTCTTTTGATGTGTTTCCTGATTCATGAAGGGTGCTCCCTTTTGCTTCTGGAGCTACAGTTTTTTATAATTATGTGGATTTAAAAATTAAGAATACGCTTTCTGTACCTTTGCAGTTGAAGTTGCGAACAACTGATCAGCATTTGAAGGGCCAGATCTTGACTACTCAAGCTGGAATCAAAAAATATCATATTTGTGAGGAAAATCATACTTTTATCCTATATCAGGGGAAATATTGGAGGTATAATCAGATTTTTAAGGAAGAAAAAAATGGGGAATCTGATTTTAAGAGGATTTTTTTACTTGAAAATTTCTCTGAGGTAAAATACCCAATCACAGTTCAGAAAATCCAAGAACTTGGGTATAGCTGTATGGTGATTGATTAGAGATAAGTTCTATTTGTGTTTGTTTGGTAGTTGGGTTGAATCTGAGCTTGATTTAGCTATGAGAATTGCTATATTTTCTCCTAGTTAATAAAAAGAATTCCTTTATGAAAAAGTTTCTCATTTATGCTGCGAAAATCACTATTTTACTAGTCGCAGTAGTGTTGATTACCCTTCCTTTGTTAGGAGAAGAGAGGTACGTCAATCTCGCTTTCTATCTTTCAATAGGATGTTTGATTTTTCTGATTGGTCTTGATAAGAAATGAGTCAAGAGCAAGGTTCTAATCCTTATAACAAAAGAAAAGAAGCTGGTTTAAGTCTCTTAAATCAGCTTTCTCTTTTCCGCTCAAAAAAATCTCTTGATAATTTCTTGAAAATTCCTAGAGTAAATTTGTCTTTACTTTTTACTGTTATATACAATGAAACACAGAAAATGTAGTGCTATTCTTTTGATTCGTATTATCGTAGGTGTTATCTTTATTATGCATGGATTGCCGAAGCTTATCAATGCAAATGAGGGGATGGCTGGATTTGTAGGTGGGGCTTTTCATAGCCTTGAACTAACATTTTTGGATCCTGCTCAGTGGCTTTTTGTACTAGGACTTGGAGAAGTAGTGCTTGGAGCATTGCTTATTCTTGGGCTTTTCGTTTCTTTTGTGGCGCCAATTCTTGCTATTATTATGCTTGGAGCGATGAATGTGAAAGGATGGGATTGGGATAAGATTGAGCTAGATGCAGTTCTCTGCGGACTTGCAGTTGCACTTACGGTAAGTGGATCAGGAAGATTCGCTCTTCAGGCTCTTTTCTGCAAAAAATGCTGCGAGAAGAATGCTGATGGAAAGGCATGTTGCTCAAAAGAAAAGAAAGCTGAATAGTTTCAGGATTTTCTTTCTCTCTAATTAAGAAGATAAGAAAACTCTCTCCTCTATGAGAGAGTTTTTTTTGATAGTAGAGGAAAATTTTTTCTAAAAAATCTCTTGAAAATCTGATTTTTTTCTCTATTATAGCACTTGTTAAATATTGGTGCTATATTTTTATATTATTATCACAGAAAACAAATGGCAAAAATACCAAAGCAAGACCGTCTTGCACAGATAGAAAAAGAGCTCGCGGAGCTCAAGGAAAAATATACGATTAAAAAAGCTGAATGGGAGAGGCAAAAGGCGCAAACTCAGCAGCTTAAGACTTTGAAGGAGACTATCAAGAATCTTGAGCATCAGGCAGAAGTTGCTGAAAAGCAAACAGATTACAATAGAGTTGCTCAGATCCGCTATGGAGAATTGCCTCAGGCTCAAAAGCAGCTTGAGGAGCTAGAAACTAAAGCGCAGCAAAATGCCTCTCAGGATATTGTAGATAGTGAAGATGTTGCTCAAGTTATTGCTAAGTGGACAGGAATCCCTGTTGCTAAGCTCGTTTCTACTGAGATGCAAAAACTCGCAGATCTTGAGGCAATTTTGAAAAAGTCTGTCGTTGGACAAGAAAAGGCTGTTCATCTCGTAGCGAATGCTATTCGCCGTGCAAGAGCTGGACTCAAAGATCCAAATAGACCAATTGGATCCTTCCTTTTCCTTTGACCTACTGGAGTAGGAAAGACTCAGCTTGCAAAAGCGCTTGCAAATACTTTGTTTGATGATGAGAATGCTTTGATTAGAATTGATATGTCAGAGTATATGGAGAAGCATTCTGTATCCAGATTGATTGGTTCTCCTCCAGGATATATTGGTTATGAGGAGAGAGGACAATTGACAGAGGCTGTTAGGAGAAAGCCGTATGCTGTCGTGCTTTTTGATGAAGTTGAAAAAGCGCATCCTGAGGTTTTTCATCTGCTTTTACAGGTATTAGATGATGGAAGATTGACAGATAGCACTGGAAAGACTGTAGATTTCAAGAATACTATTATTATCTTGACCTCAAATATTGGTTCTGAACTCTTGTTAGAGCAAGGAGAAAAAAATAAAAAATCAGATTTTTCTGATCTTTTATCTAAGATGATGCCATTGCTTCAGCAGCATTTTCGTCCTGAATTTTTGAATAGGCTTGATGATATCGTGCTTTTCAATTCGCTTTGAGAGAGTGAGATTCGTGATATTGTCGATGTGCAGCTCAATGGCTATCTCAAGCAGATCTTTGAGGGAAAAGAACTTGAAGTTGAGCTTACTGAAAAGGCGAAAAGCTTCCTTGCGCAAAAAGGACGAGATCCTCAGTTTGGGGCAAGACCACTCAAGAGAGCTTTGCAGACCTATCTTTTAGATGAGTTAGCATTTGAGATTATTGAGTGAAAAATCCCAGCACAGTCTAAAGTTGTTGTAGATGAAAAGTGAGGAAAGTTGAACTTTTCTACAAAATAATCAGATTTTTAATCGTTTGATAACCTTCTGCAAAAAAATGAATTAGTGTATAAGCTCTTGAGAGGTCAGGCTTTTGATAAGTCTTTCGTAATCAATATGATTTGCGAGCATCTCAAGGGCTTTTTCTTTATCAAAATTTTGCGTTTCGATTCAGATTTTATCAAAAGGGACCTTGAGAAATAGACGAAGAATTCTGAATTTATCACATACGAGCTCGATTCCTCGGCTTTCCATGTCTACAAAAGAATTTTCTTCCATGATTTGCTCGGTCATAACCGTTTCAGAAGATCGGATACTAGCGATTTGCTCAAACAGTATAGGGAGTGGAGGTAGGAGTTCCTTTTGAGTAGTCAGATTTTTTATTCTTCAGATTTGAATTGCTTTTGGTGGTGTTTGTAGGCAAGTATGTCAGCAGATTCCGATATTTACTAGAAAAAAATCTGACTCAGCGTGTTCGGTGAAGAATTTTGTCAGAGTGTAGATGGTTTCATAGTTTCCTATGCCTGTGGAGAGATAGGAGATTTTTAGGTTTGATTTGAGGTTTAATGCTTTGATTTGAGTTTTAACAGTTTTGAGTTCTCAAGATGTGGCACAACAAAAGAGAAAATGCATAATTATAAAACAAAATAAAGCTTTAGCACATTGATTTCAGAATTTTGTAATCTATTTTCCCGCTTCCGAGGAGAGGAAGCTCTCAAATTGGTTTTATATGGTCAATTTTGATAAGGTTATTGACTCATTTAGATTTGAGGTAGAGATTGACTTCTTTGAGCGATGGGGTGAAATCAACGCAGAAAAGGGTAATTTCAACATTGTCTTCAGTTTCCTTTCATTCAACAGCGAGATTTGCTCATGCATCACTACCATATTTCTCTAGTAATAAACTTTCGATAAATGGTAGAGAAATCATCTCTCATCAGAGTTTTAGAAATCTTTTTTTTCTCCCTGTGATATAAAGATAGTCATTTTTATCCAGATACCCTAGATCTCAGGTTTTATACCATCTTTCTCAGTCGATCTCTAGAAATGGGCTTTCAATACTACTATCTAGATAACCATTGAATACACTTGGTGCAGAGAAGAGGATCATTCATTCTTGATTAGAAGCCATCTCTTGGTTTGTATCAATATTTACAATTTTGATTTTACCAGTTCAAATACTGATTCCTACAGATTGAGCTTTTTGTTTTTCAATAGGATTGATAGCGATGATCGGACTACATTCAGTGATTCAGTAGCCTTCGAGAATCACTCAGTGAGGAACAGATTTTTTGAACTTTTCAAAAACCGCTTCACTACACTTTTCTCCTCCAGTGATCACATATCTTAATGAAGTTAGCTGATCTGGTGCGGCAATGTGTAATAGGTTTCTCAAAAAGGTCGGAGTTGTTGCTAAGAGTGTTGGTTTTGTATGATCGATCAACTTGGCAACAGTGAGAGAGTCGTTAGGGTCTGGCGTATTTATAGATCTGAGTCCAGCGACAAGTGGAAGCACGGTATTGACTGTAAACCCAAAGCTATGAAATGGAGGAAGGTAGCAGAAGAGTCTTTCATCATGTTTGATATGCATGATATCTAATGCTCCCTGAAGATTGGTAATAAGGTTTTTGTGAGTAAGTTCAACCGCTTTTGGGAGGTTTTCGCTTCCTGAAGTATAGAGGACAACTGCTGTTGGATCTAATTTTTTTGGGAGAGGGAAAAACTTACTTTTGATGAGGGCTTTAATTTTGCGGAAGAGTGAAATATTTTTGAGGAGATCTTCAAGGAAAATAAAGTCATAGTCCTTTAATCGTTCGATATTAATCTTGTCAAAAAACTTTTTGGAAGTCAGGATTTTTTGTGTTTTTGAAAACTTTACACAATGATCAAAAGCGCCTTGTGGATGAGTTCGGTTCATCATTACTGGAATTTTCTCTGCAAGGTAGGTTGAAAGTAGGAGAATGCTTGTGCTTCCGAGAGATGGGAGCATGATTCAGATATGTTTTCATGGGATAGTTTTCAGATAATCACTGATGAGAAGCGATTTTAATACTATATCACTTCTTGTTTGTAGTCCAAAAAGTTGGTCGTAGATTTGAGTAGCTTGTTTATCTGTTTTTCGCTGAAGCTTGAAATGTTCAAGGATATTCAGCTTTTCGTTTAATAATCGTTCCTGTTTTTTTGAGCTGATTTTCCAATTACAAGGCTTGAAATCAGAAGCTTCACTTTGGGTAAGTCCCATTGCCATTGCGACCAAATCAGCTACTGTTTTGAGCTCAAGTACTGGAGTATTTGAAGCTGATGGGTATTTTGCAAGGATGATGTTTTTGATTTCTGCCATATCCAATGAGTCTAAATACAGATCAAGAATAAGGTTTTGTTCAAGAGAAAGTGTTGTTTCTGCAGGAATTTGTTTTAGTGTTTTGAGTTCTGAAAAGATCGTTTCGATGATTTCAGGATTAAAATTTTGTGTATTGTAGGTTTTTGTTGTTTTTAGGCTTTTGATTGAATCTTGGATAAAATCAGGTAATACTCTATTTTTTACATCGTTATAGTAAAAATAATGGGGGAGAAAACTGACTTTTTCTTCTCCTTTTTTGTTATAAAAATTTTCTAAATTATGATTGAATGCTTCAAGGGAAGTAGTTGCTTGCTCCTTGAGAAAGTCAGTCTGTTCTACGATCTCAATCGTGATCTTTCTCTTTGGGAGGAAGAATATGAGGTTTGCAAGGAGATATCGTATTGCTTTAGCAAAGTTTCGGAAGAGGTTTGGACTTTCTCCTGTTCGAGCTTTGGATCGCATAGATCACCATAGTCCTTGGATGCGAACTGTAAGAATTTTTGTATTTTCAGGAGCTGCATTTACTGCGAGAAGGGCTGACTTTTTCCCTCAGAGATATTCTAGTCCTTGTCCTGCAAGCTGTCCTGATGGAAATAAAAGAACTGAGTCAGATTTTTTGAGTGCGTTTTTGAGCTCTGAGAGGCTTGAGTTAATGCTTTCAGAGAAATCTTTTTTTTGATTAGATGGATTTTCCTCAACGCTAATTGCACCGATGAGGCGGAAAATCGGAGCTAAAATACGATTCTCTACAAAGAAGCTTGTAACAACAGGTCTAATTTTGCTATATGGACGGAAAATACACCAAATAAGCATAGGCTCTAGGAAAGAGATATGGTTTGGTAAAATAAGGAAAGTCTGATTTTTTGCTTTCTTTGGAAGTCAGGTGATCTGCACGGTATAGCGAAGTTTGATGATCCAAAGGAATAGTTTTGCAAGTCGTTTCATAGGTTTTGTTTTGATAGTGGTAAAGGGTATTAACTCAAGTATAAGGACTTTTTCTTTTTTCACAAGATTTTATTGAGATTTTTGATACTTTTTGGACTTCCTATTGTCAGCAAGTATCCGGGATCTCTAGCTAAGATCAGATTTGTATTTGCATTTGGATAGAGATTGTTTATATTTATCAGTGGAAATGGGAGTTTTTATTTGAATAAGAAGATGAAATGCAAATAGAACAACAGCCAATTCTTCGTGTCTTTTTAGTGGATCTTGTCGACAAACAGACTTCAAGGGAAATTCTAGAAGATAGAATGAGAGAACTCGAAAATCTTGTCAATACTTATGGAGGAGTTGTAGTCTTGCAAAAGTATCAGAAAAAAGATCAGCCAGATTTGAGAACGTATGTTTGAAAAGGGAAGCTTGAGGAAATTGTAGAAGATATGCTTCGCTTGGAGGCAAATCTGCTTGTAATCGGAAATGCTTTAAAGCCTGCTCAGATTTATGCGATCAATGAAAAGTTGCGTTTAGTCAGTGAGGAACAAAATCTCAAAGAGAAGATGGTTGCTCGAGATAGGGTTGATCTGATTTTGAAGATTTTTGAGAAACATGCAGAGTGAGGTGAAGCTAGACTTCAGATTGAGCTTGCTGCGATTAAGCATATGGGACCTAGAATTTATGGAATGGGTATGGAGCTCAGTAGGCAAGGAGGTTCTTCTGGAAGTGGAAGCTGAGCAACGAGGGGAGCCTGAGAGACGAATACTGAAAAAATGAAGAGACATTTGAAGGAGAAAGTTTTGAAAATAGAGAAGAAGCTTGTTGAATACGAACAAATGAGAAAACTCCAGCGTGATGCTCGTAAAAAGAAGGGAATGCCAACGATTGGGATCGTTTGATATACTAATGCTGGGAAGTCCTCATTGCTCAATGCTTTGACCAATAAGGGCGTTTTGGCAGAGAATAAGCTTTTTGCGACGCTTGGGACGAATGTTGGAAAGTGTTATCTGATCACAAATCCAGAAACCTGACTTGGTAAGGAGGTTCTGCTTAACGATACGATTGGATTTATCAGAGATTTGCCTCCAAAGTTGGTAAAATCTTTCTCTTCAACTCTCGAAGATAGTATTGAGTCAGATTTTTTGCTCCATGTTATTGATTCGAGTGATCCCTTTGTTGATGAGAGAATAGAGGTTGTTCATAAGGTTTTGAGCGATATTTGAGCACATCAGGATAAGATTCTTGTCTTCAATAAGATTGATAGAGCTGATGAGGAGAGAATTGCACAGCTTAGGGAGAAATATTCGGACTTTAACTGTGTGTTTATCTCAGTTAAGGAGGGAAAAGGTTTTGAGGAATTGAGATGAAAGTTGATAGAAAAAGTAAAGTAATTTTTTTAAGATATTAGAAAAAAACCTGACTTTTGATCAGGTTTTTCTATTATTCTTCAATAATGCTCTCTGTATCGATCCAGTATTCGCTCGGATCTGTTGGGTTTATATATACGGTGATTTTTCAGCTGTTTATTGGGGAAAAGATTCCCTCATCACTTGTTAGTATTTCTCCTTTGTGTTCTACATCAATGAGATATTCCTTCCTTTCATTAATAATAACTCAACTTTCGTGAATCCCTGTTATATTCAGAGTTAATTGAATTCAAATTTCTTTTAATCTTTTCTTTTTAGCACTGATTTTAATAGCTTTTTTTAGCAAGATAATCCCAGAAATGCTTGTAGCTATTCCAATTACAGGTGAGAGAAACAATAAGAATGTAGATAGCTCCATCACTGTCATTTTCTCTGGATTTTGAGGATCACATTTGATATTTACTATTTCATCAATATTATAAGAGGTGTTTGACTTAATGTTAGAC
>CAUQBS010000028.1:0-10707 GCA_963516485.1 uncultured bacterium
GGTATATACAGGTCCCGACTGCTGAGCCGTCAGCTTAATTTCAACTTCTCAGTCCTTAACAAAGCTAATCGCTACTGGGTCAATAGAAAGATTTGTACTACTAGCTACCAATACAATCGGCTGCTTTAAGACACCATTATACGCACTTCCATTAGCTTTATTTTTAATTTGAAGTTTAAATGTAGTAGTTTCTCACTTCTTGAGCTGACTTTGAAGATTACCAGTAAAACTAATATCCCACTCACTAAAGAACTTCTTACCTACAGCATCAAGTCTACTCTCATCGAGCTTCACCAAACTATTTAATAATCCAGAATTCTGATTTTCAGTTGGTTTTTGCTCAGGAGCTTTCTGCTCTGGACTCGGTACTGAAGGTTGTGCAGGTTGTGGTGTCGGTGCAGCAGGCTGAGTTGGCTTCTGTTCTGGAACTTTCTGTTCTGGAGATGGGGTTGGAACCGGAGCCGATGGATGCTCAGGTTGAGTTGGAGTCTCTTTACCAATAGTTGAAAGTTTTTGGTAACTAGATTCAGCTTTTTGTTTATTATATGCAAGTGCAAACTGTGAGAATGAACCTACTCCCTTAAAATGTTCTTTCCAGTATTGATCAAATGGAGTAATTTTTACCTTATCAGCACTCGCATGAATCAACATATTTTCACCAGCATAAATCGAAACATGAGTAATTTCTCTATTGTCTGGTGTCGCATAAGTATTCTTAAAGAATATTAAATCACCAACCTTCGCCTTTGATATATCTTCATACCAATATCCACCTCAAGAAAACTGAGAAGCCTGATCAGCAGCCATCTTTTCCAGAGTAATTCCTACCTGTCCAAAGATTGTTTTTGTATATTGACTACAATCTGTCGGTTCACCAGGAAGAGTACCAGTAGCCCCCAAAATATATGGACTATTTACATACAGTTGTGCAATCTTTAAAAGATGCTTACGATCCTGCATCTCTGTCAATGAAAGTTGAGGAGCTGCATTATGTTCTTGAGCATCTGCTGATGCACTATGTGGCAATTGAGCCTTTGCATTTTCGAGAAATGGAATAGGATCTAGATTATGTTCAAACATTTCCGCTCTACAAAGTCCTTGATTAATAACTTCAATACCTCACTTTTTCAAATCAGCACAATTCTGAAACGCATACACTGGTTTTCCTGTAGTTCCCTTATTGATCTCAAAATGCACATGATTTCCACCAAGTCACCCCATAGTTGTTCCACTATTTCATATCGTTCAGATTTTTTGACCTACTGAAACTGGCTGCCCTTTTTGTACCGAGATAGTATCCATATGCCCATAAGTGGCAAAATAGAGTACCCCATTATAAATAAATTGAATCTTCACAACATTTCCATATCCAGCTTGAGGACCAGCATAATAGACCTTTCCATTTGCAATAGAGTAGAGTGGAGTCCCCTTAGCAGAGGCGATATCTACTCCATAATGACTTCCCTGATCAACAGCCCATCCACTCAAATAATTTCCACCAAAAAGTACCGTATAAATATCAGTATAGAGCTTATTTCCAGCATATTTTTGATAATCAGCATTTTGAATCAATGGCAAATTGATCTTACAAGAATCATCGAGTTTAGCCCACTCCTCTGATCTACATTCAAGTTTAGCTACTTCCTGGAGCGGATAAACCAGTTTCATATTATTTGGGGTCGAATCGCTATTTCCAAAGATCCAAGTACAAAAACTGAAAACTGCGACGATCATAATTTCTCCAAGATAGATCATCTTTTGACTCACTTTATTAGAGAAATTAAAGGTTTTATCAATTCTTCTCCCCTTATTGTGTTTTTTGAGCATTCTAAGCCCGAATTTTTTATGGAGAGTACTACGAAAGTTCTCATACTTGGTCCATTTTGTTTGCATTGTTTTTGTGCTAGTATTTAAAACTACAAAACTAATTTTAACCACAAAAACAAAAAATGTCAACTTTTTTCAAACTTTTTTAATATTTTAGCAATATATAAGTTATCAAGTAGAGAAATAAAGAATACAAAAAAAATCTGAATAAAAAAAGGCAAGTTTTACTCAAAAACTGCCTTATATTGTATAACAACTATCAGTCCTTACCTCTTCTCTGCTACTAAGAGATGCCCAGTTACTACCTTAGGATCACAGACATCGCGAAGAGGCATGATCCCCGTAAAAAATCAGATTTCTTTCGCTTCTTTTTCTATTTCCTCAATAGTATGTGGATATTGAACGATTTTAAATCTTTTTGCATTAATATTCCAAAGGAAAAGCCTTCTTTGTAAAAAATGCCCAATCAAAATCTGACCATTTGGTTTTAAAACACGATAAGCTTCAGCAAAAAAATGCTCCAAATCCTCAATATGCTCAAGCAAAAAAAATGCACATAAGAGATCAAACGATTCATCTTCGAACATAGTCCAGCCCTGTTGCAAATCACAGATCACTTTTACTCCCTTAGAAGGATGTTTTGCTAAAAGCTTCTCAGCACAATCGCAAGCTACATATTCATCTGGAGAGATTTTCATAAGTTGCTCATACATTCTTCCATCTCATGCCCCCAAGTCCAAAACACGATACCCCTTTCTCTCTCTCGGAACAAATCTATTGAAATCCAAGCTATAAAAAGAATTCAAATGCGGCCGATATTTTTTGTATTCAGTCTCGGTAAGATTATATCCCTCTTTAGAGTCTAAAAGCAGTGTATGCTTACTATCATATGCCATCAAAAAGCAAAAAAATCTAAAAATCTGACTTCAGATCAGTATAGAGAACTCAGCAAAAGAATCAAGGAAACTTACATTTTCGTAAAAAAGAAGATAATTATCAAATGGCAGTTTTTAGTTCTTTATCTAGAAATTTCACTAGTCTTAAGCGATATTTCTAATACTCAAATCAAGAAAAAAAATCTGATTTTTTTGCTTTTTTAGTCCCCTATCTGTATAATAGAAAAGAATATTTTATCTCAAAAACAATAATGCAAATCTCAGATACCTCTCCAAAACTCTGATTGCAATATTCTAGCAACAATGATTTCTTCCCAGAAAGCATTGAGTTTTTGCAGAAAATCTGATTTGTAAATATTCTCTGTATTGATATGTATGTTAAATATTCGTTTCAAAAGATGAGCCGAGCAACACTCGTTCAAGGAGCAGAGATCGATACCTATGATAATGATCATATGATCAATGATACCTTTTTTGTTCACAAGATTACTATCCCTAGAGAAACCAGTATCACACGTGCCTTAGTCTACATCAAACTCAATCAAAAGAAATCAATGTCTGCCCAAGATATTATCTCGTTTGTAAAGTCGATACCTATGGTGTCGCTCTTATTATTCTGATTTTTATCTTTTTTGATTCCATGAACGGTTGGAAAAGTTCTCCAATTCGTAAATCTGATCGCATTTTTGATTTTCCTTTTATACTTTGCATATAAATTTATCAGACACCTCCTCACACTTACTAGAAACAAAAATACCGCAGTACAAGACCACAGTGTCACCTATATCAATCCCTATGATCTGAAAATTTTCACTAAAGAAGTTAAAGAAAAAATCGAAGAGCTCAAAGACTCAGGCGTAACTGATATCGCAATTGATAGAAACAACCTCTACTTCAAACAAGACTTGATCGATACCACGGACCGCACAGTAGTATGAGAATTACTTGGTCAGATCAAGCCTTTTGATGAAGAGAGAAAAAGAAAAACGATGGAGAAAATGATCGAGATCTTCTGAAATCCAGACTTTTTAGCCCTTTTTAAAGAAGAAAATGCAAGTTAAAAAGTGGCGAGATTCATTCAGCAATTACTTTTCACAAACCAAAGAAAAAATCTGAAACCAAACTCAGAATTTTTTCTGAAACACCTCTCATCAAGCAGAACTCTGAGCGATTGAGAACGAGATAAAAAATCTGACTCCAAGCTGACAAGCAACCGTAGCCACCCTAATGCAAAACAGCCAACTCAAGAAGAATATTGAACTTCCTCCTCAGGATGAGCTTTTAGCAAAGATCACCTGATATTCCTATCTCCCACCAGAAAAAAGACCATATCAAATCTGAGATTTCTATCTCGAACCAATGTATAATTCAATATTCCACTGCATTTATCTGAACCATAAAGAAAAAATTTGTATCATCGCCTATAGAGGAACAGACTTTAAGAATACTTCTGACCTCATCTCTGATGCACAAATTATACTCTGAGTGAATGCCATCGATCCGAGAGTAACCGGAAGCATTGACCTCTTTGACCAAGTAAGAAAATCACATCAAGAGTACCAAAAACGGATCTGCGGACATTCACTCTGATGAACTCTCTGCTATATCGTTGCAAAACATAGGCAAGTAGACTACTGCTGTACTTTCAATCCCGGCTCTGCTCCCAATAAAATCTTCATCCTAATGCTCAAAGATACTCTAGTAAAAAAAGAACGAACCACAAAAATTCATACCTACAAGATACTCTGAGATATTGTATCACTCTGTAGTTATGTTGGGCAAACCGTGAGTTTCTTTGTTCCAAGCTTCAACCCAGGGAAGCTCCATACTATGGATAACTTCTTTAAGCCTGAAATTACTGAAGAAAACACGAGAAATTAATCTCTCTTCTATCAAAAAAGGAAAAACCTAAATTTAAGTTCAGGTTTTTTTTAACTTTAAGAACTAAGAGTTTTAATTTTTGATCACATAGCCTACTTCTTTAAGCTCATAGTCATTATTTCTATACAGATCATAAATCACCTCTGCAACTGTTCATCTAATATCATTCTTTAAAGCCGATTTTGATGCTATAGAACCGATATAATTCCTATAATTCCTTGCTCGATCTTGAGTAGGTTCTTCCATAGTTTGATTCTTCACAAGTCTGGTTATAATAGCAGAGAGTTCATCTACAGTTATCAAATCATTCGGTCTAAACGTTGTTGTCGCTTTGTCTCCGTTTGGATTTCCATCTCCATTAAAGATCAAGTAATCATATGATTTATAGATATAGGGAAGAAGTGTTGGATCTGCATCTCCTAAATCTGTAAATTGATCTGCATAGCTTCTACTTGGTTTTCTACAAAGGACATTTGTCGCAAACTCGGTCATAAATCTTGCTGCTTCTTGTCTCGTTAAGCTTCTCTCTGGAGCAAAGTCTCTTGTCCCTTGCCATCTTGTGAGTTGATAACTATAGAGCATCTGATGTGCTTGTTTTAAGAGTTCTGTCATTGCGTTCCCTTGATCTATAGTTTTCTCATCAAGTGGATTAAAACAACTAGTCTTAATTGTTGGATTAAAGAGCTGTTTTTCTACCTCTTTTGTTTCTACTGGTTTTCAGCCGTTTCCACAGCTACCGTCATAGTAACTTGCTGAGAAATCTCCATTAGGACAATGATCCACAATCAATCTCGCTCATCCACCTCATCTAGAACTTGAACTACTAGTAGGAGTAGCAGGAGCAATCACGGTTAGCGTAAACTGGAGTGAAGTCTGATTTCCTGCTTGATCAATCGCAACCACTTGGATAGGATAATTTCCTGGAGTAGCTGGAGTCATTCAAATAATTTGAGATCCTGCATCAAAGGTCAATCCTGCTGGTAATCCATTCACCTGTAGCGTTACCGATCCACTATTATCAGTTGCTGCTAATGGGATAGGAACGATAGGAGTAGAGTGTTGATAACTTACATTCGCAATAGGAGTAATTACTGGAGGGATCTCATCGACATCATTCAAAGTAATCGTGACTTTTGCTTCTCCTGTTAATCAGAGCTGATCTGAAATAAGTACCGTTAAGAGATAAGCACTCAATGTTTCATAGTCAAGTACTCCATTTACCTGAAGTTTATCTCCAGCAATCGAGAATGCGTTCCCCGTATTTCCACCGATAATCTGATAACTTAAAGTATCTCCAGCATTTTGGTCTTGCCCATCAAAGGTAAGGATTTGAGTAGTGATCGGAGTATTTTCATCAAGCGTAAGTGTTTTATCGATAAGGGTAGGAGCAAGATTTAAGTTGATAGCTGATGCAAGGACTCCTGTCTGAGTATTTCAGACTTTATCTTTTACTACTACACAAAGATACTTCCCATTCTGATTTGCATCATCAATTTCAAAATTGAGGGTAAAGGGTTCTGTAGCTCCAGGAACCACACCATCTAAACTCATAAAATCACCACAAGTTGAACTAGAAGCAACTCCATAACTAATCGCATAGGCATCATAATCAGGATCTGAAACTTCTGTAGATTTCCAAAGTCCTGCACCTCATTGATCTTGCGTCTGGAATGAAATATTCCATTTTCTTCCATAATTTGAAGAAGTAAAAGTAAGATTGGATATTGTAGGATGAGTTTTATCAATCGTATAATGTGATTCAGTAGTTGAGTTTTGGTTTCCAGCAAGATCTTCTATATCCACCTTAATACTTCAATTGATTACAGGATCACTCACCATAAAATCACATTGCACTTTCGTAGGATTCACCTGGACACAAACAAGGTTTTGGATATTCATTGCTGCACCTGGAGAAGTAACCTGAACCTCCGTCATATCAATTCCTTGGTCATCAGTAGCGATTACCGTAAAGGCAAGATCACCTCCCGTCAACATACCAAGTGGTGTAATCGAAAGAGAAGGAAGATTCGTATCATGAACAAAGAACGCACTATTTTGACCTTCAGCACCATTTGCATCCTTTGCGATAATTTTTAGGATTCCACTAGTATTGATTCCTTGAAAACTACATTGCACTTTATTGGTTGGACTATTATCAAAATCCACCGCTCCTCCTAATCCTAAATCCTGCCCATTACAAATAATCTTTGTTACTCCAGTATCAGCTGGATTGACTACATGGATATGTTTGATCTTAAAACTACTTGGAGAGTAAACAGTAAAAGTTCAGTTCATTACTTGATTACTAAGAGTAACATTACTCGGATTAAACTCAATAATTGGCGGAAACTTAATCTCATTCTCTGTAATATTTCCTACTTTATCTGAACATTTTACTTTCACCGTATGAACAGGTTCTGTTGGATTGAAATTCAAAACATGAGCTGCTCCGAGCAAAAGTGGAGCGATTGTTTGAGGGGTTCATCAAGCATCGATATAAGAAAGTTTACACGCTCCTGTTCCTGCCGCTCAGACATCTTCAAAGCTTCTTAGAGTCACAGTTGGAGTATGAATACCTGAAGTTGTATCAATATCGAGTTGAGCTGGTTTTGGTGCTTGCGTATCAATAAGATAACCAGTTATAAGTGCAGAAGTTTGAATGATTCTATTATTTCACAGATTCTTATAGAATTTAAGTTTCAGATTTTTATCGCTTTGTTCTTGTGTAGAAGTAATCTTAACGCTACAGTTTACCTTAGTAGCATCTAAGGGTTCAAGGCTACATGCAAAGTTTGAGTATTGAACGGTTGTCCCTACAGGATCTACCGAAAGTGCTCCATTATCTAGATCACTCTGCGTCAAAGGGAACTCACTCTTGAAAGTAATAGTCGTATCCGTGATCGTTCAGCTACTCTGTAATGTAGGAGTAGTAAAAGTAAACTTTGGCTTACAGTCAAATCTATCTTGTCACCAAATATTCAAACCTTCAGAGATCAGTCTATCTCTCAAATCAGCAAAGGTACAATACGTAGACTGAACTCCAATATGTCTAAGCTTTGTAAAGTCCAAAATCCCTGCTTGATGTTTAGCATCTATAGCTTCTAAAAGTTTCTTATAATTTTCACTCGGATATCGATAGATACCCTTTACTTTTAATCCATCATCTTTAATAACGATACCTCAAAATTGACCATGATTAATTTGAGAGAAATCCCAATTGGAAATATCATGAGTAAAACTTGAAGCTCTGTTAAACATGAGCCACATACTAGTAACCTTACTTGTATCCCAATTGGAAATATCAGCATTAAATTTTATAGCACCTGCAAACATTCCCCCCATATTAGTCACATTACTCGTATCCCAGTTCCCTATTGCTTGATTGAAATTTTCCGCATTACCAAACATTGAGGACATAGTAGTGACCTTACTTGTGTCCCAATTTCCTATTGATTGATTAAATTTAGTAGCTCAGGCAAACATATAATCCATACGAGTTACATTACTCGTATTCCAGTTCCCAATTGGTTGATTAAAGTTTTCTGCTCCATGGAACATAGTCTGCATGGTAGTTGCCTTACTTGTGTCCCAATTTCCTATTGGCTGATTAAAGTTTTTTGCTTTTTCAAACATTGAATTCATTATAGTTACCTTACTCGTATCCCAGTTACCAATTGGTTGATTAAAGTTTTCTGCTCAAGCAAACATCATAAGCATGCTAGTTACATTACTCGTATTCCAGTTCCCAATTTGTTGATTAAAGTTTTTTGCATTTGAAAACATTCTTTCCATATTAACAACCTTACTAGTATCCCAATTTCCTATTGGTTGATTGAAATTTTTTGCATTCCCAAACATATTATGTATACTAGTTACCTTACTCGTATTCCAGTTTCCTATTGGTTGATTGAAATTTTTTGCATTCCCAAACATACCAGCCATATTAGTTACTTCACTGGTATTCCATGTAGAAATATCTCCATCAAATTGCTCTGCTCAGTTGAACATTCCTCGCATATTCTCAACTTTTGATACATCCCAACTAGAAAGATTCTGATTAAAGGTCTTTGCTTGTGAAAACATCTGATTCATATCTTTTACCTTACTTGTGTCCCAATTTCCTATTGGTTGATTAAAGTTTTTTGCTCAGTAAAACATTGTCCCCATTTGATTTACCTTACTTGTATTCCAATGAGAAATATCAATATTAAAGCTTTCCGCTCTATTAAACATTCACCCCATATTGGTTACATTACTCACATCCCAGTTTGAAATATCAGAGTTAAATTTTACAGCTCAAAAAAACATACTTGCCATTGCAGTCACATTACTCGTATACTGATTTGATGGAAAAATAATCTGACTTTTAAAGTCATTAAATAAACTATTTGCTACATTTGGAAACCAAACATCCTGCTTAAATTCCACCTTAGTAATCTCCTCTGCTTTCAGACTAAGCGTATTCACCATGGTATTCCATTTAGCAGCCACAATTTGTCCTGTCCCTGCTCAGCGAGGTTGAACAGTCAAGATTTGAGTTCCCTGATCCCAGACTCCATCGACATTCGTTCATAGATCAAAAGTCTGACTAGGAACACTTACCGCAGCAGAACTAAGTAATGTCTTCCCTCCTCCGAAAAAAACAAAACTCAGAAATACTAAAACAAGCATCTTTCAGATTTTTTTCATCTTTTTATCTTCTATTTTATAAAAAACATGCATGAAATATATCTATCTTCTTAGAAAAAGCAAAATAAAATTCTGATTATTTTGGTCTCTTAGTAGTGTTTTTTCATCGCAATCATCCTCAAAGAAAATCACCTTGATTAATGTCCTCTTATTGATATAAGTTTGGCTATGAAATTTACTTTTTTGCTAGCAAATGAATAAGCAACGATTGGCAGCTAGAATCTGGGCTATGGCAAATGACATGAGATCCAAGATCGCAGCAAATGAATACAAGGATTTTATCTTATGATTTATGTTTTACAAATTTCTCTCAGACAAGGAGCTGGATTTTTTGCGTAATAAGTGAATTTCACCAGAAGAAATAAGGGAACTTTCAGAAGATGATCAAGAAACTGCAAATTTTATAAAAACCAATTTAGGATATTTTATAGGATATAATAATCTCTTTAGCACCTGGACAGAGAAATCAGATTTTGATATTTCTGATGTGACAGATGCATTGTCTGATTTCAACTACAATATCCACGAAAATCACAAAAATGTGTATGAAAAGATTTTTAACACGCTCGAGACCTGACTGAGTAAACTCTGAGACAATACCAAATCACAAACGCTTGCAGTAAAAAAAATAATAAATCTGATCAAAACGATTCCTATGGATTCGAGTTCAGATTACGATGTATTAGGGTTTATCTACGAATATCTGATTTCAAACTTTGCAGCAAATGCTGGGAAAAAGGCGGGAGAATTCTACACTCCGCATGAAGTTTCACTCTTGATGTCTGAAATCATCGCTAATCACCTCAAAGACTCTGACCAAATAAAAATCTACGATCCTACGAGCTGATCAGGATCCCTCTTGATAAATATCGGAAAATCCGTAGCAAAACACGTAAAAGACCCAAAATCCATCGTCTACTACGCTCAAGAACTGAAGTCTGAAACCTACAACCTTACCAGAATGAACTTGGTAATGAGAGGCATCTCTTCTCACAATATCCACGCGAGAAATGCAGATACGCTCGAAGATGACTGGCCACAGATGGACGAAACGGGGAATATCGCAGATCCGCTCTACCTAGACGCAGTAGTGTCCAATCCTCCCTATTCGCAAAAATGGAATCCCGAAGACAAAGAGTGAGATCCAAGATATACAGGATATGGAATCGCCCCACAGGGAAAAGCAGATTACGCATTCTTGCTTCATGATCTCTACCATATCAAACCCGATGGAATCATGACGATCGTGCTGCCTCATGGAGTGCTCTTTAGAGGAGGAGAAGAATACGAAATAAGAAAAAACCTGATCGAAAAAAATAATATCGACACGATCATCGGTCTGCCTTCAAATATCTTTTTTGGAACAGGAATCCCTACGATCATCATGGTACTCAAAAAGAGAAAACCTGATACC
>CAUQBS010000029.1:0-9299 GCA_963516485.1 uncultured bacterium
GTTTCAGATAGTAAAAATTTCAAACCTGGTAGCAAAGTTCAGATTTCAGATACTATTTTCTTAGAAAGTCAGGAATTCACTGAAAATGGCATTAAATTTCAGATTCATTGAGAGCAGCTTTTATCTTTTCTCGAAAAATATGCCCAGATGCCGCTGCCTCCTTATATCAACTATGAAAAAGAAAAAGAACAGTGGTATCAGACTTTTTTTGCACAGGAGATCGGTTCTGCAGCAGCTCCAACCGCTTCACTTCATTTTACACCAGAGCTTATCGAGAAATTAAAAGAAAAAAAAGTCTGAATGCAGTTTCTCTGCTTGCATGTTGGTCTTTGAACATTCAAGCCCGTTTCTGAGGAAATTATCTCTAATCAAAAACTCCATTTTGAACCCTTAATTCTACCAACGAATATCCGAAAAAACCTCGCTGAGGCAAAAAAGCAAGGAAAAATCTTTCTACCGATTGGAACGACAATGATCAGGTTTTTAGAGTCTTTACCATATATTTGGAGATTTTTGAAATCAAAAAAACTGACTCCATCACTGGATCCTGAGACAGAAAAGTGGCGAGACCATCTGACAAAAGATATTGATCCAAAACTTGTTGAGGAATTTATCCCAGACCAAGAGCCTCTTCCCTCAGAAAATATTCACTGAGTATCGCAAATGATAATCCAAACAAGATTATTTATCAGGCCAGGAATCCCTTTTTATCTCACAGATGAGCTGATTACCAATTTTCATCTGCCAAAATCATCACTGATGATGCTGATTTCAGCGTTTATGGGAAGAAAAAACCTCTTGAATACATATCAAGAGGCTATAGAAAAATGATATTACTTTTATAGTTTCGGAGACGGTATGCGAGTTAGATGAAACTAGTTATATTTCTTATATTGTCTAGAATTCGGAGTTTGAGCTGGATATTCTTCGTTGTATTTTTGCTCTCCTTTAGTATAGTATTCTTTATATTCTGCGAGCTTCGCCACTTCAGCATTGATTTCTTGTTCAAGATCAGCAAGCACTCCAGCGAGCTTAGCCAAGCTTTTATTTGTCTGTTTCGCAGCCTGCTTATCTCCTCTTGAGTTGTCGTCTACCAATTTTTTTTGTAGATCATTATATTGGTCAAGATAGTCGTTAAATGCTTGCTTTTTTGCATTGACTTGTTGTTCTTGTGCTGTGATCGCTCTTTCGGTCGCTCCTGATTCATAATCTCATTGAGCACCGCTAAAAAAAGAAACAGTCATTGGATGCCAGTCGCAGCTAGCTGTTCAGAGTGCAAGCGCAATCGCAGTAGCTGTAGTTTTTGTTGAAGTTTTGAGTTTATTCATTGCTTCGCTAAATTTTTTCCCAGTTTCTTTCCAATCAATCTTTGTAATTGCCATTTTCATAGTCTATAAAAGTATAAAATCAGATTTTTTTAGTTATTTGGTGCCTCTAATTCCCAGATCTTATTGAGGTGAGCAATAAGAAACTTTCTATTATCACCTTTCTCAATGGTTGGATATTTTCTATCCATAGTTGACCAAAAAGGAATCAAGTCTCCCATTACAACCCTTTGAGTACCTCCGGCTTCTTTAAAGACAATGCTTCAAATTCCATTCCAAATCTGGCTTATCCCATCAGAAAGATCGAACGGCCAGCCAAAATCTTCTTTCTTTAATTTATCTGAATGAAGTTCCTGACTAATAATCTTTCATTTTAGAGTTAAGATGAGGAATCCGACTCTGAGTGCTTCTTCTACTGTCTCAAAAGGAATCTCGCTACCAACAGTATTAACGAGTCCATCTAAGGTCTTATTTTTAATATTGAGTTTTACCTCTCTATTACCACCTGCTTTTAGTACGATTTCTTCTCCATGAGTTTCTAGCTCAAATCCTTGGATATTTACATTAGCTGTTTTTTCGATCCTATGAAGTTCTTGACGGAGTGCAAGCTTTTCCTCAAAGCTGATCGGAAGCCCGTCAATCTGAGGTCAGAATTTTGCTTGATATTCTTCTTTCAGTTTAAAGAAGCCTGATGCTAAAATACTTTCAATATCTCCAGACAAAAAGTCTTTATCAGTTTTTAGTCTATTCATAAGCTCATTTTGCTTACTTTCATCTTGTTCAAGAGCTGGATATTTCTCAAGTAAGATCTTAATTTTATTCAAATTCACAGCATTGATATCAGCAAGAGACTCTACTTTTGCATTTGTATCTCCGGTGTACGGATTTCCAGCAATCGCATTAAAATATGCTTGGAGCTGAGGACTTGGATCATTTTTATCTAACTGTTTCAAAATTCTCATTGCTTCTACTCCATTTGGAGATTGGTCTCCAGAGAATTTTCTCTCAAGTGCAAAATATATTTCAGATTTTGGATTTAATTTCAAGAGATTCTGAACCTCAGCAACGGTCATCCCACCAAAGAGATAGAGTCAATCAAGTGGTTTTTGCACCGCTTGTTCAATAAATTCCTTATTTCCAAAACCAAGTGTCTGCTTGATATCTTCCCAGTCTTTACCTCCATTCAAGAGTCATCAAAAAACTGACTTCAGATCTTTACCCAAAAATGCCTGTGAAGCAAAACTTCCTCCAACTCCAACAAGTGCTAAAGTTGCAGCTTTTCACAAAAATCCCATCTTCTTCTTTGGTTTCCCTGATTCATCAAGTTCAGTTCCTCCTTTCCCGAAAAGCCACTTTCCTAGCTGCCAAATAGCAACCCCAGCAATTGCGAGTTCAGCTCCTTGAGCCCACATTTCTCTCTGGCGAGGTGTCATCTTTGGAGTGATTGCCTCAATACCGTCTCTGAGTAGCTTTCTAGCTCCTCAAAGTTGCTGAGCACCAATACTATTTACTACTTCTGGATTCACGAAATAATACATTCCATCAGGAGCAAATTGCTGCTGAATACCAGCTGGAAGTTTATTCCAATGTCTGCCAAGCTCCTGGCGACTTACACATTGAATATTGTAATGTCTACAAACCTTAGATGAAATCTGGGAATTTAGACAGCAAAGGTACAAAATATCAGTTTTATGTTGTTGATAATACTGAACCATACTTGGATTATTGATCTGTCCTTCTTCCACAGCGATCAAATAGTTCATCATATCAGCTTGATCTCTAGAATCTAAGGTGCGAACGACATCTTCAAACAGTTTTTTATTGATTTTATTTTGATATTCTTGATGTTTTTTTTGACGAGAAATATTAGAAACCACGCCAGCATAGGAGTGATCAGCATTTCTGATCATCTCTGAGGCATTCATTCAGCTCGCGGCCTTTCAAGAAACTTCATGAAAAGCCTGAACATCCTTGAGCATTTTTGTTACCTCAATAACATATGTTTGTGGGATTACCTCATCTACAAGTCCCTGCTTTTTCTCAATTGTGGCTCTATAATTCTCAAGAAGTCTGATACGATCTTTAGCGCCTTTTCTTAGGTTGATAAGAGCGTCTTTTGCATCAGGAGTATATCTGACTTTTCAGAAATTTCTTTGCCAAAAATTACTATCTTTCTTGATCTGTTTAAAGTATTTCAAAAGCATATCAGTCACATTAGCAAAATGTTCCTGCTTACTTAAATCAAGATTTAAAAATACAGAGAATTTCAAAGCATCAGTTTGCCCTGTGATTTGACCTGTGGTTTCCACATTCTGCTGCAATGCGTTTACATCATTTTTTGTCTCAGACATTGCTTGCTCAGATTTGTTGGCTTCCTCAATTGTAGGAGTTTGAGCTTCAGGTTGCTTATGTACATCTGTTTCTGGCATTTTTTATAGCAGAGGAGATAAAATTCCTTATTCCAAGTATAAATAAAATAAAAAAAAAGTCAAAAAAGTCTGACTTTTTTCCTTTTCTCTCCATAATGCTCCATAACAACAATGAAATATCCTAAGTAGAAACTACATACTTTTGATGATTTTTTTTACAACTCAAATTACCTTTGTTTCATCATAAGGAGTGATTTCAACTTTATTAAAGAAACGATTGATAGACTCAAGCATAAATTTATTTTCCTGTTTAATGATTTTTTTGAGCTTAGGAAGTTGGTTGTGAACCACGAAAACAAAATCTGACTCATCATAACTAGGCTGCTGGCGAATCAAAACAAGGTCCCCATCTTGAATCTTTGGTTCCATACTATTCCCCTTTGCTCTTACAAAGAAACAATTCTCCAAATCACTAGTCCCAACAAAGGCAACCGTAACCGGCATCTTTTCTTGAGAATATTCATCGATGATTTGCTTCCCCTTATTTCCGCACTGTGCAAAACCATAGATCGGAAGCTGAACGATATCATCAAACTTATTTCAGACTTCTTCTCTTAAGAGTCTATATCCATGCTCATCTTTGATAAAATATCCTTTGAAAACGAGCTGATTGAGCTTATTTAAAACCGTTTGTGGATGAGAGGCTCAAACTTCATTTGCGATTTCTCTGAGAGTAAGGCCTTCTTGCTCAGTATTTTGCTTGAAAAAAGCAATCAGTCTTTTTTGTAAATCATCAAGTTTTGTCATTTTATAGTTATGAATTTTAATTGATAAAAGATAGGCTTATCTACTCTTTTTTGTTTGATAGTTGTTTCTTGAATAAAGAACAAAGCTCTAAAAAGAAGCACAATAAGTAGATTATTAGCATTTTAATACCCACTACTAAAAATTTCAAGAAGAGTCCTATGTATTTTCGATAGTCAATAAGTAGGAAGATAGAGTATACCGATATAAAGAAATAAAAAAATGTTTTTATATTTTGTCAAAATTCTAAATCAAGAGGAGATCAAACATTAAAAAGTCCAAAAATAAAATTAATAAATAATGTTAAAAGAAATAAGTATAGTAAAATCTGTAGTTTTTTGTTTTCATTACAGATAAAATCAATAGTTTGTTTTATTATAACGGAGTAGAAAAAGCCTATTCCTCATACTAAGATTATTCATAAATCTCAGTTCTCTTTAAAAAAGGTAATTAAAGATGGCGCAATTCATGCAGTTCATAGTGCTTTATTGAAGTAAGAAATAATAAAGATCCATGGTAGTAAAAGAGATAATAGTAGGAAAAATCATGTCAGAATATTTCAAATTGAAATATGTTTTCGTGCATATTTTATATTTTTCGATAAATCATTCCAAATATCGTTAAGTTGTTCAGGAGTACTACAGAAAATATTCTTTAATATGTTTCCCCAAGAAAAATGCATTATCCACAAAAAATAAAATTTAAAATCTGATTGCAAATATACAGATTTCTTTGACAATGTCAAATCTTTTTTGACAAAATCAATGTTTTTTTTGACAAAAGAATAATATCAAATAAAAATTGTAAAAATTCTCTTGATTTTTTATTTTTTTTCATTACATATCACAATCGTCGCTCTGGCAGAAAAAAAATCTGCTGGAGCAGACAACTAAAAAATTCAGAAAAATCTGAATTTCTCATAATGTTTTATACTCTATATCACATAGTATTATGGTAAACACAAACAATCAAGCACTCAAGGAAGCATTTATGAACATTGAAAAACAGTTCTGAAAAGGGGCAATTATGAAAATGTGAGACAATGCTAATGTTGGATTGGTTAATACTTCGCACAGTGGATCTTATGTTTTGGATCTGATCCTTGGAGGTGGATATCCAGAGGGAAGAGTGATTGAAATTTATGGACCAGAATCATCTGGAAAAACCACCATTGCGCTTCATGCAATTGCAGAAATGCAAAAAAGAGGTGAAACCGCAGCCTTTATTGATGCCGAGCATGCACTAGATCCTCATTATGCAAGAACGCTAGGTGTAAACACTGATGAACTGATCTTATCTCAGCCAGATTATGGAGAGCAAGCACTTCAAATCGCTGAGGAGCTTGCAAAAACAGGAGCTGTAAAGCTTATTGTTATTGACTCAGTAGCTGCACTTGTACCAAGAGCAGAGGTTGAGTGAGATATGGGGGATTCTTATATGGGGCTTCAAGCTCGTATGATGTCTCAAGGACTCAGAAAGCTTACTTCGATACTAGCAAAAACAGGTACTATGTGTATCTTTATCAACCAGATTAGAATGAAAATCTGAATCATGTTTGGGAATCCTGAGACAACAACTGGAGGAAATGCACTTAAATTCTTTGCTTCTCAGAGAATTGAAATCAGAAAGGGAGATAAAATCATGGAAGATAAAGAACAGGTTTGATATTTTGCAAAGATCAAAATCGCAAAAAATAAGATCTTTGCACCATTTAAGACTGCTGAGCTTCCTATCAAGTGGCAGGTTGGATATGATAAGATTACTGATATCATTGAGGCTGCTCTGATTTTAAAATTGATTTCTAAAGCAGGAGCATTCTATACTGTTGGATCTGAAAAACTCCAGTGAAAGGAAAAACTTTCAAAATATCTTGAATCTCAAGAAAAAGTAAGACAACAGCTAGAGACTGAGATTCAAAATAAAATTAAGGATATGAGAATGGGGAAAAAAGTACTTGATGATGAAGCGTTGAGTAGTATGGAAACTATTATAGATGAGGAAACTCAGGAGATAGAGGAATAGTTTTCATCCTAGAAAAAAGCTCCTCCTTCCCCTTTATTATTAATATGAACCACTAGCATTTATATAGGATTTAGATTTCTATTTCTATATGATTTGCTAGTGTCTTTTTTTGTCTCATAACTTTTCCTTTTTCAAAAAAAACTTGAAAAAAGGTTTTAAAAAGCTAAATTGAGTCACAGTATATAGTTAGTATTATATTTTATTTAGGTGTTCTAAATATTTGCGATGAAAGAATCTATTGTAATAAAAAATCTTGGTCCTATAAAGGATATTTCGATTGAACAGATAAAGCCGATAACTGTTCTTGTTTGAGAGTCAGGAAGTTGAAAAAGTACTTTAATGAAAGTTATTTCACTGTTCAGATGGATATATAAAATGCATAATATTCGTTCGTATTTAAAACACAGTAAGATATCTAAGAGTCCCTTTAGATTCAGAATGGAAAGATATATTGTTGATGCTGGACTAGAGGCTTTTATAAATGATAATACTGAAATCAATTATACTGTCAGCTTTTGAAACGAAAAGTATACACTTTCTTTTTTGAAATGAAAGCTTAATGGAACAACAAATTCTAATCTGATAAAACTTAATAATCTGTATTATACTAAGCTCGGATTTATCGCTGAAACCAGAAGTGTAATTCCATTATGGAATCAGGTTGGATCTCTCTCTTGATGAAAGTTGTGATTTTTTTTCCATGAGGTGTTTAAAGATTTTAAACTATCTGCAGATAATCTCGATGGGAAAAGGCTAGAGGTATCTCACTTATGATTAAAATTTTTTACTAAAAAATCTGGAGGCATAAAAAAATATTTTATTCAGGGAAATGATAATAATTACGAAATTGAACTAAAGAATAGCTCTTCAGGAGCTCAAAATTCTATTCCGATCCTGTTAATTGCTCAGCATTTTTCCAAGGCATTTGAATTTGATGTAGCTTTTAATCGTGCGGTATTAGATATTATAGCAGATTCAAACAATATTGTAAAGTTTCAGCCAATAACAAATTTATGAGATATTCCAAAAAAAGTGTATCTTCACATAGAGGAGCCTGAACTGAGTCTATTCCCAGATGCTCAGTGTCAATTAATAGATGATCTTATTAAAGAATGTTTTGTAGATAAGGGGAATAATATGGAATTGATGCTTTCGACGCATAGCCCTTATGTTATTAATTACTTTAATCTTTTGATTGAGAGATGAGAGCAGAAGAAAAAAGATAATACTACCGGACGGGTTAATTTTGATGATGTTGCTGTATATGAGGTGGAAGAAGGGAAATTAGTAGATTTAAAATTAAAAAATAAAAAATTAATAAACACAAATATACTTTCAGATACTATTAATAATATTTACAATGAGTATGATAAATTAAAAATATGTTAACAATATTTAGGGAAATTACTGATAGACTACACGAGGGCAGAAATGAAGATAACGATTTGAATAATTATTTAGAGACTGTGCATTCTCAGGAATTTAGTATGATAGATGATAAAGAGCGTGGTTTGATAATTGATAACGATCTCAGAGGAATAGCGAAGTTTTCAAATCCTAATGAGGTTAATTGTGTAATAGGTAGTTTTGACGTATTTTTAACAGCAATAGAAACAAATAATGCTATGCAACCAGGAAAGTTAGGAAAGAGATGTGATTTTTTCTTAATGACGAAAAGATGTTTTTTGCTATGAGAAATAAAAAACAGAGAGGTAAGGAATGGGATGGCAACAAATATTAGAAAAAAAGGAAAAAGTCAGCTAAGAAATGCTTTAACTTTATTAAGTAAACTTCCTTCATGGAAAAAGATTTCAAAGAATAAAATAATAAAAAAATGCATCCTTTTTAACTCTTCTGCTTTTCATTCAGATCAAGATATTAATATTTTAGTAGATCCATTCAATAGATTAGATCAAATAATAGGAATAGATTGATACCATCAGCCTGAAAATTATATTGAAGGACTTTGATTTGAATATTGGGAATATTCAGGAGCACAAATTTACTCCATTTCTTAGTTTTGCTTCGTCTCTCTTACTATCAAATAACAAAATACCAAAACCTGACCCATCAATACAGCAAATATATATTTAGCTCACAAACTTTCAATACTAATCTTAAAAGAAAACTGATTTGCGAGCTCTGAACAATAATATATAAATTCTAAGAGCCGTTGCATTGGATATTTAAGCCGATTCCAGTCAGTCAGTTTAATCAAAATTGCACTCATAAAGCCTCAGATTGTGATCAAAGGCACGAGTGGAACAATAATAAGATTTATTACAATTCAGCTGAGATTGGTGGTTCCAATGAAAAAGAGTAGAACTGGTAAAGTCCCAATACTCGCTCAAAGAGTTGGAATTCAGTAATTTTTCAAAAAAGAAGAGAGAAATCTGAATTCAGATTTTTTTTCTTTTTGATTTTCTTTTTCGTTATTTTCTCAGCTTAGAATCTCGCTCAAAATTACAATTCCTATCAAAGCTCAAAAACTCAATAAAAATCCAAGATCATAGACGAGAAAATATGGATTATAGCACAGCATCAGTACAAAAGCATATTTCAAAAGTCTCCAAATCTGGACTTCTCTTCCCCAAAATAGTGCTAGCAATGAAAGAACACTCATAATCAGTGCTCTGATAACGCTTGAATCATTTCCTGCTAAAATTGCAAAGAAAATAACTCCCAAGATGATAAAAGCATTTCTTATATAAAAAGGCATCCAAAAAAGGATTGCTCCTAGAAAAACTACAATCATTACAAGATTTCCTCAGCTCACAGC
>CAUQBS010000030.1:0-8494 GCA_963516485.1 uncultured bacterium
GAACTGGTCCAAAGTAACTTTGGATCAGTTTTTTCTTTTTTTTGTTTCGCGACCTCTGATTGTCTAATAATCTCTGACCTTTTTTTAAACAAAAGAGAACCTGACTACACATAGTCAGGTTCAATTTTTCAGCTTTCCTAAGCTGTAACTAGTTGCTCTGCGGGCATGGCAAGACTCATATTCTGAGTATCCCAATACTCTTTGCCATCAATACATAGACTTTCAATCTCAGATTTTCTTGTGTAAAAATCTGCAGCTTCAAGCTCTGTCTCTATGTAAATATTCACATTATCCGCATCAACGGAATACTGTTTACCAAAATCAGAAAATTTAATTTTTCTGATTGAGTTTTGCTTTATGGCAACCACTTGTGCTTTGGAGGTTTCTTGAAGACTCTTCCCTACTTTTAAGAAATGCCAGCTTTTGCATGGAGTGTTGAATTTAAACTCCACAGATACCTCCCCAGAATACTCATAAACAAGAACTCCTGGATTTGGAAATTGAACAGATACAGAATTTTTGGATCCCATAATTAATAATATTTTTGTTTGTTAGATGTACTCATAACGGCAAGCACAAGAATTATATTTTTTTGAGACGGAGCCGTTCCTCTCGTCTTTTTAGAATCAGGAATAAAATTCCTTTTTTTACAAAGCTATTCTAAAGTTAGCTTTGGAGGGACTTTACTTAGTAAGTAAAAGAAAATCACCTCTCTATTTTTCTAATACTTTTATATTTACAATACATCATATACATATTTAACACAAAAAGTCAAGAGATTTTATAAAAAAGTGGAATAAATAAAAAAATCAATTGAAAATCAGCAACTCATCATTATTATTCAAAGAAATCAGATTTTAATCTATTGATAGCAACATGAGTAAGAGGCTTGGATTATTGTATCTAGGGAGGCTTGAGGAAGAAAAAGGATTTTGAATACTTTTAGAGTGGATTCGCAGTCAAGATCTAAAAAATCTAGAGGTTGATTTTTATATTTTTTGAGCGGGGAAGTATGAGGAAGCACTTTTAGAACTCACTCGTGACTGCCCTCAGATCCATTTTTTTGGTTGGAAACCTTTAACTGAGATTGAAAGGTATTTATCAAACATTGATTATTGCCTGATGCCATCCTTATGTCTAGAGACTTTTGGTCTGAGTGCATTGAATATTTTGAGTTATGGAATTTCAGTCATTGGGTATAAACAAGGAGGTCTTGCGCCTTTCATCGATAAAGAATATGACTTATCTCAGTATCAGTGAAAACAACCAGTTGAACAGCTTGATCTCATGATTAAAAAGCTCAGTAAAGAAAAAAAAGAGCAAAAGTCTGATTTTTACAGCCTTTTATCTCAAAAAAACAAACAACTTGCCGAGAAATACGATAAAGAAGCTCGATTCCAAAGATTTCAAAAGCTAACTTTTGATTTTAAATGCAGAAAAATCCTTATGGTAAGTGATTTCATGAATCCGATTTGAGGTATTGAAACTGGGCTTCACGAAATGAAAAAACTCTTGGAATCTCATGGATATGAAGTAAAGCTCTTCTGAACAAGCTGCCCCAGATGAGCAGCGGGGAAACTCAAAAAATATCTCGGTATAGCCCTCTCGATCTTGAATCTCTGAAGTTGATGGGGCTTAACATCAGTTATCAAAAAAGAGAAACCTGATCTTATTTGGTATCATAGTTTAATTAGATGGCAAGGTCGATTTCCAGTTTCTCAAGGGATTAAAAGCTCCGCTCAACAGCGAGTTATGTATCATGATTTATGAGTTTTTCATCCCTTCCCAAGCCAAGTTTATAAAGAATCAGATATTCACAAATTAAGTTTAAAAAATTTTCTTAAAGGAGCAAAAACCAAAAATCCTTTGAAACTCCTCTTGGTAGCTGGAAAATATCTAACTCTAAAACTCCTCGCTTCTCAGCTCAAAAATCAAAAAATAAAACATCAGGTTCCATCTAGATTTATGGTTCCAATATTGGAAAGAAGCTTTCAGATTCCAGCCCAAAATGTTCAGGTTTTTGAGCATTTTGTTCAGAGATAGATACCGAAGAGGTCCTGTATCAGGAATAATCATGATAAAAATAAAAATCAGATTTTTCCTTGCCTTTTAGAGTCAAATCTGTATCTATAGGTAATAGACTGAGTAGTTCGCTATGAAGAAACTTATCAAAATTCTCAACTTATATCAGGGAGCCAAAAATCGGATCCGCGTGGTCTCGAGGAGCTACCCACCTTTCCGTAAGGAGAGATGATATTCTTTGTTACGGCTACTCGGTTTTTTTGATACTAAAAATTAAGGATCGCTTGAGGTCAGATTTTTATAATTTTTGTTCTGAAGAGCATGCATGAGTTAACATTTGAGGGAGCAAGCGAGAGAATAGATAAACGGCTCACTATGAAGTTTCCCTATTCAAGGAGCTTTTTTCATCATATTTTGGAGAGATGATGAGTTTTGCTCAATGGCAAACCAGCAAAAAAATCCGCAAAATTAAAAACCTGAGATGAAATCGTCATTGATAACCTTGAAAGATATTTATCCCCTGTAATCTTAGAAGAAGCGCCACTCATTGAAATACCTATCCTAAGGGAAACAAGTGATTATCTAATAATCAATAAACCAAAATGAGTTTTATCACATCCAAACAGTATTTGGGATGTCTGAGAACCAAGTGTCGTAGGTTTTCTCTACCATCACTACAAACAGTTACCAAGCATCGGGAGTTTTATCAGAGCTGGACTGCTTCATAGACTTGATAAAGATACTGATGGATTGATGATCATTGCAAAGACAGAACGCTGACTTCAGCATTTTAAAACTTTATTCAAAGAGAAATCTGAGTCTGAAACTCTAGAGCAGAAAGACCAAGTTCCCCTCAAGAAATGGTATCGTGCAACCTGTGAGATTTCGGAGGGAGGAAACGAATTTTTGAAGCAGATTGAGGAGAAACTCCCCTTTATCATCTCAGAAGAAGTAAAGGCTAAAGTTCCAAATACAGTTCCAAAGCTTGGAATCACGCAAATAGAAAAAATAGAAAAAAAACCTGACGGAAAGCTTCAGATTTTTCTTCAAATTTTTACTGGAAGGACTCATCAGATCAGATACCATCTGAGCTCTCATGGATTACCGATTTATGGAGATTATCTCTACGGGAGAGAAGCTGAGATTCCGATGCAATTGACGGCATATCAATTGGAATTTAAAGATTTAGATGGTGAGATGGTAAGAGTCGAGATTTAGAGATATATTTCACTGTCTCTAGCCATATTTCTTATCTTTCCTTCTCCTCATTGCACTTCAATCAACTACCATAGTTTCCTCTTTGCTCGTCCTATGATCAAGGAAAGTATCTGTAATTGTTCCTGAATCAAAAAGAGAGAATGCATTAAAAAATTCAGATAGATTTAAGGTTTGCTCTGCTCATCACTCTACTCCCTTGTGATTTCGAGGATTCAAAACTTTAATAGCAGATATTTTTCAATTAACATCTTTCTCAACTCATGTAACAGAATAGGCATGTCTATGATAAAAAGTATGAGCACCTATCTTATATTTTTTTGTATCATTACCTCATGGTAAACTACCCAAAGAAATATATTTATTTCCCTTTCTTTGACTAAAATCCTCCAAGATTTTCATCATTGATAATTTATTCTTTTCTGATAAACTTAGTAAGGATTTTCCACGTTGCTTGGCACGATATTTCGCAACCGTAATACTTTTTGGTCAAAGCAAAGTCTGTAATGCTTCACTAGGAATTCATCACTCAATTTTTTTTATATCTTCTTCTTTTAATTTCTTTGCAGGGTCTTTGTGAAGCAGATGTTTTGCAAAAGCTACTTCCAGTAGCTTAAACCCTGTACCTCATTTAACTGCAGATATTTTCAATTCCTCCCTTGAGATATTATATCTCTTTCACCAAGGTTCTCATAAAGGCAAAGTTAAGCTATATTCTCAATCCTTAGAAACATGTATCGATGTCATCATAAGAGTATTAAAATATCTTGTTCTTGCTAAACTCTGAATTGTAGAAATTAAATAACAATCTCCCAATCTCCCCTGTCAAAACTCTTCTAAAGATGGGAACATCAGACTATATTCCAAATAAGAAATTTTTTGATACTTCTTTAGGTATTCTGATTCCTTACTATCTGATTCTATGCTATCGAGGAGTTTCTCTCTATTCGCTTTTTTCTTACCTTCTTTTAAATTATGAGCCGCCTCTTTGGCTATTTTTATTACTTTTCCCATTACCATTTGTTTTTCCATTTTCCCCTCTTCCTCCTTTTTAGACAACTTTTTTTTGAGAACATCTTCTTTTAGGTTCTTCAATTTTTCTCTAATCTCTTTTAACGACAATATTTCTTCAGAATCTTTACTTTCTACCGAAGAGTATCCAATTTTTTCCATATACTATCAATAATAATATAAAACCTTAGTTAATTATATATAAACTAGAAATAAATAGCAAAAAATTGCTTTCATTTTTTTCAATGAAAGCTCAGAAATACTATTTGATATCAGCAATTATTTTTGTATACTTTACCTATATTATAAATATCTAATATATAAATAAACAACAAGAAAAATAAAAAATCTGATTTCAGACTTTTTATCTACTAGCAAATACTAGATGGATCCACAGGTTTTTGAAAAAATCAAAAGGGTTAATGAATATGGGAAGGAATATTGGCATGCTAGGGAACTAGCAAAAACACTTGAATATGCTGATTTCACGAATTTTTCTAAAGTAATTCAGAAAGCAAAGACCGCCTGCAAAAATAGCTGACAAACAGTTGCTAATCATTTTAATGAATTTACAGAAAGAGTAAAAATCTGATCTGGTGCCACTAGAGAATTAAAAAGTTGGAAGCTCAGTCGTTATGCTTGCTATCTCATCATTCAAAATGCGGATCCTAGCAAGGAAATCGTAGCCCTCGGACAGAGCTATTTTGCTTTGCAAACCAGGCAACAAGAACTTTCTGCTCAGTATTTGGAAGATCAAAAGAGACTTGAGCTTAGGGACGAAATGACCAAACACAACAAGAAACTCTTCAGTACAGCCAGATGAGCTGGGGTGTATGATTATGCAACCTTCTATGATTCTGGTTATCAAGGGCTTTATGGCATGAAGAAGAAAGATATCATCGAGAAAAAGAATATCAATGCGAGCGATAATATGCTAGATCATATGAGTAGCGAGGAACTCGCGGCAAATCTCTTCCGTGCAACGCAGGCTGAGGCAAAAATCAAAAGAGAAGCCATAAAATGACAAGAAAAGGCTAGTCAAGCACATTTTGAGGTAGGGAAGAAGATCAGAGAAACGATTCAAGAGCTCTGAGGAACAATGCCTGAGGACATTCCTGCTGTAGAGGACATCAAATATGCTAGAGAAAGACTCGAGAAGTTTGCAGTTCAGGAGGAATGAGAAACTCCTAGCTTTACAGATAAGTTGATCGCAAAACTAGAAGAAAAAGCTGAAGATACACTTTCATTCAAACTTCCAGAACATATTGAAATCATTGAAAAGCTTGCAAAGATCATACAAGGCTATCCTGGAGAAAGAATTGTTCAGCTCTGAGAAAAACATTTCAAGGTATCCAGTGAGGGACAAAGGCTCATTAAAGAGCTCTTGGAGAAGTAAGATTAAGGACTTAAGAGAAAAGCTTGCAAACAAAGACAAAATCACTATGCTCAAATTCAGCTTTTTATTTATTGACTAAGATAGTATGGCTAAAATTGATGCAGCAGAAGTAAAAAAATGAACTGTTCTTGAGATGGATGGTCAGCTTTTTAAGGTACTTGACCTTTCATTTATGCAGATGCAGCAAAGACAGGGTTCATATACCTATAAAGTAAGAAATCTGATCACTAATGGAGTACAAAATGTAACCGTAAAATCAGGTACAACAATGGATCAGGCTGATATTTCTACTCAGAATGCGGTTTATCTCTACAATACAGGAGATACTTACTCATTTATGGAAAATGACACTGGAGAAATCCATGAACTTGATAAGGAAAAGATTGATGATATCACAGGATATCTCAAGGATAATCTCGATGTATTTATCCAAATCTATAAGGGAAATGTTATTAATGTAATCCTTCCTTCAACTATTAGTTATGAAATTATCGAGACTGTCCCTGGAATCAAAGGAAACAGAGCTCAATCTGGAACTAAGCCAGCAACTATTGAAACTGGAATGGAAATTCAGGTGCCACTTCATAAGGAAGTAGGAGATATTGTTACGCTTAACACACTTACTGGAGGTATTAACTAGTTTCTCAAAAAAGATAAAAAATCTGACTCAAAAGGTCAGGTTTTTTGTTTTGATTTTCTACTTAAAATCCGTATACTGACGCTTCATAATATAAAAATTTAAAGTAGTATGAAATTAGGTATTTTACTAAATCGGATTTGGGATGTTTTTGTGTATGCACTAGTAGCTATTGCTCTTGGGAGTTTGGTCTACTATATCATGATGGAATCATTTAATCTCCCTATTTATGCACTTCCCTGCAGCATCATCTTTGGAATACTCTTTTTTCTCTTTATCTTGAGGGAGGAGAAAAAACTAAAATCAGCTCAGGATAGTTAACATTATTTCACAGCTTTCTCACATATCTTTGAGAAAGCTTTTTCTAAAAAGATTTAGCCTTGCAATAACAAGAAAAAAAACTACCATACAAAGATATTTTACTCTACACACTATGAATATGACAAATTATTATACCCGTTCTTTAGAAGAACATAAAAAATATAAGGGGAAAGTTGAGATGATTTCTAGAGTTCCGCTCAATACTAGAGAAGACATGTCAACCTACTACTCTCCTGGAGTAGCTCAACCATGCCTAGAAATAGAAAAAAATCCTGAACTTGCTTATGACTATACTTGGAAAGGGAGAACTATCGCTGTTGTCTCTGATGGAAGTGCAGTTCTCGGACTAGGAAATATTTGAGGACTTGCTGGGCTTCCTGTCATGGAGGGGAAAGCTGTTCTGTTTAAAGCCTTTGGAGGAGTTGATGCGGTTCCTCTTGTTTTTAAAACGCAAGATCCTGAGGAGATTATTAAACTCGTTGAAAACATTTCTCCAAGCTTTGGAGGGATTAATCTAGAAGATATCTCAGCTCCAAACTGTTTTTATATTGAGGAAGAGCTCAAAAAGAGGCTTAATATTCCAGTTTTTCATGATGATCAACACGGAACTGCAATTGTTGTGCTTGCTGGACTCATCAATGCATTAAAACTCACAAAAAGGGAAATTTGAAATATCAAAATCGTTGTTGCTGGTGCTGGTGCTGCTGGAATCAGTATTGCAAAGCTTTTGCATAGCTACGGAGCAAAGCATATTGTAATGACAGACAGTAAATGAGTTATCCATGCTTGAAGAACTGATTTGAATACATATAAGGCACTGTGGACTGAGACAAATCTTGAGGGGACAACTGGGAATCTCGCTGATGCTCTCCATTGAGCTGATGTATTTGTTGGGGTGAGCAAGCCAAATCTTATCTCTGCTGAAGAAATAAAAACAATGAATTCTGATCCAATCATCTTTGCACTGTCAAATCCAGAACCAGAAATCCTTCCAGAAGAAGCGAAAAAATGAGGTGCAAGTATCATCGCAACAGGAAGATCAGACTATCCAAATCAGATCAATAATGTCCTTGTTTTCCCTGGATTATTCAAAGGACTACTTGCGGCAAGGATCGCTCAAGTTGAACAGAAACACATGATCGCAGCTGCTGAGGCGTTGGCAACATATGTACAAAATCCAAGTAAAGATGAGATTATTCCATCTGCACTAGATAAAGATGTTGCTGAGCTCGTTGCAAAAGCTGTTGCAGAAGCATAAATTTCAGATTTTTGAACTTTTGAATCTTCAAATACCAAACAAAGATGACTCCAAAGATTTTAGCGTATCTCAGTATCATCATCTGAACTATAGTCCTCAGTGTAACAATTCTGATGATTATTTTTCCGAAACTCTTTCTAAAAATCGATGAGCGTCTTCAACTCAAAAAATCTAGAACCCCATGAAAAGAGAGGTTCGCACTCCGAATTAATCATGCAATTAGCCCACTTACTGTCAGTATTTTCTATGCTATTATTGGTGTAATACTTGCTTTAGCAGGGCAGAGACATATTTTAGGAATTGTCTTCTGCAGTATGATTTCTGCTTCTATTGGATTTCGAGCTGTAAAAAGAATCACACAAAGACCTAGACCTCAAGATGCATTACTCAAGTTTAAAGACTATAGCTTTCCAAGTGGGCATACAACCGCTGGTTTCGTTTTTTTCCTTTCCTTGGCTATGGCATGATCTTGGGTTTTGGAAAATCACTTTGCTTGGATACTTTATACTCTAGCTCTGATCTGATGAATCATAGTATGATGGAGTAGATGGTATATCAAAGTGCACTGGGTAACTGATATCATCATTTGAGCATTGCTTGGATGTTGATGCTTTATCTTTTCTTATCTGTTGTT
>CAUQBS010000031.1:0-7455 GCA_963516485.1 uncultured bacterium
TTTTTCTTCTAGACTTGAGTTATTCCACCAGTGCATAAATCCTCCAGCCATTTTTTTAGTTCATTCACTAGCTGCTCAAAGCTTTTCTGAGATAGTATGAGTTGCTTGATCAATTCTTTCACCTACAGTTTGTTCTTTTTTTGTCATTGTTTCTTTTTTAGATGGATAAAATACATTTTCTTTTATAGTTTTTACCTTAATATGCAAGAGATTTTTGTTGTTTTTGCTGAAAAAAACGTAGAAAAATCAGATTTATTTTATTTTTTTATTGAAGTGATCGAAAAAGGCCCCCTTAGAATACTAAGGAGACCTTTACAGACGTATGAATACAGAAAATTATGAGATAGTTGTTACCCATTATTGGGTATTTTTTACTTTTCGGAACTTATAGAGTTCTTTTTGCATGTGAATGAATTCCTGATCTTGCTGGAAAAGTTGGATCTCTTTTGCAATTCTGCGTGCAAGGGAGCGAATTCTTTTCCAGAGCTTTTTTGAAAAGTTAATAAGTTTTCTGGTAAGAATGCCGTAGCGATTCTTGTTTTCTTTGCATCGTTGAAGATTGCAGAGTATCCAGTAGCCGAATGCTTTATAGAAGTATCCGTATGGGATAGTGTTTGCGGCAAAGAATTTATCAAGTTCTTCTATATCTTTTACATAAAAGGTATGCAAAAGATTAGCTTTTTTTGTTACTTCTCCTACAAATATAGCGTTATCTGCTAGGAGATTAATTTTTAGTGTTTTCATATTTTTTTATTTGACGGGTATGTTTAATTTATGTATTTTTACCTAAAAGTCAAGCCTTTATGCTTCAAATAAAATTATTCCCTTTTGTATATATTTTTCCGTACAACCTTATCTTTCTCTGATTTTTGTGAATATCAAAAATATAATATCATTAATTCTGAAATGTCAAGATTGTGATTTTGATTTTGACTTGCATTCAAATGCGGGATTTCTAATATTTAGGTGATTTTAGAGTGAAAAGTCAGAAAAATCAGATTTTTTATTTTTTGAAAAGAGTATACTTATGAGTCAGGATCTTTTCCAACAAGAAGAAAAACATGAGAGAGTACAGCAACATCCTATAGAAAAGGAAATTACCCAGTCATATATTGATTATGCGATGTCTGTTATTGTTTCTCGTGCTTTGCCTGATACAAGAGATGGATTTAAGCCGGTTTTGAGGAGAATCCTTTTTGGAATGTATCAGATGAATAATTTTTATAATCAAAAGCATAAAAAATCTGCGAGAATCGTCTGAGACGTAATGTGAAAGTACCATCCACATGGAGATTCTTCAATCTATGAGGCAATGGTAAGACTCGCTCAGCCTTGGTCACTCAGATATCCGCTTGTTGATGGACAGGGAAACTTTGGGTCTATTGATGGAGATGGAGCAGCGGCTATGAGGTATACTGAGGCAAGATTGACTAAGATTGCTGAGGAAATGCTTGAAGATATTGATCAGGATACTGTTGATTGGAGAGATAACTTTGATGGTTCTCTAAAGGAACCCGTGATGCTGCCAACAAAATTTCCGAATCATCTTTGTAATGGAACGATGGGAATTGCAGTAGGTATGGCAACAAATATGGCTCCTCATAATTTAACTGAAATTTTAGATGCTTCACTTCTTCTTCTTCACAAAGAAGGAAAGCCACAGACGATCTGATTTGATCAAGATGGGAAAGAAATTATAGAAAAAACTCAGGTAAGTATTGAAGAAATTATGCAGATCGTAAAAGGTCCAGATTTCCCAACTGGTGGTATGATTTTTGATAGCAATAATATTCTTGAGGTTTATAAAAAATGAAAGTGATGAATTGTTGTTCGTGGAAAAACGCACGATGAAGTGTATGAATGAGCACACGTAATTGTGATAGATGAAATTCCATATCTTGTGAATAAAGCGAGCCTTGTTGCAAAGATTGGAGAGTTGGTTGTTGATAAAAAGGTAGAGGGAATCAATGATATCCGTGATGAATCCAATAGAGATAGGATCAGAATTGCTATTTATCTAAAAAAATGAGTAGATCCAGATGCAATTTTGATGCAAATTTACAAATTCACTGACCTTCAGACTAATTTTAATCTTAACAATGTTTCACTAATTGAAAGTGGAAGTCAGCCTAGACTCTTGAATATTAAGGACCTTTTGATGGAATTTGTAGAGTTCCGTAGAAATGTCGTATATCGTAGGTCAGTTTTTCAGCTCAATAAAGCAAAAGATAGACTTCATATCTTGGAAGGACTCAAAAAGGCTATTGATATTATTGATGAAGTAATTGATACTATCAAGAAATCTGAATCTAAAGCTGATGCGAGAACAAATTTGATGGAGAAGTTTTGATTTACTGAGAAGCAAGCTGAGTATATCCTTCTTATGAGGCTTCAATCTTTGGTTGGACTTGAGATTCAGAAGATTGCAGAAGAAATTGATGCAAAAATCAGACTTATTGAATATTTAGAAGGTATTATCTCTGATCCTGAGAAGCTTGATGAAGTTTTGGCTCAGGAATTTGAATATATGAAGGAGAAGTATGGAGATGAGAGAAGGACTGAACTTTCAAATGACTTGAGCGTCTACAATATCAGTGGAAGCTTGAAAGAGCTTCAAAAGGCAGCCGACAAAGTAAAAGAAGATGTGATTTGTTGGCTTGGAAACGATTATTCTCTTAGAATTTTGTATCAGACAAGAATTCAGAATATCCCAGAGGAAACTTTAGATCTCATCTATACTCATAATCAGGATCAACTTGTGATTATTACTGATAGAGGAGAGCTCGTAGTTCAGAGAATTAAAGATCTTGGAAGTTTCACTATGGCGAAACCAGCTTTAAATCTGAATGAACATTTTGGTTTGAAGTGAAAGATTGTCTTTGCAAAAACATTACATTTCCACTATGACTATCTAGTGTTCTTGACTAATCAAAATAGTATCAAGAAGACTAAAAAAGAGTTGGTATTGAGCTTTAAAAAGTTCCCAACTACTATTATGGGACTTCAGCCAGGAGAAAAAATTCTGAAAGTCTTGCCAGTGAATGATGGAGAAAATGTTGGGGTGCTTTCTCAGCAAGGTTCAATGCTCCTTTTCAAATCTGATGATATTAGACCTATGGGTAAGACCGCAGGAGGAGTAAAGGCAATTGAGCTGCAGGAAGGAGATCAAGTTGCGAATATGTTCTTGCATAATGGAGAGCCATTTATCCTTATCTACTGAGATAAGAACTGAAAGTTGCTTTCGCTTGAGGATTTGAAAATATGGAAGAGAGCTAAGAAAGGACAGATAGTCTCGACAAGTAATGATATTTTGGTTGGTGGTATTGGAATTGTTGAGTGAGCGATCAGGATCAGATTTGAAGACTGAAGCTTAAAAACACTGCATTCAAATGATATTTCACTAGATGAACCAGAGACACCGCTCTACAAGATGGTGGATAAAAAGATTGATATCGTCTATCGTCCTCGAGAGGAAAAAACAGAGAATATGAAGTATAAGGAAGAAAAGAAAAAGGTTGAAAAAACTGAATCAGGACTCTTTGATCTTCCAGTTGAGACTGATAAAGAGGAAGATTGAAATGAAATTTCTGCTGAGGAAACTATAGAATAAGAGAGCATCTTTTACTTTAGTCAATAATTTTGAGATGAAGAAGATAACAATAGTCAGTATTCTTTGAATTCTTTTGCTCACAGGAATTGGAGCTCTACTATATATCAATAGAGCTTCGTTCCCTACCCTTAGAATGTCGGTAAGAGATAAAATTTATGAATTAAAGTGAACCTCGGTAATTACTAATCGTCTTCTACGTGAAAATCTAGAGAAAGTCAAACTTGAGTCAGGTGATTGAGTATACAGAAATAGTGATCTAGATAAAATCACTGATCTTAGGCTCACTTTTGAAAAGCACTATGAGAAGGTAATAGATCTTTCAGAACTAAGATATCTTAAAAATCTAAAGAGGCTCATTATCTCACCTGACTTTAAAAGCGGAGAAGATAGCCATCGAAAACGATATAACGAATTGACTGGTCTAAATCGTCTTCCTAATGTTATTGAGCTAGATATGTCTGATTTCCCAGTTGAGTCACTTGATTGAAAAGATTTTCCAGAGAGCCTATATTCATTGCATATGAACGCAATGGGTATAAAGGAATTTAAAAATAAAGAATCTCTCAAACGTATACCAAACTTATTTATTTATGTTGATATTTTTTGAGAGGAAGAGACTTATTTATTTAAACAGTGAAAATTCGAGAGAGATTAATCTCCCTAGAAATCCTGTATTTTCACTTCTCTATCTAATATATAAACATCTCCTATATTAAAAAACTCCTAAATGGGAGTTTTTTGTTTTTGTTTTAATTTCGATTTCACAGAAATTGTTCTGCGGACATTAGTTTCAAATGATTTTTGCTATAGGCAGAAAAAATCTGATTTTTTTGCTTTTTTTGATGATTGTTGTTATAATTAAGCAAAGTGTTTTTTACTTATATTACCTTTTGTGCATAAATGGCGATAAGAAGAATTAGAAAGCTGAAACCTCATAGACTGACTAAACCAAAGTTTCTCTCTTTTGTAGCATATACTTTGATTCTTTTTTTGTGAGCGGTTATTATCTCTAATATCAATCCTGATGCGAATAGTGAATATCGTAAAGACTGGGAAAAAACTCATCAGCAACCAATGCAATGGGTATTTTTGGCAGATAATGGGCAGAAATATACTTTAGGGGAGAATCCTTTTTGAGAACATGGCGCTCCTGAAACGTATGAATATATGCTTCCAGCTACTGGATCTATGCTTTCTGGAAGTGAACAAAAGAATGAACAGAAATCTGATTCTGGTTTTTTGACTGGTGCACAAAATACAAATGTTGCTAAATCCTATAAAAACGCTTATACAACGCTTTTGAGTACGTTAGAAGATCGTAGTCATTTTATCAATAAGGTATTTGAGTTTTTACTGAGAGGGGATATTGTTGAGCTTCCTGAATGAAGTGTAAGATATGTGGTCGCAATGTATGAATTTTGAGATGAAGCAAGACATAAAGTGCTTGATGGTGCTTCTTGTATGACACCGTGGGGATATAGTATTGATGATTGAGCGTCGGTATTAGCTTATCAACAGAGATCAGATACGCCTTCGATTTGTAATATTCAGAGAAGAACCTGTAAAAATGGAAAGCTCTCTGGGCAGTTTACTCAGTCCTCTTGTAATGAATCTAAGCAAGGTAAAATGAAAAAAACCGCTTTTTCAACCTATAATGCTGATCCAAATCCTAAAAAGGAGCTACAATGAGATATCTTAGCACAAGAAAAGCGTAGAGAATATCTTGAAGAAAACTGATATATTCAGCCTGATGCTCCTTATTACAAAAATGCTCAATTTAATCTTAATGGGAAAAGAGCACCTAATCCAGCACCAACTACACAAGCTCTTGCTCCAAATCAACCAACTAAGGATGATGTCAGAGATGTTCCGCTTTCTCCTGATGGGAAGAAGTATTGTACAGCGCCTTGGTGAGAAAAAGTTAAATCTGGACAATTTGTAAAGGCTTATAGATTTAGAAATGGATTTTCAGATATTCCTTGTCAGGTTCAGATAAGGCTTTGCGTTGATGGTGAATTAGAATGAACTTATCAAAATCCTACTTGTCAGCCTTGGGAGACTTCGTATGAGGATTTCTTAGATGGATATATGAATCAGGATCAGCCGTCACCTCGTAGACTCTTGAGAATGCTTCAGACTGAGTTTATTCCTGAGCCAGAGTATGGGAATACTCTTACTCAGCCAGTAGCGTTAGAAATGAAAAAAGTACTGAATTCTGATTTTTAATCTTTTACTTCATTGATTGAATATGACCTCTACAGTTCCAAATTCTAGTGAAGATACCATTATCAGCTTCTTAGCCTTATTTAATCAAATTGATAAGCATTTTGATAAGGTGCTTTGAGAAGAAGGTTTTTCTCCGTATAATGAAAAATTGAAGAAAATTTCCGAGGGGAGATATCCGATTTCAGGATTTGTGAGGAAACATATTTATCAGTTGAGAAATTTTTGAGAGTTAAGGAACTTTATTACCCATGGAATCAAAACTAATGGAGAGACTTACGCTGTTCCAACTGCTGCTGCAGTTGAGAGAATTTCTCACTATGTAGAGGTGATCACAGCTCCAGTCAGAGTTATTGACCTTTTTAAAAAGGAGGTCTTTACTGCGAAGACAACGGATCTAGTCAAAAGTATTATCCCACAGATGAAGGAGAAAAACTATACTGCTGTACCTATTTATGATGCACAGTGACAATTTTCTGGGGTTCTTAGTGAAAAAAGGCTTTTGTATTGGATTGCGGGACTTTTGATGAACGAAGATTATATGAATCTTGGACTTTTGAAGGTTGAACATATTCTTTCAGAAAAACACGGGAACGATTATCTTTTTGTACCTAAGACGATGAATATTTATGAGGCAGATGAGCTTTTTACTAAGAGAAAGATGAATAACGAGAGACTAGATATTATCTTTATTACTGAGACGGGGAGTCCTGATGAAGATATCTTGGGATTGATCTCCTCAAGTGATGCAAATGTGATAGATCAGTATTTAATCTTTTAATCTAGTGTACTCAAAGGTTAAGAGAAAAAGCTTGATTTTTGTGATGAAAACACTAGTCTAAACGGTATATTTTATCTTGTTATATAAGAAATATGAAAAGTAGTAAAACTTTTAAGATCATTACCATTGTGATTTTGGTTATTGCGTTGATTTCTCTTGTAGGAGGAGGATTTTTGGCGCTATTAGGGACAAAATAGTCATCGAAATTCAGATTCTTTACCTTTTGTAAAATAAAAATGAAAAAGCTGATTTTATGTTTGCTGTTGCTATGTTGAGTGTTTTTTGTCGGAGGAGTGTTTGCGGATGAGCCGTGTGATATTTGTGATTCCCCTCCAGAACAATCTTCTTCTGAAGGAGGAGAGAAAAAAGATAGTGTATCGAAGAAGGAAAGTTCCGCTACAAACACTAATCAAACTTGAGTTAAAGAAGATGTTTGAATTAACCTCACTCCAGATTGTTTGATCAATGGTGGTTGTAGTTTTTCAATCTACGATGCATTAGATATTCGTAAGGATGCTAGAGGAGATAGAGAAGAAACTTCAGTAATGAGCTTTGTTCAGGATATTATTATGGCGTTGACTGGATTTATCGGAACGGTTGTAACGCTGGCATTGATCATTTCTGGAATCTATTATTTGATGAGTCCGATCGATAGTGGAAATAGAGCTAAAGCTATGAAGGGAATTAAGTATTCACTCATTGGATTGGTAATTGTGATGGCGTCTATGGTTATTATTAGACTTGTGCAGTTTATTGCAAAAGGTGGATCGTAAGATTCTTGAGAATATATACAAGAAGGAGGAAAATCTGCTTTTTCTCTTTTTTTGTTCTATCAAAAAAG
>CAUQBS010000032.1:0-6160 GCA_963516485.1 uncultured bacterium
CAGCATTTTTTTGAAACTATTGAATGATAGTTGTTTTAAGATTTTAACAAGCATCTCCTACATACTAGAGATATAAAATACTCATCATCAAGTATAGTCAGTTTTTTTTATTTTTGTATTTTTTGAAGGAAGAACATAAGACTTTTCCTTGCCATTTTTGGAAAACGATATATTGTATTCAAGAAATCAACTTGTAAAAAGCCAAAGAATCTGTAGATTTAATCGTTGATTTAGCTTTTTTAAACAGATGGGAGGAAGGAATTTTCGCTATATTGCACTAGATTTTGAAACAACAGGATTAGACTTGCAAACCGATGAGCCAATTCAGATTTGAATTATGGAGTTTGACCTAAATGGGAGGGTTTTGTGAGGGTTCCAATCACTCTTACGCCCTGCGAAAAAAGCAACTGAACTCAAAAGTATTGTCTGATTTATAACAAAGCTTTCAATCCAACAGCTAGAATCCGCCCCCCGTCCTGAGGAAATTATAGAGGAAATTCAATGATTTTTTTGAGAAGATACGATTATTGTAGGGCATAATATTAGTTTTGATCTTCACTTTCTAGAAAAATTCTTCCCCTGACTAAAGCGGAAAACAACGCTTGATACTTTCAAACTCTCTCAGACTTTGATTCACTATCCTGCAAGTTATGCACAGGAAGTTCTCATCCAACAGCTCAAATCAAAACAGTCCTACCAAAAACTCAGTGCTCAGCTTAAAATTGATGAAGAAGAGCATTTTCACGACGCTTTTTATGACGCAAAACTCTCTGCGAGTCTATTTTTGTATTTAATAGATAGAATCAGAACACTGATTTCTGTTTATCCTGTTTTGGGAGTATTTTTATGAGAAAGTGAGAGCTTTTTGAAAGAAATTTTTGATATCAAGGAAAGTAACAAACAAAATGAAATCGATCTTCCTCCTCTAAAAAAGATTACACCACCACATACACAAATGCTTTCAGGAACCTATAACATCGACCTTGAAAAGTATGATAACTACAAAAGATATGGAGTATGAGATGTTGCGTTCAAGGAATTGCTTTCAAGCCTGGCTTGCCACAAACACAGCATCTTTGCTTTTTCAAATAAATCAAAGCTGGATATTGCAAAAAATCTCCTTAATGATTTAGGCATCAAGAATCTTTGATTTGTTAAAGAAGAACAAACACTCAGTCGTTCTGCACTCAAAAAATTTGCAAATAAAGGCTATTTTACAGGAGCTGAAATCAGTTTTCTCTTAAAATATTTTTCTCATCTTGAACAGGGACTCGGAGTGCTTGATTTGAACTCAAAAGAGGACTATGAAATCTATACTGCGCTCAAAGATACTAGGCAAGAAGTTGATTATCCAATTATTTTAGCAACACATGCTGGGCTTTTTTCGATTCTGGAGCAGCAAGAGAAATATGAAGAATATCAGATTTTTTTCTTTGATAGTGAATGGCGATACAAGAGTTTTAATCTCTACCTTTCTCGTCCCTATGATTTAAACTATACTCTCAATTATTTAGAAATGCTCGAGTATAAATATCGTCTCATCACTAGTTATGGAGAAATAGAAGAAAAAAGACTCGCTCAATTAATAGAATTTAAGCAGTTTTTTACCGTTTTTATTGGAATTTTAGGACAAGAAACCAAGAAATTTTTTACTCATACTGAAGCTACACAATTAACCTTAGAACCAATCAAGGGGAATGTAGCCTTTTTCCAGACAAATAAACTATTAGAAAAATTTGCAGATTATGAACCACAATTAAGAGAAATCATAACTCAGCAAGAGTTCTCAAGTGTCTGGAATCAGATTGAACATATGATAAAAATCTTTGATGGCAATCTACAAGTAGAAAAGAAAATGTATGATAGATCAGCTTTTTATTTTATTTATTCTGAAGAAGTAAAGTTTAGCAGTTGGGATGAGTTTTTAGAACTTTTCAGAGAGAGAAAAGCACTTTTCCTCTCACATACTGATACAACGCTTCCTTGCTTGATCTCAGAGAGGGAAGATTCCAAAATAAATAAAGAGCAACAAAAGGGAGAAAATCAGATTTTTCATCTCTCTAAAACAGCCTCTGTATTGAAAGCAATTGAGGCGTTTGACAAAATACAATTTCCCAATGGGGCAATTTTCATTTTGTCAGTAAAAAAAGAGGAATCTAAAGAGCTATTTGAGGCGTTGATAAAAAAGGGAATGGATCAGGATTTTCTCCTGCTTGTTGAAAATATCACTGGTGGTAGCTGAAAGAATCTCTTTAAAGCAAAACAACAAGGTACAAAGATCATTATCTGAGGCTATGCTTTTTTACTTCAACTTTTTGCTCAAAAAATTGCAATTTCCGAGCTAATCATATATAATAATAAGGGGAAACAACAAGACCTTATTTTTAGTGATATTTTGCGATATGGAAAAGAAAATCTGGCTTAATTTGACAATATACGATTTTCGAAAGCTCTTTTGAGCAAGCGTAATTATTTTTTTAATGCTGATTTTAACAGCAAAGAAAGTCGATATTCCAACTACGATGATCCAAGTTGACTATTTAAAAGAAGAACAAAAAGAAAAAAATACTGAACATCCAAGTCCCACAATTGAACTCATTTCTTCTCCTCTAGATCGTTTATGCAGTGGACAAGAGACTTTTTGTAAGAAGGTTATCTATACCTGAGGAGTAAACTTTGATGATAAGATGAGATACACTAGTGAATACCTCTCTATTATTTGATTTATAGAGAAACATCTTATGAAAGGGACGCCAGTGAGCGTTGCACTAAAGTCTTATATTATCAACTGAGAACCCGGGAAAAGAAGATGAGGAGCAACAGCTGAAAGAATCAGAATTAACCTTGCCTCTCTTGGAGCACCTGAAGAATATTGGGGTGTAAGTAGTCATGAGTTTTGACATGTGGTAGACCTCTGAGCACTAAGAGGACTCAGCAAATATAAAGATCAGAATTATACTGAATTTGGTAAAGTAAAATTTTCGGTAGATGATAGTTCACTTGAGTACTATCGCCTTTCTTGGGATAGCGAGAGTATTAGAAAAGAAACTTCTGAAGAAAAAGACTTTTGCAGTAGGTACGGAATGACGAATCCCTTTGAGGATTTTGCTGAATGTCACAATCTTTATCTCAATAACCGTCAGCTTTTTAAAGTTATGACAAATGAAAGCTGGGTTTTGAGGCAGAAATATCTTTTTTTAGCAAACTTGTTTGATAATCAAGTCATCCAAGAGGGGAAGTCTCCGCTTCTGTATGCAGGGTGGAGGCCGTGGGATACGACGGTTTTGTATTAAAGAAAAAAAGAGAAGTCTGAATGCTTCTCTTTTTATAAATAAGTATTTTCTCTTGACTTACTCTCTAAACTTAGTATCTTTTGATTATACTTCTTTTATTTCATACGAGAGAAAAAAGATGAAAAAAAAGCTTCTCATTTTTTGAACCATCGCTTTGACGAGTATCGGTATCTTCTCGCTCTCAATATCAGCAGACAAGACTGAGAATTTAACCGAGAAGTTCACAACACTGAGTAGAGAAATCGTCAATCAAAATCTCTATGTCCCAGAAACTCTAGAAAATCTAAAGAAAATGTTTACTAGTTGTGCTGAGTCAGCCGAGAAGGCAGAAGTAAAACTCGCCTGTCAGGAGCGACTAGCCAACTACCCAAAGCTAAGGTCTGAGTTCCTCCCGACCAAGCTTGAAGTCTCCCTCAATACAGGAGATGTCCAGCTTAAAAAGCTAGGAGAAGTCGTCTTTGATATGTGACCTTGTTGATGAATCTGAGTAACTACCTGTATGAGTACAGGAGATGAGTATGAAGTTAACATACCAAAGTATGATTTCACCTTTAGATTTCCGCTGGAGAAAGACAAGCATAACGAACAGGCTCTCAAAGAACGAAACTGGGTGCAGTCAGGAAATATTGCTATTCCCTCAGAAGCTCTCTGACGACATTCTCAAAATCCTTGGCTAAAAGACAAGCATTTGGTTAGTAATCTTATAGGCTTCTACTCAATACCTGAATTTACTGGAGATGCTATTCTCACAAAGGTTGGAGAAGAATATAGAAAGGTCTATCAAGAAGTCTATCGCCTGAGGGATTGGAGAAACTTTATGAAAATCCTCGTCAAAAATAGAGAGGAAATGATAAGAAATAAACTCACTGGAGACGAACTCAGGAACTGGGAAGAAAAGACAAAATATGTCATTAGTGGAGGAAATTTACCTCTAATGACATATTATGGGGGACAATCCTATTTTAATGTAGAATGAACCGCTCCTATTTATTGAATACATCAAGCTGTTGATATTTGCCGATTTGACGCCGAAAATGCCTATCAGAATGATGATATTGTAGATGCTTGATGGGTTCCATTGCCTAATTGCAACAGAGAACAAGAACTAAAGTGGTGAAGCTATCAACCACATACGTACTATCCCCTGATTTTTCGAGAAACGAAGCACCCTCAAATAATAAAAGTTCGAATAAGTAATGGAACTTCTTCATCAAATTGAAAGCGAATCCATAAATAATGCATTAGGTAAAAAAGACTAGAGAAATCTCTAGTCTTTTTCGCGCTATAGAAAGCTACCAAAAAATAACATTGATAACACTTCCACTCTCTGAAGCCGCCTTTGCATTACTAGCAAAGGTTGAAATATGTGCATCTTGTAATCCATTATAAAAGGGATCATAATAATACACATAACCATCCTTATAGGACAGAACCGTTACCAAAGAGTTTTTCCAATCTTTACTCTTAATCAAAACAGCTACAGGAGCTTTTCCATTGAACTTGATTCCATTGGTAAAAAGTCCTTCAAGTCGCCCCTGAGCAGTTGTAGATTCATCAAGATCACTATACCCTCTGTGCTGTAATCCTGGATAAGCCCCGACAAGATCTTCAACTAAGTCAATCGTCTTCTCCCTGCCTTTTCCTAGTTTCAACACATCTTGAACTGAAATATTGCTACCACGATCAGCCGAAGCAATACAGTTCCACCAGTTAGTGAAACCTTGAGCAATAGGATGCCAGTGGGTACGGTGAGAGTAGTTATTCTTATACCGTTGTGCAACAGTATAATAACCACTTTGAACTCTCATCATACTCGCATTCGCTGAATTCAGCGAAGCTTGAAGAGCTACAAGTTCTGCGTCAGTTCCTGAGTTTTGTGCTACAGGAACGACATCTTCTTTCTTCTCGCAAGAGAAGAAACCAACGGTTAGGGCGAGTGCCATCAGCACTACTTTCCCTAGTCTTAAAATACGTTCTTTCATATGAAATTGGTATTGTGAACTAATCATTGGAGTAGCAATTTTCGTTCGGTTATTTTATTATTTTATTTATTAATTAATATTTAAGAAGTCTACTCACTTCTTGCTATAGCGGGATTAAATATATGTTTTTCAGATACGATTTCAAGCCAACTTTTCAATTTCTTCTTGACCTATTTTAGATTTCCTGCCTCATTTCTCATCATCATCTCTACATCATCAGCTCCTAAGCCTTCTCTCAATCCTCTCATCACTTCTCTCAACTTCTCCTTGCAAAATCTTCAGGGATTCCTAGACTGAGACTATCTTTATTATCTAACCAAAATACAAGATGGCGGTAAAGTACAACATCGTCGAGAGAAAAAACATTCTCAAGCCTAGTGAAGCTCCAAAGTTTTATGCCTCAGCAAAGGCTGATGGAGAGGTCAGCTTTAAGGCTCTAGCAAAGGAAATTGCGGCTGCTGGATCTACGGTATCTGATAGTGATATGCTCGCAGTACTTAATGATTTGACGAAGATTTTGACAAAGCATCTCGCCGAGGGTAAGATTGTCAAGCTCTGAGATTTTTGAAGCTTTCAGATTGGAATCACTAGCGAGGGAGTTGCAAGTGCTGATAAGTTCACTTCGTCTAATATCAAGGGAAATAAGATTCAATTTCGCCCTGGAGCAGATTTGAGAGAAATGCTCGCAACCGTTAAGTATGAAAAATACAGTAAATAATCAATCAAATAAGCAAAGAGGTCCTGAACTGCCAGGACTTCTTTTTTTGTTTAGTTAGAGAACTGAGGAAAATTATACATAAGGGAGGAGCAACACATATATACCTGTACCTCAACACATATATACCTGTACCTCAACACATATATACCTGTACCTCAACACATATA
>CAUQBS010000033.1:0-5295 GCA_963516485.1 uncultured bacterium
GATTACAAATGCTGAGATCACAGGACAATCTGTAGCTGATCTCTTGGTAGTATTAAATAAGGAGTTTGGACTCAACTTTACACAGGCTGAGTACTATGAATATGCTAAGCTAGACTATGAAGGATTGAAGGCAGTTTTGCTTGAAAGATTTGATGTATATTTTACGAGAGTATTTGGTCAGCTTGAGACGAAGGTATTGTTTGATGTCTTTAGAGAGGTACATCTTCATTTCCTAGATAAACTCTGGGTAAATCACATTGATGAAATGCAGAATCTTAGAGAAAAAGTCTGACTTATGGCCTATGCTCAGTTAGATCCACTTGTAGTCTACAAAAAGGAGTCTTTTGAAAAGTTCCAAGAGTTGATCTCCTCAATTATCAATAATACTGCACTTTACCTTATGAAGATTGATTTTGATTTGCTTGCTCAGCAGCAACAGGTGCAGGCAACACTTGATATTACAAGTGATGAGGATCGTGCTGGTAAGGTAATGGAAATCTTGGCTTCAGCAACTGATGATTTGCCAGCTCAGGCTCCATCTCAACCAGTTTTTGTACAGGAGAGCGATGAGAGAAGTCAGCTTTTTGAGTCTGATGATGATGTGGAAGTATTTGAGGCAGATGAGACTCCTCAAGTGACGCATCCTGAAGGAAAGGTAAGACCTAATGATCCATGCCCATGCGGAAGTGGAAAAAAGTATAAAAAATGTCACGGAAAATAATCTAAAAAAGAAGAAGTCTGAGATTCGTTTGATGATTTCAGACTTTTTCTTTGTTTTTAATTCTTTTTTTGAAGATGGCGATAATTGGTATTCTGTTTGTGCTGATCTATATTTTGCTGATGAATTTTGTCGTTTCCAATGTTGTTTGGTTTTTTGGGCAGGAGCTTGATAGAATGATGTTTTTGCTGATTGCGGCAGCGATTCTGGTTTTGTGTCTTGGATATCTGATTTTTCATCAAAATGCGAAGTCGATCATTGGTGATTACTGGGAAACTACAACAATGACTGTGCTAGGAATTTTAACGGTTGCCTTGTCGGTGATTGCGGTATTTTGGTTGGTTGAAGGTGGACTTCTGGCTTGGACTCCGTATTCTATTAGAGGAGTGTATTGAGGTCGGAGTTTTGTAATTGCAGTTGTTGGGCTCTCAATTTATGCTTGGTGGGCAGCTCATAGTGCAGTGATTAGGACTATTCAGATACCAGTTGATAATCTCCAGGTTCCAAGTAGGATTATCTATATGTCAGATATTCATATCGCAAAAAAATCTGATTTACCTTTCTTATATAGTATTATTGAGAAGGTTAATAAAATTGACGCAGATTTTGTGGTAATCAATTGAGATTTTATTGATGGAAGAGGATTTGATGTTGGGGATTTTGATGTGCTCAATACTATCAATAAGGAGGTTGTTTTTACGTATGGAAATCATGAAGCTTATGCTGGGAACGAATATGTGAGGTCGCTTCTTTCTCCTACGAAATTGCATATGTTATCGGATCAGAAGCTGATTCTGTCATGATGGGAAATTCTCGGACTGTCTGATATGAATGGAAGTGATTCTCAGAAAAATAGAAATCTTTTGGCTCATAAACTTAAAAATATACAATGGGATACTGAATATCCGAAACTTTTAGTTTTGCATGAGCCGGTTGGGCCTGAGGTTGCGATGAAGTATGGTGTTAATCTTCAAGTTGCTGGACATACGCATAATGGGCAGCTCTTTCCGTTTACTTTATTTGTAAAAATGGCGTTCCCATATATCAAAGGGCTTTATAGTTTCGATAGTTCTTCACTCTTTGTGAGCTCAGGGATTGGAACTTGGGGGCCTGCGATGAGGCTCGGTTCTCGTTCAGAGTTAATTCTCTTAGATTTGATTCCAAAGAAGTAAGAAAAAAGGCTGAAGTATTTCAGCTTTTTCTTTTTTTATGAAAAATCTTGAAAATAAGGCTTATTTGAGTATGCTTGAGATCAGCTTTTTTATTTTTTTATGTTTTTTTTAATGAGAGTACCAATCGGAATTTCAAATAGGCATGTGCATTTATCTCAAGCAGATGCGAATACATTATTTGGCTCAAATTATGAGTTGACTCCTATGAAAGAGCTTTCTCAACCAGGACAATATGCGTGTGCTGAGACCTTAACGATCAAAGGACCTAAGTGAGAGCTTTCAAAAGTTAGGATTCTTGGGCCTTATAGAAAGTTTTCTCAGGTAGAAATTATGATGGGAGATAATTTTAAGCTAGGAACACAAGCTCCAATTAGGGAATCTGGTGATCTTGAAGGTTCTGCTGGTATTACATTGATTGGTCCAGCTGGAGAAGTAGAACTTAAGCAAGGATTGATTGTAGCAAAAAGACATATTCATATGAGTGTTGCTGATGCTCAGGATTTTTGAGTTCATAATGGGCAAATTGTGAAAGTAAAGACAAATGGAATCAGAGCACTTGTATTTGATGAGGTGGTAATTAGGGTAGATGATCGTTTCGCTTTGGATATGCATATTGATGTAGAGGAGGGGAATGCTGCTGGGCTTCAGCAGGGAGATTGGTGAGAATTGATTGTGGACTAATCTTTATTTATTTTTTAGATTAAATGAAAAAAATTATACGAATCACTCTGATAGTTGCTGTTATCATTGTACTTGGAGCTGTTATTGTGATTTTAGGAGGATTATCTCCTAAAGATCGTTGTTTGGATCAAGGAGGATCGTATGATCATCAGACAGGAGTTTGTAACAAGTAATTTTGTCCCTTAACTTATAAAAAATGCAGAAAAATATACAAGAGCTCATTACTCTGGAAAATCAAAGACAAGCAAATGGAATTGAGCTTATTGCAAGTGAAAACTATCAGTCAAAAGAGGTTTTGCAAGTTCAAGCCTCTGTTTTTGCGAATAAGTATGCTGAGGGTTTCCCATGAAGAAGGTACTACTGAGGGCAGGAAAATACTGATCAGCTCGAGCAGTTGGCAATTGATAGAGCAAAAGCTATTTTTAGAGCAGATCACGCAAATGTTCAGGCACTCTCTGGAGCTGCTGCAAATCTTTGTTTTTATAGTGCGGTAATGGAGCCATGAGATCATATCTTAGGGATGGATATGAAACACGGAGCTCCTGTTACTTTTATTTCAAAGGTATTTAACTTTCATGGGTATCAGACTTTAGCTGATGGGAGCATTGATTTTGATCAGATCCGTTCTCTCGCTCATGAGTTTCATCCCAAGGTGATTTTAGCATGATTTAGTGCTTATCCAAGGGAGCTTGATTATGAGAGATTCGTTGAGATTGCAAACGAAGTATGAGCTATCGCTTATGCTGATATGTCTCATATTGCTGGGTTTATTGCAGCTGGACTTTTGAAAAATCCATTGGATTATGGATTTCATGCCATGATGACTACTACTCATAAATCGCTTCGTGGTCCGAGATGAGCTCTTATCCTGAGTAAGGGAACTGTTTGAAATCCATTAAAAAAGCCTGAATTCAGTATTGAGAATATTCCGACATTGATTGATCGTGCAGTTTTCCCAGGAATGCAGTGAGGACCTCATATGAATACTATCGCTGCGATCGCAGTCGCACTCTGAGAGGTTCAGACTTCTGATTTTTCTCATTATGCACAGCAGACGCTCAAAAATGCTAAGGCTATGGCTGATGAATTCCTTGCATTAGGATATGATCTTGTGACAGGAGGAACGGATAATCATATGATGCTTCTAGATTTCTCAAAGGAGGAATTTGATGGAGGAGAAGTAGAAAAAGTGCTTGATAAGGTTGGAATTTCTGTTTCAAAGTCGCTTGTTCCAAATGATCTACGTCCAGCTTTTGCTCCCTCTGGTCTGAGAATTGGAACTCCTGCGATGACAACGAGAGGTATGAGTGAGTCTGATGCGAGGACTGTCGCTCACTTGATTGATCGTGCGATCAATCAGAGGAATAACAGCGCTGAGCTGGCAGTTTTGAGAGAGGAGGTGAGGACTTTTGCTCAGAGGTTTCCTTTGCCAGGGTAGTCGAGTGTATATTGATTATTTTGAAATAGTGATTATCTTTTGTATAGAAAAAATCCCTAATCGAGGGGATTTTTCAGATTTTTAGAGCTTTTTTAGTTCTTTTCCTCAAAGTCAAAGTGTTCTTCTTTTTCATTGAAGCTAAGTTGGTAGGTTTTGTAAGCTTCTACCTCAATTTCTAGCTCAGTTGGTTCATAAGTAGTGTTTACACTCTGATACACAAGACTTGCTCTTGTTTTCTGGTACCCAACAGTTATCGTATGAGTTCCTGGTGTAAGGTAAAATCCAGTTTTAGTTCCCTCAGAGAACATCATCACCATATTTCTCGCTTCTCCATCTACTGAGTATACTCCCAATGAACCACTTCCAAGTGCTCAGATTTTATTTTTGATATATACCTTAGCAGCATTAGGATTTTGATCAAGAAAAGCTTGTACTTTCTTCTTGTTTTTGCTTGCTAGCCAGAGAGAATATCCTCCAAACGCGATCATCAACCCCACAGCATAAAACGCTACAGCAGGAATTTGCATTCCAAAAAGTTCTACTCCATTCATTATGTTAAATATAAGAATTAAAAACCAGAATTATTTCTTTTTTGTCTCAAGTTTTACCGCTTTTTGTTTTGATCCAGTGATTCCTAGATCATCACGAAGCTGGTCAAACTGATTTGCTCCTAGAAGTGTGCAACAGATTTTAAGTTCGCTTCCATCTTCAGTTCCAATCAAGAGGTATCTTTCAGTATTATCGTTTTCAGTGTGTATATATGAACCAAAGCTTGTTTTCTCAAGGTCAAAGACTTGCTCTTCTTTACCTTGTTTGATTCTGAGCTCTTTGTCAGTGAGTGTTACCGTGATTTTATCTCAGCAGATCATTCGTGCATAGAGTACAAATAATACTGCAGCGATGATGGCAGGCTTGGTATACCCATCCATAAAGCGAGTGAGAATCAGCCCAACAAATGCAGCAGCTCCAGCCCCGATCGCAATATCGGTGATAAACTTGACCTTGGAGGTTTTGTAGATTTTTTCCATTGTTTGCTATTAAAAAACTAAAGGAAGTTGTCTCGTATATATATATATTACTTTTATAAAGTCAAATCAAAATGTAGCTCTGATTTCTTTTTGTTTACATTTACAGATAGGATAGGAGGGCGAAGGGAGAAAAACACCAGAAAAATCTGAATAAAATCTTTTTCCCCTCACAACCAAAAAAGATAGAAGGATAACCTCTAGCTTATTACTATTGCCTCAATTTTTGTCTGGAGGCTTGTTTGCATATCTCCAGAGGAG
>CAUQBS010000034.1:0-5039 GCA_963516485.1 uncultured bacterium
AAAGAAGAATGAGGAAACTGAAAAGAAGAATGAGGAAACTGAAAAGAAGAATGAGGAAACTGAAAAGAAGAATGAGGAAACTGAAAAGAAGAATGAGAAGATGAAAAGAAAGAAACAGCAACAGAAACTCCAGAGAAGATGGACATCACAAAGGTCAATATCGATGAGCTTAAGAAAGTCTATGGAGAGACGATTGATAAGAACTGGAAAGGATTTCAAGAAAAAAGAAACGTTATCGAGATCTGAGGACTGAAATTCAAAAAATGGAAGAAAGGGATGACTGGACTAGGATATCGAGTAAATAAACATGAAAATGAAGATCGATCATGATATCTTGAGATTGGACAGTACGTGGATGGATATTTGACCGGGAAGGGAGTTTCTGTCGACTTCCTTTCGAATTATTATGAGTGAGATTGGAAGGATGATAAGCGAAATTGAAAAGGAAAATATATAGAGGAATCGACTTATTGGAATTATACATGGGAATGAGATTGGAAGGATGGTGAAAAACATGGGCGAATGAAAGCGATCTTTTCAGATGGGCAAATCAACCAAGGGAATTATGTAAATGGTGAAAGAGAATGACGAGGCTCTACAACCTATCCTAATGGGGATAAGCTTATTCTTGATAGGAAAAGAGGATATAAAGAATGAAAGTGAGACTACATCTTCTCAACTGGGGAGAAAATCTACTGAGAGTGGAAGTATTTATATGGATGAGTGCGAGAGTGTGCCAAGAAGATCTACAATACTCAGGAACCGTTGGTGATTAAAATATCTGCTTGAGAGGAAAACTGAATTATAAGAGCAACTTCCTACGAAAATATGCTCACATTCAAGAAGGACGGGAAGAACTTGCACTTACTTCCAGAGGCTGAACCTCCAACCATAATCTCCCTCAATGACTTTGATAAGGCATTGCGTGCGATTCACCTTATTAACTATGCTATCAAAATGACTAAAGATCTATCAAAAAAAGAGGGGAAAAAATTTGATTACTTTTGATCGAATGGAGATTCTTTGATAATACGTCGAGAGAAGGATTCAATAAAAAGCTTTTTTGATACCACTCTAAAAAAGAACATATCTCAAGATATTGGTATGGCTGCATATGATCTAGCAAAATATCTTAATGCAAATGCTGAGGCATTTGGACTACTGAATGCCAAGAAATAAGGCTACAAAATCCTAGAAGTAAGAAAGAAACCTGAACATTGATTCAGATTTCTTTTTTTATTGAAAAAACTCCTCAATTCGCTATACTCAAACCAATTTCAGAATGCTTGATTTTAGAGAAAAAACCAAGAAATCTGATTCTGGTTTTTTATTTTTTATACCAAAAAGCAAATGGCAATTAGAAATATCGCAATTATCGCCCATGTAGATCATGGAAAGACTTCACTTGTAGACCAGCTCTTGAGGCAGTCTTGAACCCTCAAAAAAATGGAAGAGCAAGACCTCGTTATGGACAATAACGATCAGGAAAGGGAGAGAGGAATCACCATTTATGCCAAAAATACCGCGATTGAATACCAAGGTGAGAGGATTAATATCGTAGATACCCCAGGGCATGCCGACTTTGGAAGTGAGGTAGAGAGAGTATTGAGAATGGTGGATTCTGTGATTCTCGTAGTAGATGCGTATGAAGGACCGATGCCACAGACCAAATTTGTGCTTAAAAAGAGTCTAGAACTCTGACTCAAGCCAATGGTTGTACTTAATAAAATTGATAAACCTGCGGCAAGACCTGACCGAGTGATTGATCAGCTTTTTGATCTGTTTATTTTGCTTGGGGCGAGTGATGAGCAGGCGGATTTTCCGATTATTTATGCGAGCGCAAAAAATGGGTATGCGATGAAAAACCTGACTGATGAAGCGAAGGATTTGACTCCGCTTTTTGATGCAATATTGGAAAATGTAGCTCCAGCAGCTGAAAAATCTAATCTTCCTTTTTGTATGCAGGTTGCCAACCTCGGATATGATGATTATTTGGGAAGGCTTGGAGTTGGGCGTGTGTATCAGGGGACTTTGAGTGCAGGAAGCCAGGTAACCATTATTGGAAATGATGGAGTAAAGAGAAGTGGAAAAATCGCGCATATTTTTAGAACGCTCGGACTCCAGAGGATTGAGATTCCTCAGGCAGAATGCTGAGATATCGTGACTATCAGTGGAATCCCAAATATTTTCGTTGGAGAGACGATTGGAGTAGGGGAGTTTGAGGCATTACCGACAATTGCGATTGATGAGCCGACCTTGAGTATGGAGTTTTTGGTGAATGATAGCCCTTTTGCTGGGAAAGATGGGAAATATATGACGACGAGAAACATGGCAGAAAGACTAGAAAAAGAAGCTGAAACCAATGTTGGTTTGAAAGTGGAAATGGTGGAAGGGAAATTCATTGTTTCAGGAAGAGGAGAACTGCATCTCGGAGTATTGATTGAAGCGATCAGGAGAGAAGGTTGGGAACTGCAAGTTTGAGCGCCTCAAGTAATTTACAAAGAAGAAAACGGACAAAAACTTGAACCAATGGAAAATCTTGTTGTTAGCGTGGAAGATGGGCTTTCAGGAACGGTGATTGATATGCTCGCACCTCGTAAAGGACTCATGCAAAATATGAGCTCAGAAAACTGACTTACTACGATGGAATTTATCATCCCAACCAGAGGTCTTCTCGGATTTCGTGGGGAATTTATCCTCGCAACCAAGGGAGAATGAATTATGTATTCAGCTTTTTCTCACTATGAACCGTTTAAATGAGAAATTGTAAAAAGACAAGTCTGATCTATGATTTCGTCTGCCACAGGACAAGCAATGATGTATGGAATCTTCAAACTCCAGGAGAGAGGACCAATCTTTGTAGACCCAGCGCAGCCAATCTATGAGGGAATGATCGTGGGGGAGCATTTGAAAGGAGGAGATATGACCGTAAACCTCACCATCAACAAACAAATGAATAATGTCCGCAACTCTGGAAATGATGAAGCGATGAGAATTGATCCGATCGTGCATTTGTCTTTGGAGCAGGCGATGGGCTATATTGGACTAGATGAACTGGTTGAGATCACGCCAAAGGCAATTAGAATTAGAAAGAAATATTTGACTGAGTCTGCGAGGACGATTGCAAGGAAGCAGGGGTTGATTTAAGAAAAAATACTTTCATTTTTTAGAAGGATTATTATAGTATACTTTGTCTTGCTTCTATTTATCCTAATATATCTTATGAAACCTATTACTTTTATTGATCTTTTTGCTGGAATTTGATGATTTAGATTGGGACTTGAAAAAGCTTGAGCAAAATGTATTTTTAGTTGTGAAATTGATGAACATGCTTCTACAATGTATGAAGCTAATTTCGGAGATAATCCTAGATGTGATATAACTAAAATAAATCCTTATGAAATTCCGGATTTTGATATTCTTTGCGCAGGCTTTCCTTGTCAAGCTTTTTCTATATGTGGAAAACAAAGAGGATTTAGAGATGAAACTAGATGAACTTTATTTTTTGATATTTGTAGAATTCTTGAAGTGAAAAAACCTAAAGCATTTATCTTAGAAAATGTTCAAAATTTAGAAAAACATGATAAATGAAATACTTTATTTATAATGATAAAAGTTTTAAATGAACTTGGTTATTCTATAAAGTATAAAATTTTAAATGCTAAAGACTTTTGAGTCCCTCAGAATAGGGAAAGGATAATAATTATATGAAATAAAGAGGGGAAGGTCTTTGATTTTGATAAAGTTAAAACTAATCCAGTTTCAAGTATGTATAATTTTTTAGATAAAGAAGGCCCCTTTGAATATCTTGATGAAGATAATTATATATTACTTAAGGATAATCAACTGAAAATACAAAAGTCTGGGCTTATATTTTGCGGATATAGAAATAAAAAAATAAGGACTTCTGGAGTAAGAGACTGAACAGAACATTTATCAAGAGTTCATAAACAACCAAATAGAATATATTCAGCAAAAGGAATTCATCCTACTATAGCATCTCAAGAACAAAGTGGGAGGTACTTCATTTATGTTAATAATAAAGTTAGAAAGTTAACATTGAACGAATGCTATAAATTTATGTGATTCCCCGATGATTTTATAAAAATAGGTAGAAATACTAAGTTGTATGAAAGAATTGGTAATAGTATTTGTGTCCCTATGGTAGAAGCGGTAGCAAAAGAACTAATAAAACAATTTCGATTTTATTCTGCTAATATAGATAAAAAAATGGATGTAAATGTGTTTTTAGAAAGTTTTTATCAAGAATGTTTATGAGTTAATAATCTTGAAGACTTAGATTTAAACGATGAACAAAAACAATATGTACAAGCAATCGTTGATTGAGAGGAAACTTCAAAGGGGGTTTATACCGTTTTAGTAACTAGTTTAGTTTATAAAATTTTAAATAAAGCACAAGATGTTAGAAGACATCAGGCAAATATGGAAAATGGTTATAGTGGTCGTACATTTGATACAAAATATATTACCCCTTTTTTGAAAGAAAAACAATTTTTGGCAGCTATGAAAGAGTCTGGTTGGTTAACAAGAAGTCTTGAACAAAATATCCCATATAATTTGGATTTCCCTGGAAAGATAAATAATAAAAAGGTGAAAACTGCTTTTCTTCGTATTTTGGATGATATAGAAGAAAAAGAAGTTTCTCCTGAACAATATCTAAAGGCTATTTGGATACTTAGTATAAAAGCTAAGGAACAGAAATCAATACAAATTGTTAATCCGATTGTGAAAGAATCAAAATTAACTATCAATGAAATTATAGATATTTTACAAAAGCATTTTTCTTATTCATACAAGAGTAGATGAGCATCAATCCTTCCTGTAGTAGCTTTGTATAGTATCTATGAATGTATTATATATGAATTAAAAAGATTTAATGGAAAAGCATTAAAACCTATGGCATCTCATTATAGTTGTGATAAAAGTAGTGGAAATACATGAGATATTGTTGTGTTGAATGCAGATAAAACTTTATATGAGGTTGTAGAGGTAAAGTTTGATATAGAGCCAGATTATAC
>CAUQBS010000035.1:0-4105 GCA_963516485.1 uncultured bacterium
ATTAAATAGCAACTTATAAGAGGGGACCAGTAGAGGCAAGAGCTCCAGAAAACTGATTTCCTGAAAGAGCATAGGTCTGAGATAAAAATCTAACTGCCTGTGAAAAAGAAGAGTTATCCTTAACATTCCCCGACAAAAGAAGATAAAAATCTGATTTTTCTTCCTTTGTTTTATACTTTTCACCTACGATCCCATCAATCTGAAGACTTAATCTTTTTATTTCTGGACTTACAAAAGCCTTTTTCCCAGCAAAATTCACCTCATCAAGTCAAAACAACTCTAGTATTGAACCAAGATCATGCTTCCCATACTGATAGACATCCCAGAACCCCTCATAAAACTTACCATTTGTAAGATTTATTACAGCCCAATCAAGCTCCCCTATAATCTGATGCTGCAATCAATTGGTCAAATCTACATTAAAGTAAATAGCTCAAACAATCCTAGTTTCTCTCTGCAAAAATTCTCTCAATTGAACAAGCCAAGCATTTTTTAACTCTTTATTTGACTGATACATCTCCAAGGATCTCTGATAATCATAAGGCTCTGGATATTCTACCGCAGAAGTTCAGACTTCATCAATAAAAATCGGTTTTCAAATTTTCTTTATTCTCTCAAGAGTCTGCCAAGTTGCATTATTCACGATCTTATCTGGAGATCATCGTCGCCTATTACTATTCCCCTTCCCCCAGTTATAAAAAGTAAATCCGATCAAATCCACATATTCATCTCCAGGATAATAATCTTCAAAACTTGGACATTTAAGTTTCGCTTTATCCTTCGGTGTACAATGAACAAAAACTGATTTTTGTCAGGTTTTTCAATCTTTTGCTGGAAGATCCCATGCATTCACAGACATATCAAAAAGGAGATGACTACGATCCAAACCAACTTGTCTTGAAAGCTGCCAAACATGGATCCAAGCTTTTTTGAAGGTTTCTGGATTTGAACTTCGAGGATACCAACCTCAGTTCATCTCGTGCATTGTCCTAAAGATCACCTTCAAGTTATACTGCTTTATATACTCAAAAAAAGTCAAATACTCAGTATCAAACTTCCCATCAGCAACCTCTTGCGCTGTAAAAGTATTAGGAGAAATACTGATGTGATAAATTCTATTTTCTCCAAGCTGTTCTTTTATCTTTTTTAGTTCTCAAGGAACATTCCACTGATACCAAGGATCATAGATAAAAGAAACAACAGGCAAAAAAACTCAGAATTCTTTCTCTATTTGGACAATATTTTCAACTGAATTATCAAAAGATTTCAGTCAAAATAAATATCCATGAGAAATTCAAAAAAGCCCCGAACAGATCAAGGGCAAAAGAATGAAAAATTTTGTTAGTAATTTCATGAAAGCATAAGAAATTAAGAAATAATATTATATCTGAAAAGCAAGAATACGGCAATTCCAATAAAAATTAGAGCCAAAACCACAAGAATAAAACTCTTCATTTTCTCGGTTTTAATAGCATCTTTAAGTACAGTAACCTTCTCCTCTAGCTTTTGCTTCTCCAAAATCATAGCCTGCTTTTCTTTATTATAATCTGGTAAGGCAATCATTGACTGAATTTTAGTTTCAAGCTCTCAAATCCTCTGCTGAAGCATAAAAATAATCTTATTTTTCTCCTCAATCATTTTATCCTTTTCCTTAAAGATCAAGAAGAACTTCTCAATCTTTTCATCAATTGCTTGATCAAGATCAGCTCTGACCGCAACTGGATTAGTTGTAGTTGGCTGGTTTGATGGAGTTGCCTCATGAATAAGCTCACTAGTTACCTCAGTGCGAAGAGTTGAAAACTCCTCTTGCAAAGCCTCAATTTCATCTCTAGCAAGCAGAACCTTATTCGCAATCTTCTTATAAGAGAGCTTTCCGCTTTTAACATATCTATCAATAGTTCTTGTAGAAACTCAAAGCGTAATTGCAGCTTTTTCTCTAGTAATACTGTAATTTTTCATAATAATTTAACACAAATATAAACGAAATCTAAATCTGATTTTTTCTAGTATTTTAATTAGCTTTTTACTTAAGAAGCTTATAAAGGAATGAATACACAAAGGTAATAACAAATGAAAGAATCAATACCTTAAAGTAACTTTCTGATAAGGTAATCGTGGCCAAATCATGATAGTAAGTATTCACAAACCAAGCAAAAAAGTAAATCACTCAAACATTAATCACAAACGAAATAAGCCCAAAAGTCAAAACTCTAAGAGGAAGCGCCAACATATGAAGAATCTTCCTCAAGACAAAGTTGACAATCCAGAGTATAAAACCAAGGATTAAAAATGTCTTTAAGCCCCCAGTTTGAACATTAATCTCTAATGCAAAGTGATAATAATTAAGCCCATAAAGGATCCCCGCGTTAATCACAACGGCTAAGATAAGCTCTTTTAGAAGTCTAAACATCATTTTAAAGGAAAATAAAATCAGTAGACATCTTTCACTACTTGTACACAACTACTACCCTTTTTCAAGACTTTTTTTAGGTTTAATCTATCAAATCATCAAATTCATCTTCTTGTCCATCTTCAAGATAGGCATGAATAGCATTTCTAGTTCACAAGAGAGCTATCATTGCTGCTCTCTTTCTTCTTGGAGAAACTTCAAATCACTTTTCAATAAAAGTTTCATAATTCCAGGTTAAAACCTCGTCTAGAGTGGCTCAAACCAAAAATTCTGATAGAAAACTCGCTGCCGCCAAACTAACCGTACTAGGATTCCCATCATAACTATATTCTAGGATTTTCCCATCCTTGATCTTGAGATAAACAGTAATATCATCTCAGCAGATAAAATTCCCCTCATGTCTACTTATATCAGGATCTTTCATTTCATAATGACAAAGAGGATTTTTTGAATACTCTTTAATTATAATCTCCATTTGTGGATTTTCAACCATCATTCAATTTTAAGCATTAAAAAAGCTCTTATTTTTGGTGGAATAAAAGCTCTTATATTTTTTTTATCTAGTCTAATCTACTTTTTGGAGGAATAAAAGCTCTTATATTTTTTTTATCTAGTCTAATCTACAAAGCAAATGTCAAACCAACTTTTTGATTGTCTGAATAAACGATGTTGAAAGCTCAATAAATCCTCTCACTGCAATAATTTCAAATTGTTCAATATAATCAAGAGCCCCTTGCATCGCGATCAGCATTTTATTTGAATTAATCTCTAGAAGTACCTCATATTTACCCTGATCATTTTGCATAACAGATGCTCTAATCCCCTCAACTGCAATTGTTCTAGTATCTGTACCTCAAAAGTCAATGAGTGGCATCTGAAACATCGCAAGAGTATTGTAAGATAAATAAACTTCATATCATTTATGACAGTTCAATTTCTATGATTTTCTGAGCCAAATACAATAGAAAAATCAAAAGAATTTTTTTGGAAAAATCAACTTGTTTTTTTTGGATAAATCGCTATAATTTTTTTATCATTTTAATAGTATAGAACTAATAAATGGCAAAAAGTAATCTAGAATTCATCGCAGAACAACTCCAAAAATACCAAGGAAAAATCATCACAAATATGATGATAAAAAATCAACTTCAGATACTCTTGGAAGGAGAATATTCTGAAAGCAAAATGTACAAAGTTATCTACTATCTAAAACTTAGAGGGCATCTCATAAATCTCAAAAAAAATCTTTTCCTCGTAGCTAATACAAAAGAGACACTAGATAATGAAACGATTGCTCAAAAGTACTATTGGGAAATATTAAATAAACACTGTAAAGATTTCATCCCTTGAAAACGATATATTTGATGACTTAAAGCACTTGAGATCGCACTAATTTCATACACAATCCCAGAGGAAATTCTCCTAGTCACACCAAGCAAGCAATCTACAGAAACAATTCTTTTTGAAAAACAAGCACTGTTAAAGACATATACCAATAAGAAGAAAAATCTGTTTCCATTCTTTTATAAACTTACCCACAAGATCTCAATTGGAACACAAAAGTTTAATATTGCAATACCAGAACTAGCTATTCTTGAGACACTTTATAATACCTCACCCTTACAGCAATCTTATGCAGAAGAACTGATAAAAAAATGGCTGAGAAAAAACAAAAAACAATAGACAAGCTTATTG
>CAUQBS010000036.1:0-3632 GCA_963516485.1 uncultured bacterium
TAAACATGTCCTCATTCTACCAGCGGTCTCATAAATCTAAAGAAGAAAGTAAGCAAAAGCGTTCTAATATGTGCACCATCCACATCGGCATCCGTCATGATAATAACCTTTTCATACCTAAGTCCTTCAATATCAAAGCTATCCTTGATTCCGCATCAGATCGCAGTAATAAGCGCTTTAACTTCATTGTTCGCCATCATCTTTTGGAAAACAGCCTGTTCTGTATTCAGAATTTTACCTCTTAGAGGCAAGATCGCCTGAAACTTACTGTCTCTTCCTGACTTTGCACTTCCACCTGCTGAGTCTCCCTCCACAATGTAGAGCTCAGTTCAGTGTCTTCCTCTCTTGCTACAATCAGCCAACTTTCCAGGCAAAACTCCACCAGAAAGAGCATTTTTTCTAAGCACAGTTTCCTTTGCAAATTTGGCAGCAAGTCTAGCTCTAGCAGCCAGATCAATCTTTTCAAATATACGATCAAATTCTTCAGGATTTTCTGCAAAGTATCCCTTGAGATATTCATAAGTTAAATCTTCAACAGCACCTCTTACATATGAGTTTCCAAGTCTTCCTTTGGTCTGTCACTCAAATTGTGGTTCTGGAATTTTTACAGTAACGATCCCATAGAGTCCATCAGTAACATCGCTATACTGAAATTCTCAGATTTTCTTATCAATTTTATCTCTTTCCTTCCCAATTTCATTCATAATTTTTAATAATGCTGACTTGAAACCCAGGATATGAGTTCCTCCATCTTTTGTTGGGATGTTATTTACAAATGAAAGAGTATGATCATTATTCGTATTTACAAATTGGAATGAAATCTCAGCCTGACAGTTCTCAGTTTCTGCCTTGAAATAGTGAGCAGAGGAGAGGGGCTGCTGATTTCAAACAAGGTTTTTAAGCCAGGTTTTGATACCTCATTCGTACATAAACCTGCTCATGAGTCAGGTTTTTAGATTTTTGAAAGTGAAGCTAACACCTGGAGTGAGATAAGCAGCTTGCTTCATTCTTGCGACTTCAGCTGTCTCACTAAACTCAAGCGTTTCAAAGATCGTTCCATCAGGCATAAAAGTTACACTGGTTCCAGTCTTATCAGTTTCTCCGATGATTTTCAGATCTCCCTGAGGGATCCCTTTTTCAAATCTTATCTGGTGAATCTTTCCATGCTTGTATACAGTCACCTCAAGCCAGGTAGAGAGCGCATTTACAACTGATGCTCCTACTCCGTGCAGTCCTCCTGAAATCTTATAGGCACCCTTGTCAAACTTTCCTCCTGCATGGAGTACTGTATATACTGTTTCCAAGGCTGATTTTCCTGTTTTAGGGTGGATATCTACTGGAATACCTCTTCAGTTATCGTGAACAGTTACTGAACCATCTTCATTAAGAATTGTGGTCACATCTCTACAGTATCCTGCAAGCGCCTCATCAACTGCATTATCAACGATTTCCTGTACCATATGATGAAGTCCTCTAGCATCAGTACTACCAATATACATTCCAGGTCTCTGTCTCACAGGTTCAAGTCCCTCTAGCACTCTAATCTGTGAGGCGTCATATTCGTGCTGTTGTTCTGGGGTAGTCATTGTTTCTTTTGTTAATTAAAAAAAGAGTTTTCAAAGCTTATTGTAGGAAAATCAGAGTAAAAAACAAGTCAAAATACAAAAATCAAAGCCAAGAAAAGTCTATTTTTGCTAGTTTTTCTACAATTCTAAAAAAGAAAAAACCTGAAATAAGATTCAGGATTTAGTCTATTATTTACCAGCTTTTTCTTCCTTTTTCCTTTGAAAATACAAATAGAGTGAGTAAAGTCCGAGAAGAGCAAGAATAATTCCAACGATCAAGCAAGAATACTTACCGAGGCTTAGACGTCTGATAGAAATGATATAGTTGTTTGCATATCACCAGAATGAAAGCCCAGAAGCTCCAAGCAAGATCAATGAAGTTGGTAGAGATCAAAGATCAGATTCCTCCTCATTTTCAACAGGAACCTTAGTTGCTTTCTTTTCATTAAGCTCTTCATTATGTATTTTTTCAGTCATTGTGTAGAAAATAGTAAAATAAATACCCCTTGTATACCGTCTTGTTTGATAAAATCAAGGGAAAGTCATATGTTCCTTACTAGAGGAGTTCACGAGCAATAGTGAGACTGAGAGACTTTAGCATTCAACCCATCATTGCGAACGAAGTGAAGCAATGTCCGCAAAGCGGTTGCTTCGCAATCTAGGAGAATATAAATTCCTTTCTTGACTTCTATCTGGATCGCCACGTTCGTTTCACTCACTCGCGATGACAAGAGCTTTCGCTCGCTGCTAGGGGAGCTGTCGAGCATGGCGAGACTAAGGGGCTGTAGAAATCAACCCTCTCTGTCGCAAAGCGACATCTCCCCTGATAGGGGGAGAAGTGATATAAATTAAACTGGTTTGCCAGCTATCTGGATCGCCACGGCTTCGCCTCGCGAAGACAGGCTATGTATCCTTCCCAAAGTAATCAAAAAAAACTCCCTGAGAGGGGAGTTTTCTAGGCTTGATCTACTATTTCAAAAGTGAATTGATAATTTGTGGCTCAATTTCATCATTGATATATCTCTCAACAGGTCTCGCACCAAACTGAGGATCATAAATCTTATCGATAATTTTCTCAACTTCAGCCTTGCTAAATTTAGGTAGTTTCACTTTTTCATTAGTCTTCCATGCAGCGAGGAAAGTTTTGATCTTTTGATTGAAAAGAGTGATAAGATTTTCCTTATTTAGTGGTCTAAAGACGATTTTATGATCGATTCTGTTTGAGAGTTCAGGTGTGATATAGTTTTTAAGATCTTCCAAGACTCTAGTCTTGATATCATCAAATTGTTTATCTTCAATATCAGCAGCTTTTCAGGTATCAAATCCGATAGTAGTCTTCTTTTTGCTAAACTCATCAGTTCAGATATTTGAGGTCATGACGATGATTGTGTTTTTGAAGTCAATCCATCTTCCCTTGCTATCTTTGAGTTGTCATTCATCCAAGATCTGGAGCATAATATTCAAAACATCAGGAGAGGCCTTCTCAATCTCATCAAAGAGAATCACAGAGTATGGCTTTCTTCTCACAGCCTCAGTAAGTCCTCATCATTCATCATATCCAACATATCCAGCAGGCGATCAAATCAGCTTTGAAACTGAGAACTTCTCCATAAATTCAGACATATCAAATCTGATCATAGCTCCCTCATCACCAAAATAGTGCTTTGCAATGAGCTTTGCGAGGTAGGTCTTTCCAACTCCAGATGGTCCAAGGAAAAGAAATGAACCAATAGGTTTATCTTTTTTGATCACAGAAAGTCTACTTCTAATCAGAGTTTTTACTACATTTTCTACTGCATCATTTTGCCCAACGATCTCTTTTTTTAGCTCAGCATCGAGTCTCTTGAGCTTAGTAACCTCATCTTCATTCACGATATTGGTTGGAATTCAGGTCTTGTCTGCTAATACATTCCCAATATCGCTCGCCTCAATAGTGCTTCTGAGGTTGATTGGAATATTTTTATTGGATCTGATTTTCTGAAGCTCTTTTGTGTGTTCTTCTTCTTCAGGGTTGAGTTCAGCTGCAGAAAAATAAGCCGGATTTTCAGTGGGATTGTCAATGGGTTT
>CAUQBS010000037.1:0-3406 GCA_963516485.1 uncultured bacterium
ACTTTATACACTGTCTTAAGTGCTTCAATAATGAATGGAACATTGAGGAAGAGGGTCAAGAGCGCAGTCAATACGATCATAGATCCAAATCCCTTAAACATATTGATTCCATATGCGAAGAGCAATACTCAGATCAAAAGAGTAGAAACCTGACCATCTCTAATTGCTGACCAGCTTCTCTCTGCAGCACTACTAATTGCAGACTTTAGAGTCTTTCATTCTTTGATTTCTTCATTCATTCTCTCAAAGATAAGTACATTGGCATCAACAGCCATACCAATAGAGAGGATAATCGCAGCAATACCACTAAGTGAAAGTGCGTAATCAATAAGCTTAATCACAGCCAATAACACTACAAAATAGAAGATCATAGTAAGCGTAGTAACTACCGCTTTTCTCCATCCATAGATAAAGAACATATAGAGGATAATTGCCAAAGTTCCAACAGCAGTTGCAACTAATGCTCCTTGCAAGGCACTATCTCAAAGTGAAGGACTTACCTGTTCTTCTTGCATCAAGATGAGTGGAGCAGGCATATTTCCTGAGTTAAGTTCTTTTGCAGTAGCGATAGCTCTTTCTCTATCAAAACCTCCAGAAATCTGAGCTCTTCCATCACAAATTGCTTCCTGGATAGTTGCAATAGTTGCAGGTACTCCTCAGATAAAGATTCCCATAGTACTTCCTTTATTTTCTTTAGTAATCTGACAGAAAATTTCTTTTCCTTTCTCATTGAAAGTAATACTTACTCCTGGTTTTCCAAGGTCTGCATTTGCTTCTGCAAGGTTGAAGTATGCTCCGTTAAGTGGAGTTCCATCATTTCCCTTTGCAACTTTCCAGCTTGCAGTATCGTTGATGAAAAGTTCTTCAAGTACATAATTCTGATTTTCAATATTTCTTTCAAGTACACGGAAGATTAAGAATCCATTTAGTCCATGACTTCCAGTTCCGAACTTGTCTCCATATACTCCTTCAAGAAGAGGTGAGATTTGACCAGTCTGGAGTGTATTTAATATTTCAAGATGTCCACTATAAATAGATGAAAGCTGACTTGCATTTCCTGAGAAAATATTTCCATAAATATCTTCTCCTTGCTGATTTCCATAGATAGGAAGCATCTGTTCTGGATGTGCAACGAGCTCTTGTCTAATAGACTCAGCACGAGCCTTTCTTGCAGCGATAGTCTCTGCATTTCTTGGTTCATCATTTGCGATCTTAAACTCAAGTTCTACAGTCTTACCGATCATTTCCTTTGCCTGATCAAGATCAGCAACTCCACCAATTTCAACTACTACCTGAGTTTCATCATTCAAATTCTGAATATATGCTTTGTAATCACTCACTCCAAGAGTAGAAATTCTACCATCAATATTCTTGAGGATGACATTTTCAATAGTCTTTTTCACCTCAGCAAATTCAAGGTCTGAGTATACTTCCTTGTATTTGTCATAGTTGATTTTATAAACAAGTTTAGTTCCTCCTGAGATATCAAGCCCCTTTCTAAAGTTGTTGATACCATTTGTTGTGAAGACTCGTTCTCTCTGGAGAGTTTCTTTGTTAAAGTTTCTTCCTACAAAGAAGATAAACAGAAGACTCACTACAAATACGATTCCTAGCCCAAGCCTTTTTGTCCACACTCATTTCATAGTTTTTGCCATTAAATGAATAAAATAAAAACTGCTCCTACTATATCCTTTTCCCCATTGAATACAAGGGATTTATCTTTTACTTGCATTAGTATTCCAAAAGAGTATATAGAAATACAAACAATTTTATGTGGAGTGAACTTTATTTTTCTCATCAGAGATGACCAAATTGCAGCTGCTTTTGATTATTGTAAGTATTGCTTTTTTGATATTGAGTTTTAGAGTGTATAAAAGAAAAAAAATCTGACTTCCGACTTTTGCTCTATTTTTTTTCTGATCATGTATTATTGGAATCTTCGCACTCCGTATTGAATGGCTCAATGCTATCGGAATCACCTTTGGGCTCAATAGAGGAGCAGACCTGATTGTGTATGTCTCAATTATTCTTTTGTTTTATTTTGTCCTTGAATTGTACAATAAAAATACCAAGCTTCATCTAGCACAAACTGAGTTGATTAGGCGCCTTTCTTTGGAGAGGGTAGTAAGATGACCTCTACAAGATGCTGAAATTGCCTTTATTATCCCAGCTTACAATGAGTCTTCACATTGTATCCAAGTGATCCAAGAAGTGCTTGATACTTGAAATATTGTAGTATTTATTGATGATGGAAGTCAGAACTGACTTTTTAAGCTCCTCAAACAACATTTTCAAGAGACAAAAAATCTGGTTTTGATTCAACATATTAGAAATCTTGGTCAAGGTGCGGCATTGCAGACGGGATTTGACTATGTACAACAGGAGTTACCTCAGATAAAGTTTGTCGTAACCTTTGATTCTGATGGACAGCATCTTTTGAGTGATTTAGAAAACTTCCGTTCAGCTTTTGAGAATAATGCTGATTTGGAAATTGCACTCGGATCAAGATTCCTTGGATCAACAGTAAATATGCCTCGAAGTAAAAAACTTGTTCTTAAAATCTGAATTCTTTTTACTTCATTCTTTAGTGGAATACTTTTGACTGATACTCATAATGGATACAGAATGATCAAAGCAGCTGCCCTACCAAAGTTTAGAATTACCTTTAATGGTATGGAGCATGCCTCAGAAATTATTGATATCATCGCACAAAATAAGATTGTCTATCAAGAGGTGCCAAATACGATTGTTTATACTGAATATAGCCTGAGTAGGGGACAGAAAATTTCAAACAGCATCAAAATTGTAAAAAATCTGATTTTTAATAAGTTCTTTTGAAGGTAGGAAAGAATATCTCAAGGTTTTAAAATTTATTTATAAACTACTATTTCTCCCCTGATATGGGGAGATGTCGCTTTGCGACAGAGGGGGGTGAATACCAAGGCCCCTCAGTCTCACTGCACTCACAAGCTCCATTGGCAGAGAGCAAAAAATCATCCATCACGAGTGAAAAAAACAAAAAAAACCTGAAGTTCATATTCAGGTTTTTCATATTTTTTTGAGATCAAATTTCTCAGTGATTAAATATCAAGTCCCTTTACTGATTTTGCGTTGGTAAGGATAAAGTGCTTTCTTGATTGCACATCTTCACCCATCAGAATTCTGAAAAGTCTATCAGTCTCTTCTGCATCCTCAACAGTAATCTGATTAAGTTGTCTAGATGAGGGATCCATAGTGGTCTCCCAAAGCTGCTCAGCATTCATCTCTCCAAGTCCCTTATATCTCTGGATTTCTACTCCTTCATTAGTTTCAAATCAGTACATATCAGGGGTATGTTCCTCATTATACACATATACATGCTTGCTTCCCTTTGAAAACTTGTAGATTGGAGGGCAGGCAGCATAAA
>CAUQBS010000038.1:0-3396 GCA_963516485.1 uncultured bacterium
TCTCAGTACTAGAGCAGATTTTAAAAGAAAATAAACACAACACTAGCCTCAATAGACTAGCACTCCTCTGCTCCTCTATCGACCAATCTCTCACAGAAAATATAAAATCAATCATCAAAAAATATGGTTACCTGCTCTATTAAAAGAGAAGAAAAACACGACTCTCCTAGTATAAAATTCACTATTGCATATCTCAAAAAAATAACTATAGTAAATAAAGTTTTTATTCACTCCTTACAGCATGGAGAAAAAGGCACTTTTTGCCATATCAACACTGGGGCTTGGCCACGCAACAAGAACCCTTCCAATCATCAAGCATTATCTAAAACAAGATTACCACCTTGATATTGTTTGCTTTGGAAATGCTCTCAACTACCTCAAGACTGAACTTCACGGAGAAAAAGTCAGATTTTTTGAACTCATTGATTATCCCGCTCTAGAAAGAGGGAGCTGACGATCATTCTATATTATGTTAATTTCAGATCTTCTAACAACCTACGTCAGAATAAGAAGAGAACAAAAACTCCTAAAAAAACTAGAAAAAAAAACTGAATATAGTTTCATTTTTTCAGATGGGAAATACGGCTTCTTTAGTAAGAAAACTAAATCCTTTCTTCTAACTCACCAACTTTCTTTTCATATTCCAAAAATCTTTTCTTTCTCACAAAAATTCATGGATTATTTCAATAAGAAATACTTCCAGAAATTCGCAAGAATCTTTATTCCCGACTACGAAGATACTGAATACAATTTAGCAGGGAAACTTTCTCATCCAGGTCGAATTAATGAAGTTAAGCATAATTATATTGGAGTGATTTCAAGTTTTTGATGAAAAGAAAATAAAGAAAAATCTAAGCCAATCGATTATCTTTTCACAATTAGCTGATATCTAGCACAACATAGAGGTGTTTTTATCCAAAAGCTTCTAAATGAAGCAAAAACTTTGCCATGAAAAAAAGTGTTCGTCCTTTGAGACACCACTCAAAAAGAATATTATCAAAATGATACACAACATAATATTGAAATTTACTGATTTTTGGCTGGAGAAGAAAAGATCAAAAGATTTTTAAATGCAAAAACTATCATTTCCAGAGCTGGCTATACAACAATAATGGATCTTATTGAACTAGAAAAACCGGCCATTCTCTTCCCTACTCCAAATCAAACTGAACAACTCTATCTATCAGAGTATCTGTGAGGAAAAAAATACTTCGTTAGCGGAAGTGATAATGATCAGCTTTCAAACCTTATTTCAAAACTCTCAGAAATTCAGCCATTCAAAACAAAAATCAAAACTGAGCAAGCCTTAGAAACCATTTACAAATATCTCGATCAATAATTTATGTTAGAATACGCACTCTCCTTTTACCAAGAATATACCCGAATTTTTTATATTCTTATTGCCATAGTTGTTCTCTTAGAAGGGCCAATAATAATTTTAACCTTGACTATTTTATCTCCACAATTATGAATCTGAATTCCCTTTTTATTTTTCCTTTCACTGTTTTGAGATTTCTGAGGCGATCTATTACATTTCCTTTTGGGGAAATATTGAGAAAAACTTTTCCCTAGCAAACGACGCTCTTGAGCAAAATCTCCGACATTTCAAAAACTAACAAAAACGATAGATAATTATCCACTTCTTGAAAAACTCATCATCATTAAATACACGCCTCCAATCACAAGTATTGGACTCATCTACCTCTGAGTAAGCAAAGTAAAAATGTTTGATTTTATAAAAAAAGACTTTCCACTCTGCCTCCTTTCAACTATAGTAGTTATTTATATTGGATTTTATTTTGGTCAATACTTTAATACAAAGGCTAATTTTTGATGGCTTATCTTCTGAATCTGACTCGGAATATTGACTACTATAACACTATCTAGGCTAATCTGAAAATTCCTTCTCAAAAAAATTTACAAACAACACAGTAAATCATAATGATCCCAAAAAAACTACATTACATTTGGTTTTGAACAAAAGAAAAACCTGAATATTTTCAGTCTTTTCTTGCTTCTTGGAAAAAATATTGTCCTGATTATGAGATTATTGAACGAAATGAAAAAAACTATGACATCAAGAAGACCCCCTACCTCTATGAACAATATCTTAAAAAAAATTATGCTTTCGCTTCAGATTATGCACGTTTTGATATTGTCTATCAGGTGGGAGGGATCTATTTGGATACAGATGTTGAGATTTTACAATCATTAGATCCTCTACTTGATCAGAAGTGATTTACAGGTTTTCAGGATATATTTTACGTATGAGGATCCATCTTTTGAGCTCAAAAATGAAATCCGATACTAAAAGACATTCTTAATTTTTACGAAACAAGAAAGTCCAGAATCATTATTACCTACTCTTTTGAGAAAATTCTAAAAAAACACTGACTCAAGAAAAATAATCATCAAATCCAGAAACTCTGAAATTTTACGGTTTATCCTTCAGAATATTTTTATCCTTATGCCTTTTTTCACTCTCCCAAAGAGATGAAAATCACAAAAAACACCTATGCAATACATCATTTTACTCTCAATACAACACGATGTCCAAAGCGACTTCTCATTCCAACTAACTGGTGTTTTAGAATCCTAGAAAAATGTTACCAGTTCTTTAATAAAAAACCTCACTGTTAGTGAGGTTTTCTTAATATCATAATCTTTCTTCCTACCTTATGCTGCTCTCTCTTATAGAGTTCCTGTAAAGATTCAGCCTCAAATCAGACTTCTTTTGCCGTCTTCAAAATTTCCTGTTCTAGGTAGTTCTCATACCCAAGATACCAAGGCACCGTAAAAACCATCACTGGCAAGTCCGGAAAAGCTTTTGCCATCTGTTCTATCCACTGCACATACACATTTTTCACCCATCTTTGATATTCTTTCACTTCCTCTGCTGTAGTACTCTGCTTAATAACTGGTCAAAGCCATCCCTCAGTAATAATAAGCGGCACTTGCTGATTAAATAGCTCCTTCTGTACCAAGGATTGAGTCGCATCTTGAATAAAAAACTTAAAAATCAGATTCGGCTTTGCCCACTTTCAGTGAAGCCATCGATCAATATTTTTTTGAGCAAATGTAAGTTTTAGATCTCAACCTAAGAAATCATATCAAAAATAATTAGCCAAAAATCCTGTCGTCCCACTTCAAACAAAAGGATCATAAATCAGTGTTTTATCTTGCTCTTTTAGATAAGAAAGTCCAATATTCAACAAGGTATGAGTTAACTTTGCAGGCATCATACCCATTTGCATACTACGACCTGGCTTTTCAAAATCAATCACCTCATAAAGTCTAATATTCTGATACCCAAGCACTTGAGCCCACTTTCAACCAATCCTCACAAGCTCAATTCCCTTCATCTTAACCTCCAGATCCGTGTGCAAAAGATCTACC
>CAUQBS010000039.1:0-2948 GCA_963516485.1 uncultured bacterium
CCCTCAAAAGAGCAAAAATTGAGGAAAAAGACAGAGTTCCACATTACTTATACGTAGATGAGTTCCAAAACTATGTTTCTCAATCCTTTGAATCGATAATGTCAGAAGCAAGAAAATATAGACTCGGACTTGTTGTTGCTCACCAGTATACAGATCAGCTCAAACAAGGAGGACTCTGAGGAGAGCTCGATCTCTCAAAAACTATTTTCGGAAATATTGGAAATATGTTCGTCTATAAAGTTGGAGCTCCTGATGCCGAATTCCTCGCAAAAGAATTTGAGCCTGAGTTCTCGCAAACCGATCTTACTTCAACAGAAGCCTTTATGGGAGCCTGCAAAATCTCAATCAATAACCAACAAACCAGACCATTCAGTTTCAAGGCAAAGATTCCTTATGTACTTGAGGCAAAAAATCCACCTGAGAAAGTTCAGATTATCAAACAGATTTCTTCACTCAAACGAGGGACAAAAAGAGAACTAGTAGATAAAGAAATCTATTTCAGAATTGGAGTTTAACTTTTGATTGATATACAAAAATGAAAAAAATCTGACTTTTTATCTTGTGAATATTAGCACTCGTTTCTAGCTTCAGCTCAGCAAGTGCAATAGATCCCATGAATTTGCCAAAGTTTGAGCATTTTGTAAATGACTATTCAAATATTTTCACTGAAGAACAGAGACTTGAACTCGGAATGCTTGCAAAAGATATAGAAACAAACTCAGGCTATCAAATCGTGACTGCCCTTTTCCCACATAGAGAGGGGCACGAGCTCTTTGATATCGCAATTAAAGCCTTTAATGAAAATAAGATCTGAGACAAAGAGAGAAATAATGGTCTTCTACTAGCTATTGCAACTGAGGAAAAGAAAATCAGAATCATGGTCTGATATGGACTAGAGTGAAAGATTCCTGATGCTCTAGCAAGCAAAATCATAGAAGAAATTATCAGACCAGAAGTTAGAAAAGGAAATTTCTATGAAGCCGTGGAAAAGTTTTATGAGAAATTACCTGAATATTTAGATGAACCTGAAAATCTAAATAGAGAAAACAGCACTGAAGAACAAGGCATCTTTAATAGATCAGAAGGATCAAATCAATTGACTCCTGAAAAATACCATGATCTGGAAAATATAGGTCAGAGAGTACGAACAATATGAATATATTTCTTCTTTCTAGGTGGACGAATCCCCATAATAATAAACTCATTTATTTCAAAAGAAAAAAGAAAAGAACTAAAGAGGAAATACGAAAATACTAAAGTCATGAAAGCCTGCAACAAGATAGGATTCCGATGATTTGCAATTAATATGATTTGATTTTGTTTGGTTCTAATCTCAGCAGTCCTTCTAGGAGAACTTGGACGATTATTAAGAATCTTATCAACCTTTCTTTGGGGAGGAATCTTCTTCTCAATATGATTTCTCATAACACTTGCAAACATTTTTCCGAGAAAAATGAAGAGATGATCCGGAGGCTTTTGATGAAGATCAGACCGATCATGATCAGACTCAGGAGGTAGTTCGAGTTCGAGCTCTGATTCCTTCAGCTGAGGAGGAGGAAGTAGCTGAGGTTGAGGTGCTGGAGACTAAAAATATATTTATTTCTCAAATATGCAAAAATGAAAAAAATCTGAACAACAATTCTAGAAAATATTATCATTTTTGGAGGGATTTGAGCCTTTCTCTACTTTTTAGCAGAAGAACAACAAAAAACTTGGACAACTCGAAGCCGAAATGCACGGAAAGGAATCGTCTCTGAATATTACGAATGGCGAATACTAATTTTTGCAGTTACAATATGAATAATCCTCTATCTCATTTTAGATAAAAAAAGATACGAACTCAGATGCAAAATCAGACTACGAAGTATAGGTATTTTACTATTTTTCGCTTTTTTTTACACATTTACCCCAGATTTTTATACAAGATTTAATTTCATCACTGAAAAAAATGGATTATCATTTCTTGCCATTGTTATACCATTTTTTATCTCGGCTCGAATGCTTATCATAACTGAGATCAAAGGATCAGCACAAGAAAGAGAAAAAAATTCCAGCAATGAAATAGAACAGCTTCCGCGACGGGGAAGAGGAGCAGCATATGCAGTAGATATTTTACTTATCTTGATCTTTTTTTATTTTTTTACCCTCGCTTTTAGAAGTATTTCAAATAGTTACCTCTGGCATCTAGTCGTAAATACTTTCTTCGCGATCTTGATTTGCACTGGGATCAAAAATCTTGCAAAATTTCTAACACTCAAGCCACTCAAAAGAGAGTCTAAAAAAGATATTTCTCAACCCAAAAACACAAAAATACCCATTATAGATTTTTCTAAAAATAGCCTTTAACTCACAATACAAAAATGAAAAAAATCTGACTTTTTATCTTATACATCCTGATAGGACTTTTTGATATTACTTCAGCTGATTCAATCAATCCAATGGAGTTACCCAAATTTGAGTATTTTGTGAAGGACTATTCAAATGTACTAACAAAGAATGAATTCTCAGAACTTAATGAGCTAGCAAAATCTATTGAACAAAACTCTGGGCATCAAATCGTAACACTCCTTTTCCCTAATAGAGAAGGAAACGAGCTCTTTGATATCGCAATTAAAGCCTTTAATGAAAATAAAATCTGAGATAAAGAGAGAAATGATGGACTGCTACTAGCTATTGCAACTGAGGAGAAAAAAATAAGAATTATTGTCTGATACGGGTTAGAGTGAGAGATCCCAGATCTTCTTGCCAGTCAAATGATTGAAGAACAGATCAGACCACGAGTGAATAGTTGAAATTTTCACCAAGCTATAAAAAACTTCTATAAAAACTTCGGAGGCTATGTAACAAATTATGAAAGATCCTCTTTTCTTAGAGAGATCATTCATAATATGAAAGAATATTTTAAAAACCTTGGATACACAAAAGTCTGACTAATCTGAGTACTATAT